>CADAKE010000055.1:13691-14041 GCA_902788445.1 uncultured Eubacteriales bacterium
TGGTCTCCTTATCCCTTTACCACCAACTGGCGGTAATGAGTTAGGGGTAAAAAAATAAGGCGACCAAGGCCAGCTGGCCTCAATCGCCTGTAAGGTTTGTTCCTTTGTATCTTTGTTACTGAGGATGGCGGAGGTGTTGCCTACTGAACAAGCTGTCCGTCCACGTCGAACACTACGAAGCAGGAAGGCTGTTTACTTGGCTGGCATAGTGTTCGCTTTACGTCCAGCTGGTGGTAAGCCACATGACTGCCGGTGTGGGCAAGGGGTCGGCGAAATGCCGGTGCCTGCTTGCCAGCGGGCGGGCATGTTCAGTGCGGTAACTGCTGCGCCTGTGGGCATCGTGGCAGGAC
>CADAKE010000056.1:0-11941 GCA_902788445.1 uncultured Eubacteriales bacterium
GCGGCGTTCAGGTCGGTGCCGAAGAGGGCCACCGCGTCGCTGTACGCCTTGAACGCGCCGATAAAGCCGGTGATGACCAGATAAAAAATCATGGGGGAGATCATGGGCAGGGTGATTTTGTAGAAGATGCGGAAGGAGCGGGTGCCGTCCATGCGGGCGGCGCTGTAATATTCCGGGTTCACCGAGGCCAGGGCGCTGGTGAGAATCAGAATCTTAAAGGGCATGACCACCCAGATGGTGTAGAAGCACAGCACGAACATCTTCGCCCAGTAGGGGCCGTCGATAAAGTCCACGCTCTGCCCGCCGAACCACTGAATCATCAGGTTGACCAGGCCGTCGGTGTAGGCGGTTTTCTTGAACAGAATCATGAACACCAGGCCCACCGCCAGGGTGTTGGTGACGTAAGGCAGGAAATAAATGGTCTGGTACAGGTTCCGCAGGGGCTTGATGGCGTTCAGGCCCAGGGAGATCAGCAGCGCGATGCCGGTGGACAGCGGCACGGTGATAATCACCAGGATAAAGGTGTTCTTCACCGCCTGCAAAAAGTACGGGTCGCGCAGCACATAGGAATAATTGTACAGGCCCACGCCATAATAGGTTTGGCTGGCCGAGTTGTAGCCCTCCTCAAAGGAGTACACCAGCACGTCGATCAGCGGGTACACCATGAAGCAGCCCAGGAACAGGATGGCGGGCAGCAGGTACAGCCAGCCTTTCATACTTTTCTTGTTCATCGCCGCGCCTCCTTACTGGATATTGAAAGGCAGGCGCAGGTCGGTTTCCGCGTCAAAGAGGAACACCTTGTCGGGCAGCAGGCTGAACCGCACGGTTTTCGCGCTCCTGTCCACCTTGTTCCGGGCCGGGATGATGGAGCGGATGGTCACGTTGCGGCTGCTGGGATGCGTGGACACCACGCTGGTATCCCGGCCCATGACCTCCACGCGGGACAGGTTCAGGGTGAAGGGGCCGTTTTCATCCAGCGTGAAGCCCTCGGGCCGGATGGCGGCGGACACGGGCTGGTCTTTCACGCCCGGCACGTTAAGCACCGCTTCGGAACCGATATACAATTTTTCGCCCTTCACGTTCCCGTCGAACACGTTGATGGGCGGCGTGCCCAGGAACATGGACACGAACAGGTTGACCGGGTTGTCGTACACCTCCTGCGGCGCGCCGATCTGCTGCACCACGCCGTCCTTCATTACCACGATCATGTCGGAGATGCTCATGGCCTCGTCCTGGTCGTGGGTAACAAAGATCGTCGTGACGCCCGTTTCCTGCTGGATGCGGCGGATTTCCTCCCGGGTCTGCAAGCGAAGCCGCGCGTCCAGGTTTGAGAGCGGCTCGTCCATGAGCAATACGCGCGGGGTCTTCACCAGCGCCCGGGCGATGGCGACGCGCTGCTGCTGGCCGCCGGAGAGCTCGCTGGGCTTGCGCTCCAGCAGCGTGTCGATCTGCACCAGCTTCGCGGCGGTGATCGCCTTTTCCTTCATGGCGGGCTTGTTCATCTTCTCCGCGCCCTTCAAATTTTGCAGCGGGAACATGATGTTTTCCAGCACCGTCAGATGGGGATACAGCGCGTAATTCTGGAACACCAGCCCCACGCCCCGGTTCTCCGGCGGAAGCCTTGTCACGTCGTCCCCGCCAAAGAAAATCTTGCCGCTGGTCGGCGGTTCCAGGCCGCAGATCAGGTTCAGCGTTGTGGATTTGCCGCAGCCCGAAGGGCCCAGCAGGCCGATCAGTTTTCCATCCGGGATTTCAAAGTTGAAATCGTTCACCGCGATCACGTCCGGCTCGTTCTTCGTCCGGCTGGGAAACCGCTTGGTCAGATGCTCCAATACAACTTTCATAAACGCTCTTTCCTTCCTGTATCCATGCAGGGTTTGATCGTTTTTATTGTATCTCTTTAAAGCACAAAAGTCAATGTCGGAGCGGCGCGTTTTGAGCAAATAAATCTGCCCGCAAAAAGAAGCGGAGGGCCGCGCGTCCCCCGCTTCGTTTTTGCGATCGGATTATTTGTCCTTCATCCCAGCGAGGCGCAGCATTTCGCCGCGCAGACAATCGCACAGGCGTTCCTTTTCGTCGTTGGGCGGCAGGTCAGGGTTATAGCGCATGGCCTCGCCGAAGGTGATCGTGCGCTCCCGTTTATTCGCGTACATCGGGATGAACTGCGGGCACTTGCCCGTCTTGTTGTAATACATCTGGCCGATCATGGTAAAGCCGGTGAAGAACTCGCTCACGCCCTCGCGGACGTAGCGGTGGTCGGCAGAGGTCGCCGCGTTTTCGGGGAACACGAGGATGTTATCCCCCGCCTGCATGGTGGCGACGGTTTCCCGGAAGGTCTGCATCAGCTTGCGCGGGTTGTCGTGGTACACCGGAACGCTGCCCACCTCCCGCATGATCTCGGTCAGGAACGGCGCGCCGATATGCTCCATCATCCATTGCAGCAGCTTGCGCTTCACGCCTTTGGCTTCCTGGTAAATGCCGTTCATGGTGCGGTCGATCACGGCCTCCCTGTCCACCATCTCATACGCCGACCAGGGCCGAAACGGGAACGGCAAAAACACCTTGGCTACCACCGGGCCGTAAATCTCCCCGTGGTTGCAGACAAACACGCAGGGCGTGTCCGCGTCCAGATGGACGTTTTCCTGCCCGATCACTTTGTGGCGGTAAAAGATTTTGAGCGTGGCCACGATGAGCGTGACGAGATGGGGCCTGTGGCTTTTTTGCACAATCACCGCTGTGAGCTGGTCGCGCAGGGCGGCGTTTTCCCCGCCCGCCTGGCGCAGTTCCGTGTACCTGCGCAGCTTCTCCAGGTGCAGCCGCGTCAGGGGAAACGCCAGGAAAAAGAAGAACGCGGCGACGACCAGCAGCATGGACGGCACCGTCAGGAACGCCGAATGCGAACGGAACGCGGCGCTCCATCCATTGTCCAGTTCCCTGCCGGAAAGAAGGCCGATCAGCGCCAGCCCCGCAAGCGCAAGGGCCTGGCCCGCCAGCGCGGAAAGCCAAACGCGGGTCCGCTGTATTCCCTCCGGCCCGGCGTCCGGCAGACAGCCCAGCGCAAAAGCCCCGGCCCTCCGCATATCCGCTTCCATGGCCGCCAACACGCAAACGCACGCTGCCGTCCCCAGGGCGCTCAGAGCCAGCGCCACATAAACCACGGGTGAACCGGTACGGCCCAGCGAACGGATGAACAGCACCACGCCGAACAGCCAGAGAAGCAGGCCGCAGAACATCACGCGGTTGGGTTCGGCGCCCTTGGCCCGCCGCATGAAAGCGCGAACCACCCGGAAAGCGGCGAACACGCACAGCCCGGCCGTAATCACGCACCCGATCAGCGCGTCAACGGCCACGGCAATATAGGAACAAATCATTGCCTGCGTCACCTGCATTCCCGCGACCACTGCCGCCAGCATCCGGTGAAACGCTTTATAGGCATACGCCTTTTGCAGCGGCTGGATGTCCTCCCGTTTCGCCGCTTTGGACGGCGCGTCCGCCGTCCCGCGCAGCGCCGCCGTTTCCGCCGCCAGGCACAGCGCCCCGCCCCACACAGGCACGGACAGCAGCAGGTTGGACGCCATCAGGCAAAGCAAAAAAGGAATCAGCGTTCCAAGCATGATGAAGCTGCCGACGGCCTTGTTCCTTTGTTTTTCACCCCGCACCCAAGCAGCCTCCTTTCGTAACGTCGTATTTCTGAAAGTTCCATTTTATTGTACAGCGGTTTCCCTCAATCCGCAAGGGCTTCCTTGCTCGTGGTTTGCTTTTCCATCTCCAGCAGGAATCTCTTTTTTTCAATCCCGCCCGCGTAGCCGGTCAGGCTGCCGTTTGCGCCAAGCACCCGGTGGCAGGGGACGATCAGGGAAATCGGATTCCGCCCGACCGCGCTGCCGACCGCCTGGGCGGACATGCGCGGGAGATTGTTTTGCCGCGCGATTTGCGCCGCGATTTCGCCGTAGGTGACGGTTTTTCCATAAGGGATCGCGCGCAGAATTTCCCACACTCCGCGCTGAAACGGCGTGCCGCGCAAGGTCAGCGGCGGGGTAAAGCCAAGTTCCTGTCCGCTGAAATAGAGATTGAGCCAGCGTTCCGCTTCCTCAAAAACAGGCAAGGGCTTGCTTTGGAAATCGGCAATCAACCGCTCCGGGAAATGCTTCTGCCCGTCGAACCACAGCCCTGTCAGCGCCTCGCCGTCGCTGGTCAGGGTGATGCCGCCCAAGGGGGAAAGAACATGATACACCGCATCCATCTGGATTGCCTCGCTTTTTTGAAATCATTTGGTGTAAAAAAAGAAAGGGCGCTTTAAGCAAGAAAGGCAATAGGCATTAGGCATTAGTAAATAGTGATCTACAATAGTAACTCGAAGCGCAATTTCAATTTTTTCCTAATGCCTAATGCCTATTGCCTTGATACCTTAAAGCGTCCAACAAATTCACAATATTCCATTATTCTGCTCCCGCAGCACATCCGCCAGCCGCCTGAGCGCGTCCCAGCCTTCCGGCGGCATAGCGGCCAGGGCGCGGAACACCCGCTTGGGAAATTCGTCCTGGCCCAGCATCAGGCGGTTGACCGCGTCGTCCTCGTCCGCTTCCTCAAACATATCGCCCACGCCGTCGCGGAGCCAGGCGTAGGACACGTGAAACGTGCGGCAGATGAGCCGCACCGTCTGCTCCTGGGGCATACTGTAGCCGTTTTCAATCCGGCTGAGCACGCTTTTTTTCAGGCCGATCTTTTCCCCGAACTGCTCCAGCGTCAGCCCGAAATGCCTGCGCACCTGGCGAATCCTTTCCTGCAAGGGAATCCCTCCTCACCGCGCCTTCATTATAGCATGGAACAGCGGAAATGGCAATGAGCGAAATCCTCGTTTTCGGGGCCCGCGTATCCCGATAAAACGGTCATTTTCCAGCCGGTATTTTACAGAATTGATCAGAATAGCACAGAATCAAGCCGTGATTTTGTTCATAAATCGCTCTGGCATTTTTTAAGGAAATGTGATATAATTTTAACAGAAGTGTTCTGATTTCTATCGGGGTATTTCATTGAAAAGCATTTTGAACGTTCCTGTCTGACAAAACAATAGGCGATAGTTACGTTTTCAATTGACATATGCAGAATGATTCAAGGAGGTTTTTATGGCACAGTTTCCCAAAGTGCACGTTATCCCGCTGGGCGGCGTGGATGAAATCGGCAAGAACTTATATGTGATAGAGTACGAAGACGACATTCTGGTGGTGGACTGCGGTTCTATTTTCCCCAAGGAGGACATGCTGGGCATCGACCTGGTGATCCCGGACGCTTCCTACCTGGTGGCCAACAAGGACAGGGTGCGGGGCTATGTGTTCACCCACGGTCACGAGGACCACATCGGCGCCACGCCCTACATCCTCCAGCAGGTGCCCGCGCCCATCTGGGGCACGCGGCTGACCCTGGCGCTCATTGACTTAAAGCTCCGGGAGCACCGGGTGAACGGCATCCAGATGAACGCCATCAACCCGCGGGATGAAATTCGGATCGGCGCGTTCACGGTGAAGTTCATCAAGGTGAGTCATTCCATCCCCGGCGCGTGCGCGCTGATCATTTCCTGCCCCGCCGGCGTGATCGTCCACTCCGGCGACTTCAAGATCGACTTTACCCCCGTGGACGGCGAGATCACCGACCTGAGCTCCCTCGCCATGGCGGGGGACGCGGGCGTGCTGGCCCTGCTGTGCGAAAGCACCAACATCGAGCGCCCCGGCTACACCATGAGCGAGCGCAAGATCGGCGAAACCTTCGTCAACCAGTTCCGCAATGCCCAGGGCCGCGTGATCGTGGCCATGTTCGCCAGCAACATCAACCGCCTCCAGCAGGTGATCGACAGCGGCATCCGGTTCGGGCGCAAGGTCTGCTTCGTGGGCCGCAGCATGGTGTCGGTCAGCCGGGTGGCCATGCAGCTGGGCGAGCTGGTGATTCCCGACGGGTATTACCTGGAAGTGGACGACTTGGACAGCTACCGGGACGACGAGCTGCTCATCCTCACCACCGGCAGCCAGGGCGAGCCCATGAGCGGCCTGACCCGCATGGCGTTTTCCGAGCACCGGAAGCTGCAAATCAAGCCCAGCGACAAGGTGATCATCTCCGCAACGCCCATTCCCGGCAACGAAAAATTCGTTTCCCGCGTCATTAACCAGCTCTACCGCTGCGGCGCGGAGGTGATTTATGAGGCCATGGCCGAGGTGCACGTGTCCGGCCACGCCTGCCAGGAAGAAATCAAGCTGATGCACGCGCTGGTGAAGCCCAAGTATTTCATCCCCATCCACGGCGAATACCGGATGCTCTGGCAGCACGCCGAGCTGGCGGAATCCATGGGGATGGACCGGCAGAACATCGTGCTGCCCGCCGCGGGCCAGGTGATCGAAATGAGTCAGGACAGCCTCTCCATCGCGGGCACCGTGCCCACCGGCGAGGTGCTGGTGGACGGCCTGGGCATCGGCGACGTGGGCAACGTGGTGCTGCGCGACCGCAAGCATCTCTCCCAGGACGGCCTGATCATCGTTGCCATGGCCTTCGACCGCACCAACGGCGTGCTGGTGTCCGGGCCGGACGTGATCTCCCGCGGCTTTGTGTACGTGCGGGAGAATGAGGACATTATTGAGTGTACCCGCGAGGTGGTGCGCGGCATCATCGCCAGCTATGGCCGCATCGAGGGCAGCGACTGGCCCAGCATCAAGAACCGCATCAAGGATGAACTGCACCGCTATATCTATGAAAAGATCAAGCGCAATCCCATGATCCTGCCCATCATTGTGGATTTGGGATGAATAAGCTGCTTCACGGCTGCCCATCTGAACGGACGATGGGCAGCCTGTATTTCAAGAGGAAAAGCATGGCAATATTAAAAAGAGGGGCTGCCCTTTTTCTTTCCGCGCTGCTGCTCATTTCCATGCTGGGAAACGGGCAGGCCGCAGGCACGGTGCGCTATATCCAGCACGGGGCGCGGGATGAAAAACAGGACCAGCTGATCAATTACTGGCTGTACCTGCCGCCGGAAGCGGAGCCGGGGATGCCGCTGGTGGTGTACCTGCACGGCTCCGGGGAGCGCGGCGAAGGCGCGCTGCTGACCAGCCTGCCGCTGTTTTTGAAGGAAGGCATCGTGCTGTGCGACGACGCGGTGATTTTGATTCCGCAAATGCCGTCCAACTTCGGCCAGTGGATCAGCATCGAAAACGCGGTCATGAAGATGATCGACCGCACGATCGAGGAAAACCAGGTGGACGAAAACCGCGTCGCTTTGGTGGGATTCAGCATGGGCGCGATTGGGGTGTACGACCTGGTCAACCTGTACCCGGAGCGCTTCTGCCGCGCCATCAGCGTGTCCGGCCGCGTGAACGAGGACGTAAGCGTGGACAGTTTCGCGTTTTGTGAACTGCGCACCTTCGTCGGCACGCGGGACACCAACATGCCCGCCCAGTCCGCGCTGGACTTTGCCCAGGCGCTGGAGGACGCGGGGTATACCTCCGAGGCGGTGCAGTTCGATTCCACCCACAGCCGGATGCCCTATCACGTGTTTCAGGATGAAAAGATACTGAACTGGATTTGGATGGATCTCGCCCCGCAGCCCACGCCGAAACCGACCGCCACACCCAAGCCGACGAAAACCCCCAAGCCCACGGCCACGCCGAAGCCGACGAATACGCCCAAGCCCACCGCCGACCCGAACGCCGACCCGGACTATCGCACCCTGAAAAAGGGCATGAGCGGGCGGGACGTGCAGCGCTTCAAAATCGCCATGTATTGGCTGGGATACTTCAACGATAAAAATGTTTCGGATCAATACAACAGCGTGACGGAGGAACGGGTGAAGAAATTGCAGCGCTATAACGGCCTGGAGGAAACCGGCGTCGCCGACCCCGCGCTGCAAAGGCTGGTGTTCTCCGGAAACGCCGTCACCACCGAAACCGCCCCGAAACCTTCCAAAACGCCGAAACCCTCCGCGACGCCGAAGAGGTAGGAAATTAGGCAATAGGCAGTAGGCAGTAGGCAATAGGCAATAGGCAATAGGGATTAGGGAGTAGGGAATAGGGAGTAGGGAGTAGTGTACAGAGTGCATAGTACAGAGAATATAGATTGCAAAAAAAGTTGTCCGTCTTATTGGACGCTAAAATCTCTGAACTCTGTACTCTAAGTAGATACTGATCAATTCAATTATGTAAATATCTATACATTTGTTGGAATAATGCCGTGTAGGGGCGGATATCATCCGCCCGTTAAGCAATTCTTTACGTTCGCTGCATTCCCATGCCTTGAGGCAATTTTACAAAGCGGGCGGATCATATCCGCCCCTACAATCAATTTGTATAATATCTACCTGTGATGAATCAATCAGTGTTTACCTAATCCCAATTGCCTACTGCCTATTGCCTAATTCCTAATCCCAGCCCAATCCCCCACGAAAGCGAGATTCTTCTATGAGCTTCCAAATCGCCCTGAGCCAGGTGACCTTGACGCTGCTTTACATCCTGCCGGGGTATCTGCTGAGCAAAACAAAAAAAGCGTCGGCGCAGCATCTTTCCACGCTTTCCGCCATCTTGATTTATGTGTGCGGCCCCTGTATGCACATTTCCGCGTTCATCAGCAAGGATTTTTCCTGGGAAACGCTGCGGGGCATGGCGCTGTTTTTTGTGGTCACGTTCGTGTTGCAAAGCGCGTTCATGGCGCTGCTGTATTTCCTGTTCCGTTCAAAGCAGGGAGACGCGCGGTTCCGCATCCTGAACATCGGCTCCACGCTGGGCAACGTGGGCTTTTTTGGCCTGCCGGTGATTCGCGCGCTGCTGCCTGATCACCCGGAGGCCGCCTGCTATTCCGCCATTTACTGCGTCACGATGAACATCTTAGTGTTCACGATGGGCGTGTTCTGCCTGACGAAAGAAAAGAAATACATGAGCCTCAAATCCGCGCTGGTGAATCCCACCATGATCGGCTTTTATATCGCCATGCCGCTGTTCATGCTCTCCGCGCGGCAGCGTCTGCCGGAAATGCTGGTGAACGGCGTGAAGCTGGTGGGGGACATGTCCACGCCCTTCTGCATGATCATTTTGGGCATCCGTCTGGCCCAGACGCCCGTCAAAAAGCTGTTCACCCAGCCGTTCGTTTACGCGGTCAGCCTGGCCAAGCTGGTGGCGTTCCCGCTGTTCTGCTTCGTCCTGGTGTATTTCCTGCCGCTGCCGATGGCGTTCAAGGCCAGCGTGCTGGTGCTGTCCGCCACGCCCTGCGCCTCCATCATCCTGAACCTGGCCGAAATGCACCACAGCGAAATGGACTTGTCCGCCAACTGCGTGCTGGTGAGCACGCTGCTGTGCTTCCTCACCATTCCCGTGATGACGCTGCTGGTGTAACGGCTTCCTCCGCCGCCCGCCGCGCCATTGACCAATTATAGCCCTTTCGCGTCAGCGATTGGGCGATTTTTTTCGGGTCGTTCTGGAATTTCCGGCAGAGGCGCTTCGCCTGCTCTACGCAACGCTGGTATTCTTCTTCCTCGGGAATCGTATCCAAAGCCGCCTGCGCCTCCTGACCGGCGACGCCCTTCATGCGGAGTTCCTGGGCGATGCGGTTCTTGCCATACTTCCTACTGCGGCTGTGCACCCATTGTTCCGCGAACCGCCCGTCGGACACCAGCTCGTGCAGGTTCAGGGTTTCGATCACCTTCTGAATCGTCGCTTCGTCGTACTGCGAGCGGCGCAGGCGCGACCGGATTTCCTGCTCACTGCGCTCCCGCAGGGCCAGGTACTTCATCGCCGCCTCCAGCGCGTGGGGATACGCCCGCTGAACCATGAACAGGCGGTATTCCTCCGGGTCCAGCGGCTGGTTTACGTGCAGCTTCCGTTCCAGGTAGAGGGCGGATGGAACCTTTAATACGTCCCCGCTCATGAATTTGATGGCGGCGACGCCGTGCTGCCGCTTGATTTCAACGACTCGATCCATGCTTAACTCCCTTGCCAGAGCAATTTGAGAATAGAAAAATTTAAATCCGCCAGCACGCCGCGCCGGGCTTCGCTGGCTCCGGTGGTCAGCAGGGCGACGCCTCTTTCGCTGTCAGGGTCGAAGAACACCCCGTGCACCGCGCCGTAGGCCATCCCCTGGTGGCCGTACAGCGGGCGCTCGCAGATTCCGGGTTCGTTTAAAACAAACGTGCCGATGCCCTGGGACAGGTTATGGGCCCGTTCTCCGAAGGGCGCGATTTCCCGCCGCATTTCCTCAAGGCTTTCTTCGGTCAGGAAGCCCGGCTTCATCCCGGCTTTGCCCAGCTTCGCCAGTTCCGGCGCGGATACACAAAGCGACCCGTGGGCCAAATTGTAGTGCGTTTCCGGGTTCACTTCTTCCGGCGTGAGCGGCCTTGCCCGACGCTCCGCGGCATTGAAGTTGGGCGTTTTGCTTCTGGGTAAAATGCGCACGGCGTCGGCTAAATCGCCTTGAACTTTCTGCGGGTAGTAGGTCGCCGTCACGCCCAAGGGCCGGAACACCGTTTCCTGCATCAGCGTTTCAAAATCCGTGCCCGCTGCCGCCTCCATCACCGCCCCGGCGATGCCGAAACCGAAATTGGAATACTCCCATTTTGTTTTCGGCGGATGATCGGTGAAGCTGTCGCCTTGCAATAATACGGACAGCGGCACGTTTTTCCCGATGCCGTCGTTGTAATCGACGCCGTCATGAATGCCCGCCGTGTGGGTCATCAGCATCCGCAGGGTGATCGGCGTGTCCGGCGCTTTCGGATGGCGGATGCGAAGGGGAACGTATTCGTTTACGTCCGCGTCCAAATCCAGCCGTCCCTGTTCTTTGAGCTTCATCGCGCCCAGGGCGGTCACAAACTTGCTCACCGACGCGGCGCGATATACGGTCTGTGCCGTCGTCGGTGTGCCGGGCAGATGTGAGACGCCGAAAGCAACTGTGCCAGTGATCCCCGTTTGATCAAATAAACACAGAGAAGCGCCAAGACAGCGGTATTTGTTCAGCGCGTTTTCCACCGCGCGGACATCCGATTTCGGCAGATCGGAGACGTTCATTTTTCGATTCGCCGGTAAAAAATTCAGAATGAACCGGTACAATCCCCAATTTTTCATCTTGTTCTCCTTGTATAGAATCGTTTCCCTCAGCGCAAAATAAGCCCATACCCGATTAAAAAGGAGGGAAAGCATATGCCCAACCAGAACGGATGCGCTTTGACCAGCAAGGATTTGAGCGTACTGGAGGATCAGCTGACCCACGTGGCCATGAGCTGCCGCGTGGCCCAGCACCACGCCGAGGCGTTCCAGAACGCCCAACTCAAAGACCTGGCCGCCACCGTGGCCCAGCATCACCGCCAGCACTTCGACGCGATCTTCGCGTTCCTGAACGGCTGTCAGTAAGGGAGGGAAAACCATGAACACGCAGAATCAATCCTGGAACCAGACCTCACAGAACCAGCAGCCCGCCAAGCAGCCCCTGACCGACCAGGAACTGGCCTTCGACCTGCTCTACCAGGAAAAGGCCCTGCTTTCCAACATCGCCTCCGAGGTGCTGGAGGTGAGCCAGCCCGGGATGCGCCAGGTGCTCAACGACTGCTACATGCAGATCGGCCAGGATCAATTGAGTATCTTTAACGCCATGGAGCAGCAGGGCTGGTATCCCGTCAAGCCCGCCCAGCAGCAGGACATCCAGACCGCCAAGCAGAAATATCAGCAGATGCGCGGCACCATCTGAGCAGCCGTCAATCCGGCGGAATCCTTCCTTTCGGGAGGGTTCCGCTTTTTGATTTCCAGGAAGGATTATACCACAGGAAAACAGAGAAGAAAACAAAAAATGCTTTTAATTGTTCTGTCAGCTGTGACTATATGGGCACTTTAAAGCAGATAGGAGTTAGGAGAGAGGAGATAGGAGATTCTCAAGATCATCTTTTCCGAATCTTATCAGAAAGACGGCCAAAAGGCTTCCCCTC
>CADAKE010000056.1:12024-22706 GCA_902788445.1 uncultured Eubacteriales bacterium
CCGCTGCGCGGCTCACCGGCTTTTTGGACGCAAAATTTACTAAGGACTATATTTATCTCCTATCTTCTCTCTCCTAACTCCTATCTTGATGACTTAAAGTGCCCTTGAAGCAAACGGCTGACCAGTTACAAGCGCTCCTCCAATTGTAGCAAATGAAAGGCCCAACATGCTATTGTATTTGTTCAGCAGAATTTGTTTCTCTCTGCTGGCTTTTTGTTTTGTCCGGTTTTACTTCCGATGCGCCGCCCTCCGCTTCCGCCAAAATGCGCAGATAGGCCAGGGCCTTTTTTTGCGCCCAGGAAGAATGCAGCTGGTTTGCGTAATACGAGATCATTTCCTGAAAGCTGTTCATTTTTCCCTCCCCTCCTTCATGCCGCTGGTCGGGCGGAGCAAAAAAATTCAAGAACGTATGTTCTTATTTTCGGATTCATTATACGCTCCAAACGAATGATTGTAAAGGAAAAGCGAAAACACGCTTCCAGATTATGGAAGGATGTTACTTTTTTGCTCGCTGACTGCCAATTTCGTACCCTGCCATTTCAGACGTTGAAAAAACCGCGTTTTTTTCATTTTTTTCGTTGGGGACGCAATGTGGGCTTTCTCCCGCCCGGAACACATGTTTTGTTTTCGCGCGCGAAGCATAAGAAAAAATGGAAATCTTTGTCGCCGCGCGCTGCCATCATCTGTCGAAATTCGTGTTTTTTTGAGGCAAATACTTCTTATAGTTCTTATTTTCTTGTATAAATCATTCTTTTGGTTAAAATTAGTTTTGAACTGCCAAGGAATGGCAGGATATTTTGAAGGATGGAACAATGGAAAACAAGGGGGAACAGCAATGAGCAATATTCGATTGGCAATCGTGGAGGACAATGACGAACTGCGCGGATTTATGAGCCAGTTCTTTGAACAGCAGCCGGACGTTACCGTGGTGGGCGAAGCGTCGAACGGCGTAAACGCGCTGAAGCTGATTCAGGAAACGCCGGCCGACGTGATGCTGCTGGACATGATTATGCCGGGGCTGGACGGCTTTGGCGTGCTGGCGCAGATGCAGAGCCTGCCCGCGGAAAAGAAGCCGCAGGTTATCGCGGTCACCGCGCTGAGCCGGGATGATTTTATCCGCCGGGCGGTGGAGCTGGGCGTGCAGTATTATATGATCAAGCCGGTAGAACTGCGCGTGCTGCTGGAGCGCATCCGGGACGCGGCGCGGCAGCGAAATGAGGACCCCCAGGGCGGCCCGCCCGCCATGCCCTCCACCCTGAGCCTGGACGATAAGATTTCCAACCTCTTCCTCGGCATGGGCATTCCCGCGCACATCAAGGGATACCAATATCTCCGCGAAGGCATCAAGCTGGTGATTGCCGAACCCACGATGATCAGCGGCATCACCAAGGAGCTCTATCCCGCCATCGCCCACCGCTTCGGCACCACCTCCAGCAAGGTGGAACGCGCCATCCGCCACGCGATCGAGGTGGCATGGAACCGAGGCCGTGTGGACACGCTGAACAAAGCCTTCGGCTGCGAGGTGGCCCAGCCAAACGAAAAGCCCACCAACGGTGAGCTCATTGCGCTGATCGCCGATAAACTGCGGATGGATCACAGCGCATGATTCCGCGAGGCGTATGATATCGTCATGACTTTCGGAACAGTCTAAGGCGTGCGGAGAGAGGAGATAGAAGAGAGAAGAGAGGAGTTTTCAAAGAGCGAAAGCCTGGCTTGCGTCCTTTGATTATGCAAAATAAAACTCCTATCTCCTAACTCCTATCTTCTATTTCTTAGCTCCTGTCTCCCCCACGCTTAAATCACCCGCAGATACTTCCGTGTCAGCTTGCCCTCCTTGCCCAGGGCGATGAGGCGGGTGTAGCGCTCCACGGCTTTTTCCATGATGCCGTCCCAGGGAACGGGAATCGTTTCCTGGGCTTTTTGGCCGACCAATTGCAGCTTTTCCCGATCACCCAGCGCCAGGTCGATCACGCGCGCCAGATCCATCGGATCGTTTTCGCACAGGAAGCCGTTCTCCCCATCCCGGATGATTTCCGCCGCCGTGCTGCCGCGCACCATCACGGAGGGCGTGCCCATCACCGCCGCCTCCCGCACCACCATCGGCGCGGCGTCGTACAGCGAAGGGAAACAGAACAGCGACGCGCGGCTGTAAAGGCCGTCCAGCAAGTCCATATCCGTGATGTGGCCCGCCAGGTGGGAGCGCTCGCGCAGTCCCAGGTCGCTGATCTTCCGCTCGATTTCCCGGATATCCGGCCCCTGTCCCGCCAGGATGAGGTGGAATTTCTTCCCCTGCGCGTTCAGCACGGCGCAGGCTTCAAGAACAGTCAGGATATTTTTCTTCCAATTCATCTGGCCCACGAACAAAAGCAGCGGTTCTTTTTTCAAGCCCCAGCGGCGGTTCACTTCCTCCAGGGCTTTGGGGTTGGGCTCCCGCAGGGACACGCCGTTGGGCATCACCTGGATGTCGCCCTCGTAGCCGTACTCATGCAGCACGTCGGCGGTGTTCGCGCCGACCGCCCAAACCTCGTCACAGCGGTTATAAAAATCCACCACAAATTTGACCCCCGCCTTGGCCAGGGCCTCGGACTTGGTGATCTTCAGGAAGTCGTCGTAATACTTGGAATGGAAGGTCGCCACCAGCGGAATCTTCCGCAGTACCGCCAGGCGAAGCGCTTCGCTGCCCGCGGTGAAGGGGCTGTGGGCGTGGGCGATATCCAGCGGAATCATGCGCATCCGCCTGCGGTAATGCGGGTCCCAGGGCGCTTCGCCGGTTTTGTACTGCTTCATGCCCGGCACGTTCCGGGCGGCGAAGTCCACCAGCTCGAAGGGATAGCCGCCCCGATAGCCGGTGTCGTACATCGGGGTGACCACCGTCACCTGGTGCCCCATCTTGCACAGTGTTTCCGAATAGGCCAGGGCCACCCGGCCCACCCCGTCCACGACGGGAAGAAAGGTGTCTGTAAATTGTCCAATTCTCAGTGTCATGTTCATTTCTCCATTCAGGGAATAGGGATTAGGCAATAGGCATTAGGCATTAGGCATTAGGCATTAGGCATTAGGCATTAGGCATTAGGCATTAGGCATTATCTCCTATCTCCTATCTTCTATCTTCTATCTTCTATCTCCAATCTCCTACCTTCTCCCTCCTGCCTTCTATCTCGCTTCCTCCTCCAGCCTCTGCCGGAGCGTGGTAAACCTTGCGGCGATATGGTTGTTTCGCACCATGGCGGCGATGGCGTCCTCGCGCCCCACCAGCACCACCAGCTTCCGGGCGCGGGTCAGGGCGGTGTAAAACAGGTTGCGGGTCAAAAGGCGCGGCGGGCCGCCCACCACGGGCATCACCACGCAGGGGAACTCGCTGCCCTGGCTTTTGTGGACGGACAGGCAGTAGGCCAACTCCAATTCCTCCAACTGCTGGTAATCGTATTCCACGGCGCGCTCATCGTCATAGCGCACGGTGACGACGCGGTCGTCGGTATCCACTTTGGAGATAAACCCCACGTCGCCGTTGAACACGCCCTCGCCCTCCGCGCCGTCGTCGGCCTTCCAGGCAAGCTGGTAATTGTTCTTGACGTGCATCACCTTGTCGCCCAGCCGGAACGCGGTTTCGCCGTAATGGATTTCGGGCTTCATCCGGGACGGCGGGTTCAGCGCGGCCTGGAGCATTTTGTTCAGTTGATACACCCCCGCGCCGGTTTTCTTGGTGGGCGAAAGGACTTGAATGTCCCGCGCCGGGTCATCCGATTTGAGGAACGCGGGCAGACGGCTGGCGCACAGGCCCACGATGGCCTCCGCCGCGGCGTCGGGCTGCGCGCGGCGCTCAAAGAAAAAGTCGCTGCCCTTCTGGTTCAGGATGGGCGCTTCGCCGTGGTTGATGCGGTGGGCGTTGAGCACGATCAGGCTCTCTTCGCTCTGGCGGAAAATGTCAGTCAGCCGCACGGAGGGAATGGCCCCGCTGCGCAGGATATCGCCCAGCACGTTGCCCGCGCCGACGGAGGGAAGCTGGTCGGCGTCCCCGACCATGATCAGTCGCGTGCCGGGCTTGAGCGCCCGCAGCAAACTGCGCATCAGGAACACGTCCACCATGCTCATTTCGTCCACGATCACGCAGGCGCAGTCCAGCGGGTTCTGCTCGTCGCGTTGAAAGTGCCCCTCGTCGCCGTTGTATTCCAGCAGGCGGTGGAGGGTTTTCGCCTCATGGCCGGTGGCCTCGCTCATGCGCTTGGCGGCGCGGCCCGTGGGCGCGGCCAGCAGCACGCCGCTGCCCAGCAGGGACAGCATACAGTTGATGATCGTCGTTTTGCCCGTGCCCGGCCCGCCGGTGATGACCACCACGCCCCGGCGCACCGCTTCGGACACCGCCAAGCGCTGGTTGTCGCTGAAATGAATGCGGTGGAAGCGTTCAAAATCCCGGATATCCTGCTCCACGGCGTCCTGGACGGCGGTCTGCGCCGCGCCCATGAGCAGCTTCAAATACCGGGCGATTTCCTTTTCGGCGTAAAAATACTGGCTCAGCAGCAGCGCGTCCTGCCCGTCCACATCCATGGCGACGATCTCCCGGCTGAACAGCAGGCTGTCCAGCTGGTGCAGCAGCAGTTCCCCGGAAACCCGCAGGCCCTCCGCCGCCCGCTGCAAGAGCATATCCCGGGGCAGGTACGTGTGCCCCTCGCCGCCCGCCGCTTCCTGCAAGGCGTATTTCACCCCCGCTTTCAGGCGGTAATCGCTGTCCTGCGGGATGCCCAGGGACAGGGCGATGCGGTCGGCGGTCAGGAAGCCCACGCCCTCGATATCGTCGATCAGGCGGTAGGGGTTCTCCCGGATTTTCTGCTGAGCGCTGGCCCCGTAATACTTGCTGATCTTGACCGCCAGGGAGGACGGCACGCCGTAGCTTTGCAAAAACACCATGGCCTCCCGCGCGCCGTACTGATCCAGGTAAGATTTGGCGATCTGCTCGGCCCGCTTTCTGCCGATGCCGGGCACTTCGGTCAGGCGTTCGGGGTGCTCGGACAAAACGTTCAAAGCCTGCTTTCCAAACTCCTGCACGATCATCTTTGCCGTGGAGGGCCCGACGCCGTGGATCAGCCCGGAGCCCAGGTACCGCTCGATGCCCAGCAGCGTGGTGGGCTTGCGGATCTCGCACCCCGTGGCCTTCCATTGCCTGCCGTACTGCGGATGCTCCACCCACGCGCCGGACAGGAGCACCTGCTCCCCCGCGGCCAGCGCGGGCAGCGTGCCGACGACGGTGACTTTGTCCCGCCCCGCGCGGGCTTCCACCACGGAATAGCCGTTTTCCTCGTTGCGGAAAATGGTGGATTCGATCACGGCTTCCAGCCCGTCTGCCTGCTGGGAATCAACGGCCATAATACGCCCTCCAACGAATGATGCTTCCTTCTTATTATACAGGATATTTCCCCCGCGCGCAAGGGAGGGATAATTTTCATCCGCCGCGCATAGGAATGGATGATTCCGCAGGACATAATAAAGGAGGGCATCCATATGGCGCGTACCTGGCATCTGTTCCCGGGCGGCAACACGGCGGCGGGGTTCGTGGGGTTCTTTGAGGATTTGCGGCGGCAGGCCGAACGCACGGTGATTTTAAAAGGCGGGCCGGGCGTGGGCAAAAGCACGCTGATGGGCAAGGTGGGAAAGCACTATGAAAAGCGCGGCCTGGCGGTGGGGTACTACCACTGCTCCGGCGACCCGGACAGCCTTGACGCCGTGCTGGTGCCCGAAGCGGGGTTCCTGATCCTGGACGGCACCGCGCCCCACATCGTGGACCCCGTCGCGCCGGGAGCGAAGGACGGCATCCTGAACCTGGGGGCGTGCCTGGACGAGGAAGCGCTGGCCGCGCAGGCCGGGGAAATCACCGCACTGAACCAGGAAATCTCCGCCTGCTACGCCCAGGCGTACCGCTATTTAAAGGCCGCGCAATCGCTGTGGCTCGACGCGGCGGCGGTGTACGACAGCGCTTTGCCAGAGAACAAAAAGAAAACCTTGCAGCGGGAATGGGTGTCGCTCCTGCCCGCGGCGCAGCCCGGCGGGGAAACCCACGCCTTCGCCCAGGCCGTCACCTGGAAAGGCGTATTGCAGCAGCTGGAAGCGGTCATGGCTGAAACAACCTACTGCCTGGACGCGCCGTGGGGCTTTGACGCGGACTGCATCCTCCGTCCCGTCTGGGAGGCGGCGGAGCGCCGGGGCCTTGCCCGCGCGGCCTACCACGACCCGCTGGACGCGGGCAGGCTGGCGCACCTGACGGTCGGCGGCGCCAGCTTCACCACCGCCGTGCTGACGGACGCGACGGTGTTCTCCCCCGCCTTTGACGCGGGCGCGCTGCGCAGGGAGGGTTCGCGCCTGGCCTTTGACCGCGCGGCCTTCGACCTGATGCGCAACCAGGCCATCGAAGCCCTGGCCCAGGCCAAGACGCGCCACGACGCGCTGGAGCGCTTCTACATCGACGCCATGGACTACGGCCGCCTGGACGAAATCAAGGAAGCGTTTCTTCGCTCGCTGCCGTAACATATAGTAAACGGCAAAGTAATTGTTCAGTTGGATCATGATAGGACACTTTAAATCGCAAAGCGGAAAAGGTAGCCTCAAAAGGCTTCCCCTTGAGGGCAATGTCGTCAACTTAAGGTGAAACAATACCAACCAAGAGACATATAACGACCAACGAACACTGTCATCCCGACCGAAGCGGAGGCGAGAGCCGCAGCGTAGTGGAGGGATCTGTGAGTAACGCCATCAATCAAGCAACATAATATTCAGCTTTCAGGTCCCTCCACTACGCTGCGGCTCTCGCCTCCGCTTCGGTCGGGATGACAAGGGGGGATGGTTGAAAAATGTTACTTGGTTCATATTGGAAAGTGTTTTCTTAAATTGACAACATTGCCCTCAAGGGGAAGGCTTTTGGAGCAATCTGCAGCCCTTTCGTAACTTATACGTTCGCCATGTATGTAAAAAAGTTCTGATTGTAAATCCACCCGGATTCGCATATAATAAGGAAAGATGAAGTTGACTGTTTCAGGTCTGCGCGTCAGGAGGAACAAAGGCGTATGAAATGCATCAAGTGCGGACGGGACGCTTACCATAGCCGCAACACAGAAGCCGTGGAGCTGGAAAACGGCTGTCTGCTGGTCATTCGCAATATTCCCTGCTATAAATGCCGGGAATGCGACGAAATCCTCTACACCGGCGACGTGGTTCAGCAATTGGAGCAATTGACCGCCATGGCCAAACGCATGGCTCAGGAATTGATAGTGGTGGATTATACCCGCGCGGCATGACCCCCCCCTGCCCCTTTTTCGTGGAGCGCCTCTCATGGGCTGCTCCATTTTATTTATGTAGCCTGCTCCGCATCCAACCCCAGGTCAAAACATCGCGCAGCCACAATCGCACACTTTCTCGTGAAGTGTTAATGTAGTGTAACAAAGCTGTAATGATAATTAACATTTACCCCCCCCCCGTAAAAAAAACGTAATATTTTACTGGTAAAATTTTTACATAATCCAAAGCCGGAAGAAAAAATCTTCCAAATTATAGCTTGGAGGGGGTAAAACGCAAATGAGCAAGACGCTGAAAAAGCTGCTGGCGCTCTTGATCGCCATGATCCTGGCGCTGCAATGGGCTCCTGCCCTGGCCGCCATCCCAGTGTATACTGTGGACGGCAAAGACGTGACTGTAACAACTGAAGACGACCTTGAATTTGCTTACGCGAACACCCACGAAAGTGACGGCGCTCGCTTCGGTTCGGTTTGGGTGGACGGGGCAATCTCGTTGGTGGACGAGGACGGCAATCCGCTTGCTGACATCGAATCCATCACGCTCAATACTGGGGCGCTTTCCGAATCCCGCTCCGGCGGATATGTGATGCCCATTTCAATCAATGCAGAAACCATTGACAAGGACATCAGCGTGACGGCAAACGTCAAGGACGTAACCGCCGTTAACAAAACCGAGCGTGGAATTGATTATGAGGTGCCGATCATTGAACAGCTGAACAACATCAGCGCGAACACGCAGGGCATCACTTCGCGTTCCCAATCCTACGGCGAAGGAAGCGGCACCGTCCAAATTAACGTTGACGGCAACGTGAGCGCAAATTCCACGGCCCAAAACAGCTATGCCAGCGCCGTGGGCATCACGCTCTTTGGCAACGCCGGCAAGATCAACGTGGAAGCGAAGGACGTGGAGGCGAACGCCCAGGGCGTCAACATCACCTACGCAGTTGAAACCGGCGAGGTAGATGAAGACGGAAATAAAATTACAAGAAAAACCAATCGCAATTCCACCGCCACCGGTATCAGCGCGCAGACGAGCGGCGCAAACGAATCGGATAGCAAAGAAGGCATTGAACGCAACGTAAAAGCTGGCGACGTGACGGCAAACGCATCGCCCGTGGAAGGGGCTCTCGGCTCCAGCTACAACGCCACCGGTATTAATGCGAACTCCGGCACCCTGAATTCCACTGTCAGCGTGAGCGCGGGCAATGTGACGGTGAAAGCGGAAGACCCGGAGCAGCAGAATTACGTCAACGCCAGGGGCGTCTTTGTCTCGACGAACGGCAGCAAAGTGGCGTCCTCCGCGAAGGACGTTTCCGTCACCGTGAAAGGCCAAAGAGGCTACGCGTCCGGCGCTTACCTGAGCGTATCGGACGCCGTGGTTGATGGGCGGGAAGCCCTGGGCGAAGGCACGGTGAAAACCGGCGACATAACGGTGGAAGCCGAGGGCAATACTGACGCGTATGGCATCTCCGTGTATTCCTCCGGGTCAAAAGACAACAAGGCCACCGCCGAGCTGGGAAACATCACGATCAACGCCACGGATGAAAGCGACAGGGCGTATGCCGCAGGCATCCTGCAAACGGGCATGGGCGGCCAGAGCGAAGTGACCGCGAAGGACATTAACGTGACCGTGGAAGGCGGAAACCAATCCGAAGCGATTGGCGCAAACGTCCGGTTTCTGAACAACGCCCTGGAAGACACGGACCGCAAGCTGACCGCCGGGAACGTGACCGCCGAATTGAAAACCACGGAAATTACAGGGGAAGACTACAGCCGCACTTATGTGAACGGCGTAATCGGCAGAGCCAACGTGACGAACACCAAGATCGACATCACAGTGGGGAACGTCGTCGCCAACAATGAAAACAAAAACGACGGCAGCACCGCCGTTACCACGGGCGTCAACACAACCGCGCAAGGCAGCGAAGTGTCCGTTCAGGCGGGAGACGTTTCCGCGAATATCGTCGGCGGGAATACGGAGGTTGAGGCCGTCGGCGTGCGGGCAAGCGCCTACGAGAATTGGGAATATGACGAAGCCACGGACAGCTGGACTCCGGTCGCCGGCAATGTGAATATCAAGACCGGCAGCGTGACCGCCACCGCCGCCGCCAGCGAAGAAGCCTGGCGGACGGCCATCGGTATCCTGGCTGATGCGTCGGAAGGGTCCACCGTCAATATTACCGCCGACGGCGATGTGACGGCGACGGGCAGCAAAGGCCCCAACGCCCTGAACCTGACCGCTCGGTATGGCGGCGCGATCAACGTGACCGCCACCGGCACGTTGTCCGCTGGCGACGGCGCTACGCCCATCTGGTTAAACTTCCTGGACGGCCCTGAAGAAGAACAGGATGAAAAAAACGTGAAATCCTCCGTCGGCCTGACCATGTGGGCGGTGAAGCCCAACTCGGACGGCGAAATCGTCCGCGCTTATAACGCAAAATGGGAAAAGATGACGCATGAGGAAACCGGAGAGGAATATTATGGTCAAACCGGCATCGAATACAGCAAGGAAAAGTCCCAGCAGATCGAAGCCGCGATCAATTACATCGTGAAGGTCGCGGAAGAATTCGTTGACAAGATCACGGTCGGCACGGAGAAGGGAAATACCGTCCGCGTCGGCGATAAGACCTACAACACCGCCCAGGAGGGCGAGAACGTGAAGGTCGCCGTGTCGCTGGAGGATGAAGAAGAGCTCAACGGCATCTACTACAACAACAATAATAAGGAATCCCTCACCTCCGTGGACAGCCTGAGCAAGGACGGCGAGAGCTTCCTGATGAAGATGCTCCGCGGCGGCGCGATGCTGCTGGGCCTGGATATCCACACCCATGACTACAGCGACTGGCGCTACAACAACGACGCCACCTGCACCCAGGACGGCACCGAAACCGCTTACTGCTCCTGCGGCAAGGAAGGCCCGACCCGCACCAAGGAAGGCACCGCGCTGGGCCACAGCTTCACCAACTATGTGAGCGACGGCAACGCCACCTGCACCGAGGACGGCACCAAGACTGCCAAGTGCGACAACGCCTGCGGCAAGTCCGACACCATCGTGGACGAAGGCAGCAAGCTGCCCCACACCCCCGGCGATCCCGTGCGTGAAAACGAAGTGCCTGCCCAGGAAGGAATCCCCGGCAGCTATGACATGGCGGTTTACTGCACCGTGTGCGGCGAGGAACTCAGCCGCGAAACCTTCGAGATTCCCGCCATCGAGGTTGTCGAGCCCGAACCGGAACCCGAACCTCAGCCCGAGGAAGAACCCGCCGCCCCCAACACCAGGCTGGAGCTGCAATATAAGCCCCAGGACGCGGACGAGGAATTCAACGGCCTGAAGGTTTCCGAACAGCCTGAGATGGAAGAAGCAATTTCCGCCATCGGCGCGGCCCTGAACGACGCCGACAC
>CADAKE010000057.1:0-855 GCA_902788445.1 uncultured Eubacteriales bacterium
ACGTTGTTCAGCGCCTGCTGGAACACTTCGTTGGCCTCTTTGCCGGTCTTTTCCTTGATCGTCTCGAACGCCTGGTAGCAGACCTGCTGGGCCACGCCGCGCTTGCCGTCGAGCATGATCTGGTTAATGAGCTTGGTGACTACAACCGTTCCATATACAGGATCGGGGAGCACTTCGCGCTTGGGAATAAATCCACGACGGGGCATGTAGTTCCCTCCTCAGATGATTGATCCTATCCCATCGGGCCGACCGCAGCATGTCAGCATCATGCTGTTCCATCGTTTGGTGCGGGGCGGCGGATGTGGGCGGCCTGCTGGCGGATGTTCCAACCGCCGGCGGTTCCATACCTTTTCTTCACGCCCGGGCAGCGGCCCAGAATTGATGGCGACAGGTTCTTATTTCTTGGGGCGCTTGGCGCCGTAGAGCGAGCGGCCCTGGTTGCGCTTGGCAACGCCAGCCGTGTCCAGCGCGCCGCGGATGATGTGGTAACGGACGCCGGGCAGATCGCGCACACGGCCGCCGCGGATGAGCACGACGGAGTGCTCCTGCAGGTTATGACCGATTCCGGGAATGTAGCAGGTACCTTCGATGGAATTGGTCAGGCGGATTCTCGCAATCTTGCGCAGAGCGGAATTCGGCTTCTTGGGCGTGGTGGTTTTCACGCTCAGGCACACGCCGCGCTTTTGCGGGCACCCTTGCAGGATGGGCGCGGTTGACTTGTTGACAACCTTTTCTCTTCCCTTGCGGATCAACTGGTTGATCGTTGGCATGGAAGCACCTCCTATATATTTCGGAGCCGGGTTTACGGTCTCCTCCTATAACACCCCCGCAACCCTCGGAGGTATATAGTCAAAC
>CADAKE010000057.1:881-7531 GCA_902788445.1 uncultured Eubacteriales bacterium
TTGATCGTTGGCATGGAAGCACCTCCTATATATTTCGGAGCCGGGTTTACGGTCTCCTCCTATAACACCCCCGCAACCCTCGGAGGTATATAGTCAAACTTTAGCCAATCAAATGGACAAGTCCATTTGATTGGGTTTGCAGATTTTCCTGTGACGCCGCGCGTCACGGCCGGAAAATCTGAGAGGAATGAAAATTTCCTCCCGCATCAAAGATGCTCCGGAAATTTTCTCCTCGAACCGGCGGAGCCGGTTCTGCGGATTGTAGTCGAAAGCTTAGCCAGCCTTCGACGCATCTGGCGAGTTAGAGCGCTCAGTGCTTGAATCCACGGGTCTTAATACGGCGGCGGCAGCTGACGGAACGTCCACCCGGCACAGGGCGGCCAGTTCCTCCATGGTGGCGATCAGTTGCAGCGCCGCGCCGCTTTCGCGGGCAGCCTCTTCCACCTGCTGGCGAAGCCGGGAGTCGGCGTCCATGGCCACAAACACCACTTCGGCCCGTCCTTCCTTCACCGCGCGCAGCGCCTGCCGCGCGCCCACCACGCGCATTTCGCGTTTTTTCAGCCGTTCGGGCATGCCTTTCCATCCCTCCGAAGCCGACAAAAGAAGAGCATTGACTGCATATTACAGCCAACTATACTATATTATCACAAAAAGTAAGGGATTGTCAACGATTTTTCCAGCGGAATCACCGGACAATTCCTTACTTTTTTGCGTCTTTTCCAGTATTGTGAGCAATTCGGAAAAAAGCCAGCCAACAGGTACAAAAGAAAAACGATAAATAGAGTAAATTCCAAAATTTCTATTTTGTCATGAGTTTAATAGTTTTTTTCAATATGTCCTCGTCCGGGCTGCTGCCCTGGGCCATATCGGGCTTGCCGCCGCCCCGCGCGCCGGAAGCCCGGAGCAATTGCGCCATGTCCGGCCTGGCATCTTTTCCGCGGGCGAACACCAGCATCCGGCTGTCCCCCTTGGGGCAGGAGAGCAGGACGACGGCGTCCGTTTCCCTGGTCAATTCCGAAGCCGCTTTGAGCAGCGTGTCATGGTCGGCAAAGGGCAGGTGCGCCGCGTAAACATTGCCTTGCTTGGAAGCCTTAATGATTTCCAAAGCCGCCTGCGCGACGCGTTCCTTCAATTCTTTTCGCGCGTCCGCCGCGGCTTCGCGTTCCCGGGTCAGCGCGTCCAAGGCGGTGTCAAAGTCCGCCGACACCGCCGCCGCCATGTCGCCCGCGCACTGATACGCCTGCCGCAAGAGGCGTACCGCCCGCATTCCCGCCACGAAGCACAGCCGCATGTTGCCGCGCGACGGCGTGCAGGAAAGGATCTTGACGGGGCCGATCTGCCCGGTGGTGCTGGGGTGCGTGCCGCCGCAGGGCACCATCTCATAGTCTCCCATGGCGACGATGCGCACATGTTCCTTCACGGTCGGCTTTTTCCGCGCGGGCAGGGTTTCCAATTCTTCCGCCGTCGGGAACCAGCAGCGGATGGGGTCGTCCTGCTGCACGCGGCGGTTGACGGTGTCCTCCAGGGTTTCGATTTCCGATGGGGTCAGGCGCGTGCGTCCGTCCGGAAGGGTCATGTCGATGGTGCTGTTTTCTTTTCCCAGGTGCAGGCCGATGGTCACGCCGCCGAACAGCTGCCACGCCGCGCCCGCCAGCATATGGTCGCCCGCGTGCTGCTGCATGTGGTCAAAGCGCCGCTCCCAGTCGACTTTGCCGTGGACGCTCTCCCCCACGCTGACCGGCCCGTTCAGCTTGTGCCAGACCACCCCATCCTCCACTTCCACGTCTTCCACATGGAGAACCCGTTCCCCAACCGTCCATGTGCCCGTGTCAAAGGGCTGTCCGCCCGAGGTGGGATAAAACGCCGAGCGGTTCAGCGCCGCCCAGCCGTCGGCCCGAACCGCTGCTACTTCGCCGTCAAATTCCGTCAGATATGCGTCGTCATAATATAACCGTTCTGTCATCCTGATACGCCTCTATGTCTATGTGAGTAATGAGGACGCTTTAAATCATCAAGATAGGAGTTAGAAGATAGGAGATAGGAGATAAATATAGTCCTTAGTCAAATTAGCGTGCAAAGGCCTTCCCCTGGCAGGCAATGTTGTCAATTAAAGAAAAATAGCAAAGAAATTGACAAAGAGATTTTTCAACCAGCCCCCATTTTGTCATCCCGAGCGAAGGTGAGCGGGACGCGAACCGTAGTCGAGGGACCTGAAAGCTGGGTATAACATTGCTTGACTTGACGTGTTTCACTCAGGTCCCTCCACTCCGCTGCGCTTCGGTCGGGATGACAGTGTTAGTTGTTCGATATAAGTCTCTTGGCTGGTATTGTTTCACCTTAAATTGACAACATTGCCATGCCAGGGAAAGGCTTTTGGCTTGTTTTCTCATTCAAAATTTGGGAAAGGCTATAATCTCCTATCTTCTCTCTCCTAACTCCTATCTGAGTAAAGCGCCCTTGAAAGAGCCAAATCACCCATTGCTTCCCAACCCCTGATAGACCAAATCCCGCAGTTTGGGATGGATCACGTCGTAGGCATAGACAAAGGAGCGCACGTGCATAGCGAAGAAAGCGGACAGATGGTTGACCGGGTCGATCATGGCATAGGAGCAGGCCGCGCCGTCCCAGCCAAATTCGCCCATCTGGCCCCGTCCGCCGAGCGGTTCCATGGTGACGCGGGTGCGCACGCCCAGGCCGTAGGAATAACCCAGGCGCTTCCAGGCGTCAAAGGACTGGCGGCTCTTGGGGCCAAGCTGGTTCGCGCTCCAAAGCTGAATCATTTCGGGTGACAGGATTTGCTTGCCATCGACAGAAGAGCCGCCGCAGGCGATGGCGTCCAGGAAAGTAATCAGGTCGTGCACGTCGCCGATCAGGCCCGCGCCGCCGCTCTCATAGTTGGGTGTAAAGTGGAACCAGTTGTCGTCCGGGTCCATTGGGGTGAAGGTGTCGTCCTCATGGTGCATCACCTGCACCGCCTGCCGCGCTTTCAGCTCGGGCGTGAGGGTGAAGGACATGGTGTTCAGCCCCAGCGGCGCATAGATGTTTTCTTTCAGGTATTCAGAGAACTTTTTCCCGGACACGGCTTCAATCACCGCGGCCAGCACGTCGTGGCTGAGGCTGTAGAGGAAGTTTTCGCCGGGGTCAAATTCGAGGGGTTCCTTGGCCAGCGCGTCCGCGATCTGGCGGGTGGTGGCCTGGCGTTTGGTTTCTTTGATGATCGCCACAACATGCGGCGCTTCCAGGTTGTAGTTGAGGCCGCTCTGCATACTCATCAGGTGCCGGATGGTCATCGCCCGTTTGGCGGGGCGAACCGTGTCCCCATCCTTCACGGTCAAATTCTTGTAGGCGGGCAGATAATCGCTCACCGGGTCGTCCAGGTTCATCCTGCCCTGTTCGATCAATTGCATGGCCGCGCAGGTGGTGAACAGCTTGGAGCAGGAAAAGAGCCAATAGGTGTCGTCCGCTTTCACGGGCTGGGTTTTCGCCGCGTCCCGGAAGCCCGCGCTGTGGCGGTAGATTTGCTTGTGATCCTGATACACCGCCATGTCGCACCCCGGCACGCCGAGGGCGGGAATGCTGTCCACATACGCCGTCAATTCAGAAAAATTCATATGCTTCCTCTCCTTCTTCAGTCTGTCACTTTTCTCTCATATCCCCGACCGGGTCAAACAGCGTGCAGCCCATCTGCCGAAAGTACCGGATTCTTTCCAATATATCTTCCGGCTTCACTTCAAAGTAAGCGGCCAGGCAGGGGACGCAGTAAAACGCTGTCATCCCCCGGTTGATCAGCTTTTTCGTCACGGCGATTTCGTCGCGGGTGACGGGCCGTCCGCAGGCAACGCACGAGAAAGTCATACGGGTACGATCTTCGCCAGCAGCACGCGGCTGCCGTGGGCGGGGAGCATAACGTGGTAATAATCCCGATGTACGCCCAAATCCTCGCCGGTGATGGCGTCGGTCAATTGCAGCCCAAAGCCGCTGCCGTAAGGCAGGCCCGCGTCGGCAAAGATGAAGGGCAGTTCGCCGGACTTGGGGGCGAAGTTGAAGTAGCCCACGGCGAATTCGCCATGGCTCATGTGCTTGAACAGGGTCAGCCCGGCATCGGGATACTCATGCCACCAGCTCCCGGTTTCGGGATCGTATTCCGTATTCAGCACCCGGCCCCGGTACACGGGGTATGGCACGCGGCATTCCGCGTCCTGGCTGATGCGCAGGAGGCCGGGATTGAGCACCAGCTTTTCGGAAAATTCGCTCATGTTCCGCACGTCGCCGCCCAGCATCAGCGGCGCGCCGTGCAGGCACCACAGGGCAAACTGGGTCTGGTAATCGGCGTCGGTGCAGGCTTCGCCCAGGGCCACGTTGCCCTTGCCGTACATGCCCACCGTGAGCATGTCAATGTCGTTGAAGCACTGGGGGCCGCTCATGCAGAAGTTGTCCAGCTGTGACCGGGCGATGCTGGAGAAGGACTTGAAGTTGTCCTGAATGTCGCCGGTGGAACGGTACATGTGCACGCCGATGGACTTCATCCACTGCCAGGGCGCGTCGGTGCCCCAGTTGCAGGCGGCGAACAGGATGTCGCGGCCCGTGGCCCGCAGGGCCATGGACATGGTGGCGTAGCGGTTTTTGCCGTCGCCGCTGGCCGGGAAGTTGCAGAAGTCATATTTCAGGTAGTCCACGCCCCAGTCCGCGAAGGTCTGGGCGTCCACAAACTCATGGTCGTAGGAGGAGGGATAGCCCGCGCAGGTCTGCACCCCGGCGCAGGAGTACATGCCGAACTTGAAGCCCAGGGAATGCACATAATCCGCCAGGTCTTTCATCCCGTGGGGGAACTTCTTCGGGTCAGGCACCAGGCGGCCTTCGCTGTCGCGCTCCTTCAGGCTCCAGCAGTCGTCGATCACGATGTAGTTATACCCGGCTTTCAGATACCCTTTTTCCTTCATCACCCGGGCGGTTTCCCGGATCAGTTCATCGGAGATGTTCGCGCCAAAGGTGTTCCAGCTGTTCCAGCCCATGGGCGGGGTCAAAAGATTCATACCGTTTCCTCCATTCTCTCTTGCGTACCGCGCTGCTTTTATGTATTATAGCATATGAAAAGATTGTTCATCAATATTGTTTTTGATTCAATTTCAAAAACAATCCGTTCCCATTTTTCATATGAATTTTTCTGAATTGTGGTGAAATATTCCCATTTATTCTTTCGATTTTTCTTTATTATTCTCTGTTTGTGGTGAATCGCTTCTTTTTGAAGGGTCAATCATTCAGGATTCTTTCCATCCATTGATCGAATGGCCTGTACAAAGCGTCTATACAGATGAAAACATGTTTTCAGTAAGGATTGATCGACAATGACCGAAGCGGAATTTGACCGGCGCGTGCGCGGGATGGAGGGGCGGATGTACCGCACCGCCCGGGCCATGCTGAAAAACGATTTTGACGCGGCCGACGCCATGCAAAACGCCGTGTTCGCCGCGTGGCGGAAGCTGCCCGCCCTGCGGGACGAAGCGCTGTTCGAGCCCTGGCTCATGCGCATCCTCGTCAACGCGGTGCGGGATATACAGCGGAAGCAAAGCAGGCGAAAGGAAGAACCGCTCATGGACACCCAGCCCGCGCCGGAACAGCAAAAGGATTTGGATGTGCAGGCCGCGCTGGAAGCCCTGCCTGAAAAGCAAAGGCTGTGCGTGGCGCTGCATCACCTGAGCGGCTGGTCGGTGCCGGAAATCGCGCGGATGCTCACCCTGCCCCAAACCACGGTCAAGGGCCGCATCCGGGAAGGACTCAAAAAAATGAAGCAGATGTTAAAGGAGGAGGAACAATGAACGGCATTCGCTTTGATTCCGTTTACCCCTCCGTGCCGGACACGGCGCATCTGCGGCTGGAACAAGCATTGGAGGAAAAGACGAATATGAAAACCAAGAAACTGATCAGACCGGCAACTGTCGTTGTGATTGCCCTGCTGCTGACGCTGTTGATCGGCGGCGGCCGCCCGAACAATTACGAAACATGGCGCAGCACATGGAATATTCCGCCGAAGCGGACAACATCCGGGTGGATTTGGACAGCCTGGTGTTCGATGGCGACCGGCTGGCGCTGTCCTTCACTGTGGAAAATCAAAAGCCAGATGATTTGGCCCTGGTCACGCTGGACGGAGTGTACCTGGAGGGGGACTGGATCGGCATGGAGTTCGGCAGTTTGGAGAACCAATGGCTGCCTGACATTTTCCGTATCGACGTGGCGGGAGCCGAGCGGAATCCCGTCGGCGGCGGCTGCCTTGCCCGCGCCTTGGAAAAGCAATATACCGGCGTCATCCAGGGTGAAGCGGTGTTCACCGTGCAGCGCCCGGAGAGGCCGATGGTGGTGTGCGACCCCTGGATGTGGTACGATTACGACGCGGTGTTTGGCATAGATGAAAACAGCAACTACGGGGGCAAAGAGGATTTCAGCTATCGCCGGGAGCAGATTCAGAAAGCCGGGCTGACCATCGCCCACCCCTTCCAGATGGACGCGCGGTACTGGTATCAGGAAGGGTATACCGTGGTGGACGCCAGCGGCCAGATGCTGATGGAGGAAGAGCAGAACCGCTATCTGGTGCCGGAGGAATTTGGCGCGTACCCCGCCTATCACCAGACGGCCATGTATCCCACCCAGATGAA
>CADAKE010000057.1:7564-19446 GCA_902788445.1 uncultured Eubacteriales bacterium
CTGCCCGACTGCCGGGTGAAGGTGGAAAAGTGCGCGCTCTCGCCCCTGTCCACCCTGATTGAGTTACGGCTATATCCCAACGAAAACACCCCGGAAGCGGCGCTGGCCCTGGCGGAACGCTACGGCTATCCCGCGCTGCTGGATGAAAACGGAAGCCTGGTCGAATTTCTGGAAATGGAGGGCGAAGGCAACTGGAACGGGGCCAGCCAGGATGAAGATGGAAACTACTACACGGAAATTGACTACGCCTGGGGCGGGATGAAGGTAATCCCCCGAGAGCTTCATTTCGCCTTTGACAGGGACGAATTTCCCTACCAAGTCCCCGAATCCCCTGACCCGGACTTGAACCGCATTTTTTCCGAAGACGTCGTGATTCCACTGAAATAATTCCATGGAAAGCCAAACCGCCTCCCGGATTCTTCCGAACCTCGGGAGGCGGTTTCTGTATATCACACAGTAATTATTTCGCTGTTCTATTCCACTGTAAAAAATACAGCCAAAAGCCTCCCCTGGCAGGTCAATGTCGTCAATTTAAGAAAACACTTTTCGATATGAACTAAGTAACATTTTTCAACCATCCCATATTGTCATCCCGACCGAAGCGGAGGCGAGAGCCGCAGCGTAGTGGAGGGACCTGTGAGTAACGCCGTCAATCAAGCAACATATTATTTCAGCTTTCAGGTCCCTCCACTGCGCTGCGGCTCCCGCCTCCGCTTCGGTCGGGATGACATTGTTCGTTGTTCGTTGTAAGTCTCTTGGTTGGTATTGTTTCACCTTAAGTTGAAGACATCGCTCTCAAGAGGAAGCCCTTTGGACGCTTTCCTAAAAATGCCATCACTACATTTCACTGGCCAGATTGTCAAACAGCGTATATTCACCCAGCCAGGCCAGCTTGACCGTGCCCAGGGGGCCGTTCCTCTGCTTGGCGATGATGACCTCAGCGATATTGTCCGGGGTCTCCTCGTCGCGCTTATAGTAGGCTTCGCGGTGCAGGAACATGACCACGTCGGCGTCCTGTTCAATGGAGCCGGAGTCGCGCAGGTCGCTCAGCATCGGCCGGATGCCGCTGCCGCCACGCTTTTCGTTGGCGCGGGAAAGCTGGGCGCACGCCACCAGCGGCACCTTCAATTCCTGGGCGATGGCCTTTAAGCTGCGGGAAATGTTACTCACTTCCACCTGGCGGCTTTCCGCCTTGGTGTCGGAGCCCATCAGCTGCAAATAGTCCACCACGATCAAATCCAGCCCATGATCCATCATCAGCCTGCGGCAGCGGGAACGCAATTGTCCCGGCGTGAGGCCGGAGGTGTCGTCGATATACATTTCGCTGGCAGCCAGGGGCGCGATCGTGCGGGCCAGCTTCATCCAGTCCTCGTCCTTGAGCTGGCCCTTGCGAACAAGCTGCATGTTCACCCGCGCGTCGCCGCACAGGATACGCATGGCGATCTGCTCCCGGGGCATTTCCAGCGAGAACACCGCCACCTTGAAGCCCTTGCGCACGGCGTGGCTGGCCATGTTGATGGCGAAGGAGGTTTTGCCCATGGACGGGCGGGCGCCGACCAGCACCAGTTCGCCGCCGTGCAGGCCGGTGAGCAGGCTGTCTAGCGCGTAAAAGCCCGTGGGCACGCCGCTGACGCCGCCCTTGAGGCGGGCCAGGTCTTCCATCTGCTCATAGGTGCGGGTGAGCACCTCGCGGATGTGCTGCAATTCCTCGCCGCCGTCGCGCTGCATCACGATGTCGAAAATCTTCTTTTCCGCCATCGCCAGCACCTGGGGCAGATCCTGCTCCTGGGCATAGCTGGCCTGGCTGATTTCGCCCGACGCGGCGATCAACCGCCGCAGGGTGGACTTCTCCGCCACGATGCGGACATAGTCCTTGATGTTGGCGGTGGTGGGCACGAACTGGGTCAGTTCCACCAGGTAATCAATGCCGCCAATCCCGGCCAGCGTGCCGCGGTTGGACAGTTCCGTGTCCATCGTCACCAGGTCGACCGCGGAATGCCGGTCGGAAATGGCTTTCCCGGCCTCGAAAATGGCCTGGTGCGCGGGCACGTAAAAGTCGTCCTTGTTCAGCAGTTCCAGCGCGACCGACACCGCTGCGCCGTTTTGCAGCATCGCGCCAAGCACCGAGCGTTCCGCTTCGGTGCTGTGCGGCGGAATGGGGGCGAAGGATTGAACCGGAGCGTCCATGTTCGGATTCTCCTTTGTAATAGAATGAAAATTAAAGTGAGAAGATAGGAGTTAGGAGATAGGAGATTAATCGTGATGGACTGCATTCCTGCAAGTCAAAGGATGAATACCATCCACTATATAAACTCCTATCTCCTAACTCCTATCTCCTAACTGTTTTATGCTTCCCCTCCCGTGACCCTCAAGGTCATCTTGGCGCTGATTTCGGGATAGAGCTTGACCACGATCTCGCTCTCGCCCACGGTGCGGATGGGTTCGCCAATGTCGATCTTTTTCTTGTCTACTTCCACGTTGTGCTGGGCCAGCAGCGCCGCGGCGATCTGCTCCCCGGTGATGGAGCCGTACAGGCGGCCCTGGCTGCCGCACTTGGCGACCACCGTGACCACCTTGCCCCGCAGGGAGGAAGCCTTCTTTTCCGCAATCAAGCGGCGTTCGGTTTCGCGGGCGCGCTCGGCGGCCTGCTTCTTTTCCAGTTCCTTGGCGGCGCCGGGCGTCGCGTCGGTGGCCAGGCGGCGGGGGAACAGGAAGTTCCGCGCGTACCCGTCGCTCACGTTCACGATTTCCTGCTTTTTGCCTACACCCTTGATATCAGCGAGCAAAATCACTTTCATGGAAAAATATCCTCCTTTGGTTCCGGCGGCTTGCGCAGCCCCCGGACATTATTCAGTTGGTCAAAGATGCCGATGAACATGAGGAACGGCGTGGTCATCAGCAGCAGCGGCACCAGCACGCGCCAGAACCGCTTCGTTCCCCGCTGCTTCTGCATGAAGTTGATGAACGCCGCGCCCTGGATCACGAAAACGCTGGACGCCGCGCCATAGAGCATGATGCCCGCGATCCTCAGGGCGAACGTGCCGCTCAGCCGCAGCACGTACCCGGCCACCAGCGCCGCGCCCACCTGCCAGCCGATGCCGCGGGGCAGATGCCACGTCTGGAAGGGCGGCATGTCCAGCGTCGGAAAATCCACCGCCTGCTTTTCGCCCGGCGTTCCCACGGGTTCCTCCCGCCGGAACGCGCGTTTTTCCTCCGCCAGATAGCCAAACCGCAGCGGCAGCAGCAGGCACGCCACGCCGCCCTGGATGCTCTGGGTGACGATCAGGTTAGGAATGAGCATCTGCAACTGCCCGGTGATCATCGTGCGCACGGACAGGAGCATGTCCTCCCGCGCGGCGTCGGACAGCGCGAACGTGTACAGGCTGGACTGCAAGGCGTTGTCCCGCAGGCTCTCCCGCAGGTCGATCAGACCCATGGAGTAAAACTCGTACAGCAGCAAATCGCCCATGTCCCATTGCTTCAGGAAATCCGCCACCGCATTCCCCGCGGCGTTGTACAAATCTCCCCCAGTCAGCCTTTGGCACACCGCGAACACCGCCGCCAGCGCCGCCACATGCACGCCGATCATGATGGGGCAGCTTTTTTTGAACGGCACTTCCCTTCGCATGATGACGAGGAACGCGGCGAGGATGGGGAGCACGTACAGCGCGGACAGCGCGAACCCCGTCACGCCCATCAGCGTATACAGCACGGACATAGCCGCCCCGACCGCGACCAGCATCGGCGCGGTGCCGCAGACCATCGTGATCAGGCACAGGGCCGTCGGCAGCAGGATCGCCGTCAGCATCACCGCGTACACGGCGGGCAGCGGCCCTAAAATGTCCCGGCCCGGCAGCAGCAACGCATACGGCACAATTACCAATAACGAGCCGATCACGGCGGCTTTCACCGACCGCACGGCAATCAACGGATGCTTCATAAAAAACCTCGAAAACATAAAGGAAAAATAAGGTGATAACACCCCTTTTATATTGTACGTTTTCCTCCCATTTTTGTCAATGCGCAAGGCAGCGAAAAAACAAAAACGGTGTTTGGGCCAATTGATATGATGAAAAGATAAACGCCGGAGCGGTGGGCCCCGGCGTTCATCAATCGAATATTTGGAAACAGAATGATCTTTTTGCTTACTTTTTCTTGCTCGACCCGATGCCGAAAATGCCGAGGATGGAGCGGCTGACCTGACGGCCCACCTCGCGGCCCGCGCCGGTGGTGGCGGAATTGAGGAAGCTGTTCAGGTATTTCTCCGCGGCGGTCATTTCGCTGGGCTTCTTGGCGGGCTTCTTTTCCTTGACGGCAGGCTTGGTTTCCTCCTGCGCGGCAGGCACGGCGGTCTGCTGGGGCTGGGCGGCGGGCACGGGATAAGCGGGAGCCTGCTGATACACCGGCTGCTGCTGGACGACAGGCTGCTGATACACGGGCTGGGTCTGCTGCGCGGGCTGCTGGTACACCGGCTGCTGGAGCGTGCTCATCACCTGCTCCTCATACTGGCCGGTCACGGGATTGTACACGCGGAAGGTCATGGGCTGGTAAGCCTGTACGGGCTCCGCCGCCTGCACCTGGGCGGATACGGGGATTTCCTCCACCTGTGCCGCCACGGGGCGCACCACCTGGGTCTGCTTTGCCCCGGTCTGCACGAACTGGGCGGAGAGCAGTTCATACGCGCTTTCCCGGTCAAAGGGAGTATCGTACTTTTCGCCGATGGCGTCCGTGCTCAGGAAGGTCTTGCGCAGGTCGTCGGAGATCATACCGATCTGGCTCTGGGGCGGCAGGATGGTGGCCTTTTCCACCACGGCGGGGGTGCCGTCCTGCTGTAAGAAGGAAATCAGCGCTTCGCCGGTGGCAAGCTGGGTCAGGGCCGCTTCGGTGTCAAATTCGGGATTGACGCGGAAGGTCTGCGCCACGGCGCGGACGACCTTCTGCTCCTGGGGCGTGAAGGCGCGCAGGGCGTGCTGCACGCGGCCGGACAGCTGGCCCAGGATGGAGGAGGGCACGTCGGTGGGGCTCTGGGTGATGAAGTACACGCCCACGCCCTTGGAGCGGATCAGGCGCACCACCTGCTCAATGCGCTCGAGCAGCGTCTTGGAGCAGTCGTCAAAGAGCAGGTGCGCTTCGTCAAAGAAAAACACCATGCGGGGCAGTTCGCTGTCGCCCTGCTCAGGGAGGATTTCATACAGTTCACCCAGCATCCACAGCAGGAAGGTGGAGTACATGGCGGGCTTGCGGAACAGCTTTTCCGCCGCCAGGATGTTCACCATGCCGTTGCCGTCCTCGTCCTGGCAGAACCAGTCGGCCAGGTTCAGGCCGGGCTCGCCGAAGAACTGGTTGCCGCCCTGGTCTTCCAGGATGGCGATGGCGCGCTGGATCGCGCCGACAGTGGCCTTGGCCACGTTGCCGTAATCGAGGGTGTACTTGGCGGCGTTCTCGCCCACGTAGGCCAGCATGGCCTTCACGTCCTTGAGGTCGAGCAGCAGCATCCCTTCGTCGTCCGCGATGCGGAAAATGACGTGGAGCACGCCGGTCTGGGTCTCATTGAGGCCCAGCATCCGCGCCAGGAGCAGCGGGCCCATCTCGCTCACCGTCGTGCGCACCGGATGGCCCTTCTCGCCGTACACGTCCCAGAACGTGACCGGGCAGGAGCGGAAGGAAAAGTGCTCTGCGCCGCAGGCCGCCAGGCGGCTGTCGATCTTGCTGTTGCCCTGTCCGGGCTCGCACAGGCCCGCCAAGTCGCCCTTCACGTCGGCCATAAAGACCGGCACGCCCAGTTGGGAGAAGCCCTCCGCCAGCACCTGCAGGGTGACGGTTTTGCCGGTGCCGGTCGCGCCGGCGATCAGCCCATGGCGGTTCGCCATGGAGGGAAGCAGGGTCACGGGGCCCTTGGACGAAGTACCGAGCCAGATATTCCCATTGAGCAGCATGTGTGTGTCCTCCTTTGTTACTTTTGAGATAATATGAGTTTACAGTATGAATAGACGCCTGGAATATCCTGGGTCGCCGTATCCCACAGCATAGAAAAATCCATATTGCCGTAGTGATGGGCATATTGATCCCGAGTCCGGGCCATCATCTTCCATGGGATACCAGGATATTCCTTCACAAAGCCATCCGAAAGCTGCTTCACCAATTCGCCGATCTGCAAAATGCACATGGCCACGGCGTTCCGGTAGGTATGGCTCGTAAGAAAACGTTCCTGATCAAAGCTGATTTCCTGTAAAGTTTCAGTCAATTGTTCGCATTACTGAACAATATGTTCAACAATATTGCGATCTCGCGTCATTGCGTCAGTTTTCGGCATAGATTAAAACTTCCTCTGGCTGGATGCTTTGCATGAATTTTTCGGAAAGCATTTGCGTGGTCAGCACATCCAGGTGTTTGTCAAAACTCTCTTCCATTTCCATCTCAAACCCTGCCAGCTGATACAGGGTGCGGATCTTTCCTTTTTCAATACGGAAGTCAAGATCGCTTTGGGACGTTGCGTCACCCCGGGCGTAGGAACCAAAAAGATACAGGGCGGCGACGCCGTGCCGGGCAGCGATTGGCGAAGCGATTCTTTTGATTTCATCCAACGTATAAATCTTTTCGCTCATTTCTTGCCGCCTCCTTTTTTACTTAATGAAACAGCATCGCCGTGGCCTGGGCGCTGATGCCCTCGCCGCTGCCCTCGTAGCCCATGCGCTCCGTGGTGGTGGCCTTGACGGACACCTGCGAAGCGGAAACGGCCAGCGCGTCCGCAATCGCTTCCCGCATGGCGGGGATATAAGGAGCCAGCTTGGGGGCCTGACACACGATAGTCACGTCCACATTGCCCACCGTGAAGCCCGCGTCCGTCAGCCGCCGTGCTACCTCTTTTAATAAGAGAATGGATGAAATGTCTTTATACTGCGGGTCTTTATCGGGAAACAGCTTCCCGATGTCCCCCATCGCCGCCGCGCCCAGCAGCGCGTCCATGAGGGCGTGGAGCGCCACGTCGGCGTCGCTGTGGCCGAGCAATCCCTTTTCATAGGACACCAGCACGCCGCCCAGCCACAGTTCCCGACCTTCCACCAGCCGGTGGGCGTCGAACCCGGTGCCGATCCGGGGCGTGAGCATTCCATTCACCATCCGTACATCCTCCGGCGAAGTCAGCTTAATATTGTCCGGGCTGCCCAGCACCAGCCGGACGGGGTGCCCCGCCGCCTCCATGAGCGCCGCGTCGTCGGTATACCGCGCGGCCGCAACGGCATGGGCGGCCAGCAAATCCTTCACGAAGAAACCCTGGGGCGTCTGCATCTGCCACAGTGCGCTCCTGTCCAGCGTTTCCAGCACGCGGCCTTCCGCGTCCGCCCGTTTGATGGTGTCCCGCGCGGGCACGGCGGCCACGCCGCTGCCATACCGTTCCACGCTGTCGATCACCCGGCGGATGATTGCTTCCGTCACAAAGGGCCTTGCCCCATCGTGAATCAGGGCAATGTCCGCGTCCTCCGGCAGCGCCTTCAATCCGCAATACGCGGAAGCCTGCCGATCCGCGCCGCCCGGCACGATCGCCAGCGGCGAGCAGCCATAAGCGGACAATACCCCCGAAAAAAGCGTTTCCTCTCCGGCCCGCGTGACCAGCACGACGCCCTTCGCAGCTTTCTGAAACGCCCGGAAGGAACGCACGATGGCGGGTACGCCGCCGATGTTCAGCAGGGTTTTATTTTCATTCACGCCCATGCGGGTGCCGCTGCCGCCGCACAGGAGCAGAGCGTATGCGTTCAAGGCTCGTCCTCCGTCAAAATCCGAATCACGGCGTCATACACCTTTCCGGCCTTTTCGGGCCAGCGCTTGGCCAGGCTGTCGGCCAACTCCCTTGTGGGCAGGGACAGGCTCAGCCGCATCATGTCCATTTCCCGCTCTACGACCTTTACATGCAGTTCGTATTCTCCCCGGTCGGTCTGCACGATTTGCTGCTGGGTCTGGGTTTCCTGCCGGAAGCGGGCTTTCCATTCCCCTTCCGTTTCCGCTAAAAGCGTTTGCAGGCTTTTGGGCACGCGCCCGCCAAACAGCGCCAGCGCTTCCTCCCCCGCGTCTGTGGCCTGGTAGAGAAAGCCCGCGTTTTTCTTTGTCCTCACCGCCTGGCCCCGGTCGCACAGGCCGTTCAGGGCAAACATCATGTCGAAATAATTCATCAAATCGTTTTCAAACAGAAACTGCAATAGCTGCAATTCTGTGCACGGCCCCAAACGCGAAAGGCTGTAAAGCACCATCAGCCTTTGCTCATCGTCCGGCGCGCGCCGCGGAGGCTGTATCTTCATCGCCCGTCCTCCAAAGCCCAAATTCATCCAATTGTTTTATTTCTTTCAATGAGGCCAAAACTCCTGCAAAAAAGACGGACGCCGCAAGAAAAAAATATCGTAACCATTCAGCCGCGGTCAGGAGAGTTCTAAGTTCTAAGTTCTAAGATTTTTGTCCTACATCGTGTAAATTGCAAACATATGTACCGATGATAACAAGCTAATGGCTTAGAACTTTGAACTTAGAACTTCGAACTTTGCTCCTTCTGAATACAACTGACCAGTTACATAATATCATAAAAACAGAAAATAATGCTTGACAAATAATACTATGTATTATATAGTATTTACGTAATACGCAGTATTGCAGAGGAGGCGATATGATGGATTCTCAAATGAAGAAAGGCATGGTGGAGGTGTGCATCCTGTCGCTGCTCAGCCGGGGCGATTCCTACGGCTACCAGTTGATCAAGGATATCGAGCCGATCATGAACCTTTCGGAATCCACGCTGTATCCCGTGCTGCGGCGGCTGGAAGCGGCGGGCAGCCTGACGGTGTACAGCGTGGAGCATAACAGCCGATTGCGGAAGTATTACGCCATCACGGCGGAGGGGCGGCAGCGGATTGCCGACTTCCTGGCGGAATGGTCGGACGTGAAACGAGTATATGATTTTATCGCGGAGGTGAACGTCAGTGCGTGAGCAGGATGATTGGATTTATCCGGCAAGTCAGTCCGGCCTTACACCGGATGAACTTCAGGAAACAGTTTTTCCGAAAGAGCTTTGCTCGATTTCATTCTTCACGAATTATACCCTGATGCGAACTGGGAAGCCGGGCTGCTTCATCAATAAGGGAGGCAAAAGAAAATGACCTGCAAGGAATATATGGAGACATTGGCCGATCAGCTGTCCTTCATCCCGGAACAGCAGCGCAAAGCGATTCTGGATTATTATCAGGAAATGGTGGAAGACCGCATGGAGGACGGGATGGACGAGCTTTCCGCCGTGGCGGCCATGGAAAGCCCGGCGGACATTGCCGAGCGGCTGAAAGCGGAAGACAGCTTTCCCAAGGAAGAAACGGTTGAAAAAGGGGACGAAAGTCTGACGGACGAGGCCATGCGGTTTTCCTCCCTGGCGGGCAGTTTGCTGCGCACCTTTGAGGATTTAGAAAAGGCGGGCAGCGTCACGCCGCCCGAACCGCCCGTTTCCCCGGAACCCCCGGTTCCGCCCGAACCTGTTTCAGAAAATTGGGGCGACGCGGTGGAGCGTATGGTGGATTCCAGCACCGAACACAGCGGCATTGACGCGGAGGAACTCGGCGATGAAATCTCCGACGCTGTGCAGCGCATGGTGGATTCCACGAAGGAGTTCAAGGACTTCTTCCAGCGACACACCACGGAAACGATGGACGGCGAATACGAAAAGAAAACCTTCACCTGCCCGGCGAGCACGGTGCGCGCCATCCGCCTGCTGACCTGGGAAATGCCCATCCGCGTTTCCGCCTGCGAAGGAAACGACCTGACCCTGATCTATTACACCTGCGACGACGACCCCTATGAAATGAACCTGGACGACGGCACGCTGACGCTGGAGAGGGTGAACAGCGTGAACCGCGGCAGCCGCTTCACCTTCTCCATGCTGGGCGGAATCATCAGGATGGGCTGGAACAAGTCCGCGCCGACGGTGGAACTGTTCCTGCCCCGGGACGCGCTGGTGGATCTGCTGGCCCACGCCTCCAACGCCTCCGTGAAAGTGAGCGGATGCCAGGCGCTGTGTGAGGTGGACGTGAAAACGAACAACAGCCGCATTGAAGTGGGCGACCTATCCTGCATGAACCTCACCTGCGCGTCCAGCAACGGGCGGCTGGTGGTCAAAAACGTGCGCAGCCGCCAGCGGCTTTCCTGCCGCACCAGCAACAGCCGCATCGAAGCCAACGCCCTGCGGTCCGGCGGGGATATGCACCTGACCACCTCCAACAACCATATCGACGGGCGCAACCTGCAAACCTTCGGGAACCTGACCATCACGTCCTCCAACGGCGGCGTCGTGGCCGAGGACTGCGCCGCCAAGGGCGAACTGCGCATGGCCAGCAGCAACGGACGGGTGGAAGTCTGGCGCTCCGACGCTTCGGCGGTGCTGCTGAAAACCTCCAACGGCTCCATCCGCGGCACGCTTCCAGGCTCCCAGCAGGATTGGGCCATCGACAGCCACACCAGCAACGGCCGCAACTCCCTGCCCAAGCAGCAGCCCGGCCGCAAGACGCTGAGCGTGCGCACCAGCAACGGCACCATCGACCTGCATTTTGAACAGGAATGACAAAAGGAGCAGCAGAATGTGTCTGTTCGGTCGGCTTTTCATGGACACTCTAAGAAAGTGAGGAGTTAGGAGATAGGAGATAGGAGTTATATAATGAATATGAATGAAAATCCAAACCAGCGTTCTATGGCATGGCTATATAAAACTCCTATCTCCTCGCTCCTAACTCCTGACTGATTAACGTGCCCATTATCGTAAACGCACGAACAATGAAGAGAATGATCATATGATAACCATTTCCAAAGAAGGAGCGCTGAAGCCATGCACTTCGTGGACGCGAAAGGGCTGCTGACCGGCAGCGGCGGGTACTATGGCATGAACATCTACCGCGGCTGCACCCACGGCTGCATCTACTGCGACAGCAGGAGCAAGTGCTACCAGTTTACCCACGCCTTTGAGGACATCGAGGTCAAGCGGAACGCGCCGGAACTGCTGGAACAGGCGCTGCGGGGAAAGCGGCAGAAGTGCATGATCGGCACCGGCTCCATGTCTGACCCCTATATGCACTGCGAGGAGCAGCTTCGCCTGACGCGGCAATGCCTTGAAATCATCCTGCGGCATGGTTTCGGGGCGGCCATCCAAACAAAGTCCGACCGGATTCTGCGGGATCTCGACCTGCTGGATGAAATCAACCGGACGGCCAAGTGCGTGGTACAGATCACGCTGACCACGTATGACGACGCGCTGTGCAGGATCGTGGAGCCCAACGTGTGCCCGACCAGCCGACGGATCGAAGTGCTGGAAATCCTGCGGGAAAAAGGCATTCCCACCGTTGTGTGGCTGACCCCGATCCTGCCCTTCATCAACGACACCGAGGAAAACGTCCGGGCGGTCCTGAACGCCTGTGCCCGCGCGGGCGTCAGGGGCGTGATTGATTTCGGGATGGGTCTCACCCTCCGGGAGGGCGATCGGGAATACTACTACGCCGCGCTGGACAGGCATTTCCCCGGCTTGAAGCGCCAGTACGCGGAACGCTACGGCAACGCTTACGAATTGCCCAGCCCCAACGCGGAAAGGCTGACGGCGGTGTTTCAAACCATCTGCCGGGAAAACGGAATGCTGTACCGCCCGGAGGATTGCTTCGCTTACCTGCACGAGTTCCCGCGCAGGTATGAACAGACCAGCCTGTTCGACATTGGATAATTGCCTTTGATACAGCGCAACGGGAACTGCCGTGAATGGCAGTTCCCGTTGTTATAAAGGACACTTTAAGCAACAATACCATCCAAACGTAGGGGCGGATATTATCCGCCCGTTTCCTAAACAACTGGGTTGCCTGAGATTCATGCATTCGCAT
>CADAKE010000058.1 GCA_902788445.1 uncultured Eubacteriales bacterium
TCCCGCTTCCGCACCTTTTCGTCAAACACGATCAGGTGCTCCTTGTAGTGCCCGCGCGCCATGCTGCACGCCGTGCGCGCCATGTCGAACTGCTGCACCGGCTCCAGCTTCGGCTGGGACGGCATCACGCCCATGCGGATGCGGATGCTGGCGTTCGGGGCCAGGCCGATGAGCTTGTTTTGCAGACGGTCGAACACCGCCTGATAGTTGTCCGTATGGCGGCAGTAAATGTCGAAGCGGTCCGCGCCGAAGCGCCCGGCGATCCCGCCGTTTTCGTTGGCGACGGCCAGCGCTTCGTTTCCCAGGACCCGCAGGATCTGGTCGCCGAACTCCCGCCCGTTCAGCGCGTTAAGGATGTGGAACTGCTCGATGTTCAGCACAAAGGCGTCCTTCGGCTGCTCCGGGTGCTCATGATGCATCCGGTTGGCGTACTGGAAGAAGTAATCGCGGTTGTACAGGCCGGTCAGCCCGTCGATCTCCGTGGCCGCGATCAGCCGCTTCGCCCTGCGCTCCGCCCGCACGCTGCGCAGCATGAGCAGCACGATCAAAAGCATCACAGCCGCCACGGCCCCGATCACGAGCGCCAGGTTGTCCAGGATGAAATCGGTAAAGGTGCGCTGGGCGTCCTCGGCGAGGTAGCGGGAAATGGCCGCGTTGACCGTGGAATTTGGCACCATGCCAATGGCTTTCGCCAGGATGGCGTACAGCTCGGTCTGCCCGTCGTTCACGGCGAAGCAGTAATCCATCCCCACTCCGGTGGCGAAAGCGGCCAGATCGTATTTTTCGCAGAGCCGCGAGATGTTGTTGTAGCGGTAGCCGCTGATCAGCACGCAGTCCGCCACGCCCACGGACACCGCCTTCAGGCAGTCCGCCGTGTTTGCGAAATACACCGCCCGCCAGCCGGGATAGTTGTCCTGCAAAAACGCGGTATAGTTCGGGTTGCCCTCGTTGACCGCGACGATCACGTGATCCCGGTTGGCAAAGACGCTTTCATCCGCCCGGCGCACCACGGCGTACATATCCGTGCGCATCAGGGGCGGCGTCATCACGATATCCATCACTTCGCCGTCATAGCTTGAGAGATTGGCCGGGAACACGCAGTCCACCTCTCCCCGGTTCATCGCTTCCAGGGCGGCCGCCGCGGTGGGATAGTCAACCGCTTCAAAATCAATATGCGCGTTGGCCATGCAATCGGCTGCATAGCTGAGATAGTCTTTCAGCATCCCGGTCAGCTCGCCGGTTTCCGGGTTCCTGGCGCAGAAGGCCAGGTAATTGTCCTGATAGCCCACCCGGACGGCGCCGTGATCGGCCAGCCAGGACCGTTCCGCCTCCGTCAGGAAAGCGTTTGTGCCGAAGCTCTGCATATGCCGCTCAAACATCCGCTGGTTATAGTACGGGTTTGCGTCCTGAATCTGGCTCATGGCGGCGTTCAGCTCGTCCAGCAGATCCGGACGTGCCTTGCTGACGGCAAAGTAAAAGTCGGACGAGCCGATCTTGCACACCGGCCTGAGCCGCCGGGGATCGCCATAGGCGTTCAGGGTCACGTAGGCGTCCAGCTTGCCGGCTTCGAGCATGTCCACCGAATCGGTCTCCGTGCTGGTCAGCTCCACCAGTTCCGACTGAACCCCGTGCGCCTCCGCCCATTTCAGGAAAAGGGCCTCCTGCACGCTGCCCTTGTTCACGCCGATCCGCTTGCCGTTCAGCGTGGAAGCGTCCTCGGGCGTGACCGTCCGGTTGTCCGGCGTGATAAAGACGCAGTATTCCTCGGTGCCCATGGAATAACCGGAGAACAGCATGTTTTGCGCGCGCTCCTCGGTATAGGAAACGTCGCTCATCAGGTCGATTTCTCCGTCCTCCAGCATCTGCATCAGGTCCGGCCAGCTGCCGCTGACGTAGGTATACTCCCAGCCGGTGTAGGCCGCGATCTTTCGCTGGTATTCGTAGGCATAGCCGGAACGCCGCCCGTTGCTGTCGGTGGAATTGAAGGGCGATTCATACCATCCGACGCGCACATTTTTTCCCGGCTCCTGCGCATACGCGGGGAGCGGAAGCGCCATCACAGCCACCGCTGCAACGCACAGCAGGAGCACAGCGATTCTTTTCGATTGTTGTCTGCACTTTGTTTTTGCGGTCAGTTCCATATTGTTCAATAGCATCGCTGTCCCCTCCGCAACAGGTTGAGAAAAGAGTAAACCAATTGTACCATAATCCGCGGTATTTTTCTACCCCTTTCTGCTCCTAATACAGGGCAATCGCTTACGAAACAAGGTAAGCCCCAGAATTAACAACCATGCAATTGTAGGGGCGGATATCATCCGCCCGCAACCTGTAAAATCATTCATTTATGCCAATTCAGTGTCTTTTATTTTGCCTGGTAATGCGGGCGGATGATATCCGCCCCTACATTTGTTCTCTAATTTGAAACAGATTTGTAACTTAATTGCAATAAGCGATTGCCCTCGCTCCGGTTAATATGCATCATGCGATAGTTGAATGGTAACGAATGAGCAAAAGCCTTCTCCTCCGAGGGGAAGGCTTTTGGATGATACGATTTTCAATTTGTTTGTTCACGCAAAAGCCCGGACTCCTCATCGGGCCGCGCGTCTCCGAAGAATGGAGCATGTCCCGTTCGATTCAAAAATTCGTCAAACCCCTTTGCCTCGCAAGCCAGTCCAGCAGGGGCCCGCGCCGCCCGTTTTCCAGAATGTCGTCGATCACGTCGCGTTTTCCCAGAAACTTTGCCACGAGCGTTTCATCCAGGCAATCCAGAAATTCGACCGGCTCCACCTGCGAAAGACGCCGAATTTCCTTGAGCTGTGCCGTGTCCCTGCGTTTTCTTTCCGCTTCGCTTCTCGGGCAGCCTTGCCCAAAGGGCTCGGAGAACAGCTTTTCGATGGTCCGCTCCATGTTTTCGCCGCCCGTCCAGGTATAGCCTTCGCCCAGGGGCAGGGAGACGGCGTTCCCGTTGTTGATCTGGGCGAAAAGCCATGCGTCCATCGGCGTCGGCGCATAACCGCACAGGACGCCCGGAAAGCTGTTGCACGCCAGCATCATTCCCTGGCCGGAGGAACAGCCGGTGACGATGAAATCCACATCTCCGCTTGCGAGCAGCAAACCGGCCAGCAAAGCGATTTCGACATAGCTGTATATTTCAGGTTCATCCGTCCGGCATCCAAAGCTGACGACGTCTGAACCCGCGGCGTATTTTTGAACCGCTTGAAACAGGGCACAGCTTTTGTCAGCCTGCGAGGAAGCCAGCATCACGCCGATTCTCATACCGATCTCCAAATGAACTGTTTATTCATTTTCCGTTTTCAAAAATTCAATCAGCCCCTTCGCGTTCCTCGCGGAAACGGTGACCGTGTAAGCTCCCGTTTCGGGAATCTCCACGTCAAAATCCTCCTGATCCCCGGCGGGGCGATGATCGGCCCGATAAATCGGTTCCTCGCCTTCCATGCCAATCCTGATATCCACATATCCGCTTTCGATCTTCCAGGAAACGCGCAGGGCATCGCCTGCCTGAAGCGCCATGGTTTCTGAATCAGCCCCGTTCATTCGGTCAAAGCGCAGGGCAAATTGGCCCGGATGGCTGATCCTGTCCCCGTCAAACAGCGTTTCACGCCGCGGGAGGAAGAACAAAACGCAGGCGGCCAGGAGCATCACGCTGACAGCCGCAATCAGAAACGTTTTCTTTCTCAACTCTTTGCGCCTTCTTTCAAATTTCCCGCTGCGCTCAAGCCTGGTTTTCCACCGTCTTGGCCCCGCCCGCTTTTTCTTTTCTGGCTCTTTTGTTCTCGTACATCAGCTGGTCGGCTCGGCGGGCCAATTCCTTCAAAGAGATATCGAGCAGCGGGTCATAGACCGCCAGCCCGCAGGACACGCTGACCCTTTCCCAACCGTTCTGCGCGGAAGCGCTCATCGCGGCCTGTTTCTCCTCAAACTGGCGCAGCAGCGCGTCCCGGTTCTCATAATCTTCTCCCATAAGAACAGCAACAAACTCATCCCCGCCGATGCGGAAAACCGGGCTGTGCTGGAAAACGCGGCAGATCAGATTGCTGGACGCCTGCAAATAGAGGTTGCCCTTGTCATGGCCGTACTGATCGTTGATGCCCTTCAGGTTGTCGCAGTCAAAAACGCCAATCGCCATTTCCAAGACTTCGCCCTGGTCGATGCGGGATTGCAGCTGTTGGATATTTTGATCATAGCCGCCCTTGTTCCGAACGCGGGTCAGCGCGTCGACAAACACCTGCCTGTTGAGCACCTCCACCTTACTCTGGCTCTCCTTTGCCGCTTCCTCGGCGGCGGAAAGCTGTTCTCCGAGCTTTTGGGTGTCCCGGTAATTGTTCAGCATAATGCCGGTGGACAGAAGGAACAGCGCAAGGGAAACGATGGTATAGAGCGTGGTGGTGCCGCTGATTCTCTTTGCCTGCTCCTGCAAAAACGCTTCCCGGTCTTCCCGAACCGCCGCGCCGGAATCATCCGCCGGATGGCTTTCGTGGTATTGAAGGATTTGCTCCACCGTGCTGTTGGCGGCGTTTTCGGTCGCCCTGGACACCCACATCATGGAGGCGAACAGCACCAGCATGAGCAGGATGATCCACACGATAAAGCTCTGGCTGTGCTCCCGGTGCTGATCCCGCCGGATCAGCCTGCGGAAATAGGCCAGGCCCAGGACAGACCAGACAATAAACAGGACATAGGATTCCGTCTCCATGGCATGGAAGGGGAGCAGGCCGGGAATCAGGATGAGGAGCACGAAGCACACCATCAGCACAAGGCCGACGAAGCCGGTGCACTGTTCCAGCCGCTGCCGATCCCGCTTCGCCTGCCGATACACGGCCAGGGAAATCAGCCCATAAATCAGCGTCGCGCCCAGAGTGGTGACATCCACGATCCAGCCAATGGCAGTCCGCCCCAGGAAGGGGATAAAAACGGAGATTGCGACGATGGCCAGGATGGCGTTGCCAGGCGTGTTTTGCTTGTTCAGCACAGCGAGCTTCCGGGGCGCTTCGCCCTCCCTGCCCGCGGCGTACAGCAGGCGGCTCAGGGCCAGCATGTTCCCGATCAGGCTGGTCAGAATCACGCCGAACAGGGACAGCATCAGCACGGCGACGCCCGCCTGGCCCAGGTAATGATCGGCGGCGTAAAACGCCGGTACCGCCTTGATGCCTTCCAGATTCCCCATGTCCCGGATATAGGCCAGCCAGCTTTCATACTCGGGCGGATAGGCGGATACGGAGAGCATGGACACAAACAGGTAAAGCACCGTGGTAATCAGCACCGACCAGATGAGAATGCCACGAACTTTTTTTATCGGGAATGTGTACTCTTCTGAGAAATGGGAGATGTTTTCAAATCCAATGAAAGCCCACGGGGAAATGGCCGCGATGCGAACAATCTGTGCGAAAGCGGACGACCCCTCCGTGTACAGCGGGGCATAGCTGAACCCACTTTCGTGCCGCGCCATGGCAATCACCGCGCAGACCGTGAAGCCGACAGCGAACGTGAGGGCCGCAATAATCATGATCCGGTTGGGAAGGCGGGCGCTTCTGGAACACAGAAGTCCGATCAGCGCTACGGCGCAGATGGAGAGCAGCGCTTCGCCGAGCCATACCTCGTAGCCGAAGATTTGGTAATGGAAGCCGAAATGGAACGTCCTCCCGAGGAAAAAGCGGGCGAACAGCGGAACGGACGTGATATTGGCCCACAGGATCGCCAGGTACGTCAGCAGCACAAACCAGAACGCCAGGAAGCCCAGGTCCTTCCCGCCGATCTGCTTTTCAAAGGTGTACACGCCGCCCGCGTTGGGCGCTTTCTGGTTCATGAACTGCAAATTCCAGGTGACCACCAGAATCACAGCCATCCCGGCCAGGAGCCCGAAGGACGTGCCAAGAATGCCGGATTTCTGCAAATAGGTGTTGCAGGTGACAATAAAGGAACCCCAGCCGATGCTGGTTCCGATGGAAAACGCCCACATGCCCAGCGGCGTAAAGCCAGACCGCAGGGCGCCGGTTTGCTTTTCTTTGCTGTCCATCATTCATTCTCCCTGACTGGTGACGCTTATCGTTCACGTGCTTTTCTATATCCTTTGTCAGCCCAGCGCACAGCAGCGCGTATCCCGCTGCTTCCATAAATCACCAAATTGATTATACAGGAAAGAGCTCGCGTGAACAAGGCTTTTCGGCGGCAGCATGAAAATAAAATAACGCCGCTTTCACTTTGAGCCCGCATCAATCACATACCGGTCAAAGCCCGCGTCCGCAAGCCGCCGCCAGGCCGCCCAGATGTCCGGCGGGACGGGCGTTTCCGCCTGGAGCCCTCTTTCCGCGTACACCTTCAGCCGCTGCAAATCGCCCACCATCAGTTCGATTTCAGGCTTCATGTCCTCCGCGTATTCCTCAAAGGGAATGGGCGGCACGCTCACGCCCCAGGTGACTTCCGGCCATTGCCTGCGCGCCGTGGCTATCGCCCGCTTGGCCATATAGGGCTTGCAGACGGCGATGCCAGTTTTCGCCTCCCCCGCGCGCGGGGCCGTCCCGCTGAAAAGCAGCTTCTTCGACAGGGTAAAGTTCTCCCCCGTATTTGTGGCTTCGGGTTCCACAAGAATCGCCTGCTTCGGCACGCCGCACGCCTCGCAGCGCTCCTGAAACAGGATGGCTTCGGGCTTTGCAAAGTTTCCCGCCGTCATCTTCCCATACCCGCCGGAGCAAATGACCAGCGGGGCCGCGCCGGAGGTACACAGGAAAGCGGCGTGCTCCGCCACCCGGAGGTCGTGGCTGCCCAGCGCGAGCAGGAAATCCGCGGAAGGAAGCGAGGGCCCTTCGGACATGAAAGCGTAAATTCGTTTTGCGTCTTGAAGCAGTGCGCTGTTCATCGGCAAAGCCCCTTTCCAGTACAGTCATTTCACCCGATCAGTCTCTCGTCACGGCGCCCATGGCCTTTAGCTGCGTCTTGCGCGCATACATCAATTCATCCGCCCGGGCAAACACCTGGTGGAAGGATTGATCGGTTTCGGGATTAAATTCCGCCAGGCCCAGGGAAGCGACGGCCTTCCCGGTTTTCACGTTCTCCTCGATCTGGGCGTTGATGGCGCGCAGGATTTCGTTTCGCGCTTCATAGTCGCGCCCTTGCAGGAGCACCACGAATTCATCGCCGCCGATGCGGAAGACGGGGCTGCGCTTGAAATAATCGCAGAGCATATCGCAGGCGGCGCGGATGTATTCGTCCCCGGCCTTGTGGCCCAGGGTGTCGTTGATCTTTTTCAGGCCGTTCACGTCGCAGACGATCACGCCGAAGTTTCCCGCCACGCCGTCCATGATCTGCGTCTCCATCTCGCCCTCCTGCACGGCGAAGGCGTGCTTGCTCTTGACGCCCGTGAGCGAATCGGTAAAGGCGGCGGTGCGGGCCAGGTCGCGCTCCTCGGCCGTCTTTTTCTCCCATTTCCGCATCGAAACATAATTCGCCAGCAGCACGGTCAGCGACAGGCCGAACAAGCCGGTGATGATCAGGACGCTGGCCTGATCCGCGTCGATGAGCCGCTGCCGCTGAGCGGCGAGGAATTGCTCCTTGTCCATTGCCAGCAAATCATTTTCCGCCGTGCCGTTCATGTAGCTGGATATTTCATCCATCACGGCGTTTTCCCTGGCTTCGTTCATCCGCTCCACCCAGGTCATGGTCATGAGCACGATAAAGGCCAGCAGGGCGATCCAGACGATGATGGCCTTGCCAAAGTTCCGGGCGTGATCCCGCCGAATGACCCGGTTGAAAAACAGCAGGCCCAGCAGCGACCAGACGGCGATCAGGACGTAGGTTTCCGTTTCGATAGTGCGGTCGGAGAAAAGACCGGGGAACAGCAGCAGCACCAGGAACACCGCCAGGATGCCCAGGCAGATGGCGCTGAGGACGCGGTCTTTTTTGAGTTTTTCCTTCTTTGAAGCGCTGAAAACCGCCGCCGTCGCAAAGCCATAGAGGATGGTCGCGCCGATGGTGGTGGTGTCCACGATCCAGCCGATGGCCGTCCTCCCCAGGAAGGGAATGGGCAGGGAAACGAGGATGACCAGAATAATGGTGTTGACCGGAATCTGCTTTTCGCTGAGATGGGCGTAGCGCTCCGACAGGATGCCGTCCTGGGCCACGGCATAGCACAGGCGGCTAGCGGCCCGCAGGGTGCCGATCAGGCTGGTGATTACCAGCGCCAGCAGGGAGGCCATCAAAATGTAGACGCCGGTATCGCCGAGGTAATAATGCGTCGCGAAGAAAGCGGGCAGCCCCTCGATGCCCTCGAATTCGTCCAGGCGGCTGATGTAATCCAGCCAGCTTTCGCAGCTTTCTGGGTAAGCGGAAACGCTCAGCAGGATCACGAAAATATACAGCGCGGTGGTGACGATCAGGGAAATCACCAGCACGCGGAGCATGTTGCTGTGTTTGAATTTGTATTCCGCCGCGGAATGGGACACGCTTTCAAAGCCGATGAAAGCCCAGGGAGAAATAAAGGCGATGCGGAAAACCTGGCGGACGGCGCTCTTGTCCGGGATAAAGGCGGGCGCCATGGTCATGCCGGTATCGCCATGGCGGATCATGGCGGCGATAAAGCAAACGGTAATCCCGACAGTAAAGAGCAGCGCAAGCACCACCATGCTGTGGGCGGTGGCCTGTTTGCTTTTCATGCACAGCAGCGCCACCAGGCCAATCACCGCCAGCGTCACCAACGCCTCGCCCAGATACACCTCATAGCCAAAGATCGTGTACAGATAGCCAAAGCGGAAAAGGCCCCGGAGGAAATACCGCGCGAACAGGGGGATGCTGGTGGCGTTTGCCCAGAAGATGGAGATATACACCAGGAACATGAACCAGGCCACCAGGAACGCGCGGTCATAGCCGAAGATGTATTTCACATAGTTATACAGCCCGCCCGTGCCGGGATAGCGATTCGCCAGAAAATGGTAATGGTTGGCCACCAGCAGCATCATGGTCAGGCCGATCAGCAGGCCCAGGATGGAGCCCAGCGGCCCGGCCTGGGAAAGATACGTCCTGCTGGTGACGACCAGCGAGCCCCAGCCGATCGCCGTGCCCACGGACAGGGCCCACACAGCCAATGGCGAAAGATAGGGCTTCAGGCCGCTTTTGCTTTGCGGGTTCACGCTGCTTGGCTCCTTCATGCGAATCACGCCTCCACGCCTCGATCAACGGCGATTTCTTTAGACCGTCCTGCGGTTTCAGGAATGCTCTGTCCGGATCAGTCACTTTGATAACAATATCATAAATGACGAAAAACCATTTTTTTCTTATCCATTCTATCACAAGTGGCAGGACTTTGCCAAGCATTTTTTCCTGCACTGCCATTTGAAACCATACGCCCGGCGCGGACAAAAGCGGCAAAAATATGGCAAAGCGAATCCCCAATTGAAAACCTCCTTCCAAGCCTTGATTTTATTTCAAAAATCAGATACAATAATTTTGAATTTATGGAGGCATTTTCCTGCTTCGTGCGCCAGATGAAAAAGCGTCCATGAAGGCTCATTTCCCCCATCTCCCAGCCGAAAGAGGGAAATCCATGTGGAATTATAACTTCCTGCTGCCCAGTATCCTGGTGCTGGTGATTTTCCTGGTTTACTATCTGTCACGGCCCCGGCTGCCCATCCGCTTGAACCGGGCTTTTTTGGCTGTGCTGACGCTTGACCTTGCCACCATCGCCCTGGATTACATGTCCAGCCGGGCCTGCGAGCAGTACGCCGTGCTGCCCGTGATCACGGTCGATGTGCTGAACATGCTCTTTTTCGTCTTTTACCTGGCCCGGGCTTACGCGTTTTACCGCTTCACCGCGGACGCGCTGCACATTGCTTCCGGCCGGGACGGGTGGAACGTGGCCGCCGCCGCCGTTTTTGCGGGGTGCGAATTGGTTCTGCTGTCCAGCTTTATCACCGGGGCCGTGTATACCGTCAATGAAACCGGCTATCACCGCGGCCCGCTGTACGACATCATTTATGTCTGCTTTTTCTTCTGCATTCTTGCGGCTGCCGTTCAAACGCTTTTGCGCCGCGGGACGATTACGCGCTTTGACCTGGTCAGCCTGCTGGGATACAACGGGCTGCTGCTGTTTGGCAACATCGTGCGCATCCTGATGCCCCAGTACCTGATCATGAACACCTTTTGCCTGCTGGCCATTATCGTGATTTATCTTTCCTTTGAAAATCCCGATCTGTATTTATCCGACCGGGGAAACGCCTTCAACATGAAAGCCTTCCGCGATCTGCTCAATGAAAAATATCTGGGGCGGAATTACCGCATCCTTGGCTTCGCGCTGCAAAACTACAACGATTCGCGGGGAATCTACGGCGGAACGCAGATGGATGAAGGCATCGCCCTGATCAGCCAGTATGTGAAAAAGCGCTATCCCCAATACCTCATCTTCTATTTGCGAAGCGGCTGCTTTGCCGTCATCGGCCCGGAGCGGATGAACGTTCAAACCGTCAGCCAGGACATTCATCTTCGCTTTCAGCAGCCCTGGGAGGCGGAGGACGCCAGTCTTTTCCTGAATCCCGTATTCGTGCAGATCGGCCCGGAAGCCAAGCTGGACTCCGTGGACAGAATGATCAACACCCTGCTCATCGCTTTGGACGAAGCGGGACAGAGCCGTCCGCTCTCCGATGAAACGGAAATGCGGCTGATCCAGGAAGTGGATCAGCAGATTGATGTGAAGCGCGCCCTGGAATATGCCCTGGAGCATGACCGGGTAGAGGTATTTTTGCAGCCTTTGGTGGACGGAAAAACGGGCAGGCTGGTGGCCGCCGAGGCTTTGGCCCGCATCCGGGACGAGGAAAACCAGATCATCCCGCCCGCCCAGTTCATCCCCATCGCGGAAAAGAACGGGCATATTGTCGCGCTGGGCGAGCAGGTATTCAGAAAAGCCTGCGAAGTGCTGCAACGGGAGGAAATCAAAAAGCTGAATTTGGACTGGATCAACGTGAACCTCTCCCCCATCCAGTGTATGCGGAGTGATCTGCCGGAACGCCTGGACGCCATCCGGGAAAGCCTGGCTGTTCCCGCCCAGCGGATTCATCTGGAAATCACCGAGCAGTCCATGATCGACTACGCCCTCTTGCAGCGGCAGATTCGCATCCTCCAGGCGAAGGGCTTCCAATTTGCCCTGGATGATTACGGCAGCGGATACTCCAACCTGAGCCGGGTAACGCAGGTGGATTTTGTGAATATCAAGCTGGATATGGAGGTTGTTCAGGACTATTTCAACCGCCGGGACAGCCTGCTTCCCGCCCTGGTGCAGACGTTCCTCCAGATGGGCTTCTCCATCACCGCCGAAGGAATCGAAACGGAAGAAATGGCTCGCGCCCTTACCGAGATCGGCTGCGACTATTTGCAGGGCTACTATTTCTCCCGCCCGCTGCCGGTGTCTGAATTTGTGAGGAAGTTCTCCGCGTCCGTCAGCGCGTGAAGGAGCGGGAGATTATTTTGCTTAAAAAGACCGCGCGGGGAAAAGCCTTCCCCTGGCAGGGCAATGTTATCAATTTATGGCAAAACACTTTCCGACATCAACCAAGTAACATATCTATCCACCAACTACAATTGTCATTCTGAGCGCATCCGGCGCGTTCGCTTGCGCTCGCCGAAGGCGAGTAGAATCTCCTTGCCGGGCGTCACGTTGCAGAATGGAGGAGATCCTACCCGCCCTTCGGGACGGGCGCAAGCGAACACGACGGCCTCCTTCGTCGGCCTGTTCAGGATGACAATGGAGGTTTGTTGATTGGTTTGCTACTTGGTTGATTTTGTTCGGGTTTATTGCTTCTTTTCCTTAAGTTGACGACATTGCCATCAAGGGGAAGCCTTTTGGCGTATTC
>CADAKE010000059.1 GCA_902788445.1 uncultured Eubacteriales bacterium
CGGCTGGGACGACAACGGCGTGTTCAACTTTGAAGGCGGCTGCTATGCCAAGGTCATCAACCTGGATAAGGATTCCGAGCCCGACATCTACAACGCCATTCGCCGCGACGCGCTGCTGGAGAACGTGACCCTGGACAAGGATGGCAAGATCGACTTCGCCGACAAGTCCGTCACCGAGAACACCCGCGTGTCCTATCCCATCGAGCACATCGAAAAGATCGTCAAGACCGTGCGGCCCACCTCCTCCGGCCCCGACGCCAAGAACGTGATCTTCCTGTCCGCCGACGCTTTCGGCGTGCTGCCTCCTGTTTCCGTGCTGACCCCCGAACAGACCAAGTATTACTTCCTGTCCGGCTTCACCGCCAAGCTGGCGGGCACCGAGCGCGGCATCACCGAGCCCACCCCCACCTTCTCCGCGTGCTTCGGCCAGGCGTTCCTGGAGCTGCATCCCACCAAGTACGCTGAGGAACTGGTGAAGAAGATGGAAAAGAGCGGCGCGAAGGCGTACCTGGTCAACACCGGCTGGAACGGCACCGGCAAGCGCATCTCCATCAAGGATACCCGCGGCATCATCGACGCCATCCTGAACGGCGATATCCTGAACGCGCCCACCAAGAAGATCCCCTACTTCAACTTTGAAGTGCCCACCGCTCTGCCCGGCGTGGACAGCGGCATCCTCGACCCCCGCGACACCTACGCCGATCCTTCCGTCTGGGAAGAAAAGGCCAAGGATCTGTCCAGCCGCTTCATCAAGAACTTCGTCAAGTACGAAGGCAACGAAGCGGGCAAGGCCCTGGTTTCCGCCGGCCCCCAACTGTAAGCTGAAATAAAACTGCCGCATGGATGAAACACTCCATGCGGCTTTTTTGTTACTTGCCAAGGTCATATTCCAGATACCGGCGGAACACGGTGAAGCCCTCAGCTTCATAAAAGCCCAGCGCGTCGTTAAACGCCCACACGTCCAGTTCGATACGGGAAAGGCCCTTCGCTTTCGCGTCGGCTTTCACGAAATCCATCAGCCGCTTGCCAACGCCCTGCTTCCGATGGTTTTCGTCCACGCAGATTTCCGCAATATGCGCGAAGCGTTCGGCGTAGCGGTAGGGGCTCTCCGGGCGGTCGATGTAATCCACCATCACCATGCCGATAATCTTGCCGTCCTGCTCCTCCACAGCGGCGTAGCCGATGCCGCCCGCCAGATACAGGTAGACGTGCTCCTGCAATTCCTTGTTAAAGCCCGCCTTAAAATGATGGGGCCGACCGTTTACGTGCAGGCCGTTCACTTCTTTTCTGAGGACGTTGATTTGCTCCGCGTCCTCGGGCACGGCGAATCGCACCATGTTCATTCCTCCTCCGGCCAGGGATAGTGCAATTCGTCTAATTCCAGCCATTCCGCTTTGGCGTCGGTCAGGGCGGTGAGCTTTTGGGTGACTTCTTTCAGGTCGTTGACGCGGACTAAGACGGTCGCCTCCACCGACGCGCCGAAGGAGGTGTCCTCCACCAGCAGCGGCAGGCTTTTCATGGCATAGCTTACCTTGTCCCACAGGGGGTAAGGCACGTCCAGCAGCAGCCGCTGACTGAGTTGCATCTTCACCACCTGCGCCGCGTTCAGCGCAATCGCGCAGCCGTGGGAATACGCCCGCACCAGGCCGCCCGCGCCCAGCAGGATGCCGCCGAAATACCGCGTCACCACCACACAGCAGTTCACCACGCCCCGGGCCTTGATGACCTCCATCATGGGCATCCCCGCCGTGCCGCCCGGTTCGCCGTCGTCGCTGTAGCGCATAATGCCGGCGTTCTCTCCGATCACGTAGGCGTAGCAGTTGTGGGTCGCGTCCCGGTGCTTTTCCCGGATCTGCTTCAGGAACGCCAGCGCTTCCTCCTCCGTCTGGCAGGGGCAGGCATAGCCGATGAAGCGGCTTTTGTTCACGATGAATTCATCGTGGGCGGATTGCTTGAGGGTCTTGTAATCGCCAGGCATAGCTGCCTCCCCCTTTTCTGTACAGAGTGCAGAAACCGAAAGGCTTCCGAGCTTCTCACGCTATATCCATTCATGCGTAAGCTGTGCCGAGAAAGCAATACAGCTTTGCATGATAAATAAGCGCTATTCCATCCCATACAAATGATGTCCTCGATAGATGAATATCAAGGGATTATTGTAGTGATCATACAGATAACCAAGATAGTATTCACGCTGACCTGCCGGTTTTTCTTTTTCCCGTCCATCCACGAAAAACCAAGCGGAGCAATCCACTCCGCCGAGACTCAGCCCAATAATTGCTTTCTCGTCCAATCGGATGTCCAGGCTTTTTCCCAATTCGTCAATCAAGAGAGCTGGTGTCTCTCTTGTCCATTCATCCGGTATTTCCCACTGGGGATCGTCCACCGAAAAGGCCATGATTTCATAGCCGTCTTTGTATTGCAGCGGATCAGTCCAATTGACATAATCAATCTGTCTTAACCCCGCTGTGTTTTCCAGATGGACAGCTTTCAGAAGCCTGTTTCGGTTGATTATGTTCTGAACGAACCGAACTCCGAAAAAGACAAGCAGAACGCAGAATAAAACGGCAATCACGATGCGTATTGTTTTCTTGTCCTTCATTGCCTTGATTATCTTACCTCCCAATGGCTTTCTCAGAAGAGGGGCTGGGGGAAACCGCTCTTTGGCCCACAAAGAGCGGTTTCCCCCAGAGAAATATTACTTCAAAATCACGCGGCAGTAATTCTTCTTTCCCTTGCGTAGCAGGATGCCGTCGGTGGGGAACTGGTCAGCGGTCAAAACAGTGTCGATATCGGTCACCTTGCTGTCGTTCATGACCACAGCGCCCTGCTGCACCTGCTTGCGGGCGTCGCCATTGCTGGTGCACAGGCCGCAGAGGTTGAGCAGCGTGGTCAGGCGGGCGTCCTGCTCCATCTGGGCTTTCGTCCATTCGTAGGTGGGCACGTCCGCCGCCGCGCCGCCTGCGAACAGGGCCGCAGCCGCCAGCTGGGCTTTCTGGGCTTCTTCCTCGCCGTGGACCAGCTTGGTGCATTCAAAGGCCAGCACTTTCTTGGCCTCGTTGATGGCGCTGCCTTCCAGGGCGGAGAGGCGCTTCACCTCGTCCATGGGCAGGAAGGTGAGCAGGCTCAGGCACTTTTCCACATCGGAGTCGTCCACGTTGCGCCAGTACTGGTAGAAATCGTAGGGGATGCACAGGTTGGCGTCCAGCCACAGCGCGCCTTTTTCGGTCTTGCCCATCTTCTTGCCCTCATGATTCATGAGCAGCTTGAAGGTGCAGGCGAAGGCGGCCTCGTGTTCCTTGCGGCGGATCAGGTCGGCGCCCGCCAGCATGTTGCTCCACTGGTCGTCGCCGCCCATTTGCAGGCGGCAGTTGTACTTCTTGAAGAGCTGCAGGAAGTCGTAGCTCTGCATGAGCATGTAGTTGAATTCCAGGAAGGTGAGGCCGCGTTCCAGCCGCTGCTTGTAGCATTCGGCGGTGAGCATCCGGTTCACGGAGAACAGCGCGCCCACGTCCCGCAGGAAGTCCATGTAGCCCAGGGAGCGCAGCCAGTCGGCGTTGTTGACGATGTGGGCCTTGCCCTCGCCGAACTCGATGAAGCGCTCCATCTGCTTCTTGATGCAGGACACGTTGTGGTCGATGGTTTCCACGGTCATCATCTTGCGCATGTCGGTTTTGCCCGAGGGGTCGCCGATCATGGCCGTGCCGCCGCCCACCAGCGCGATTGGGATGTGGCCCGCCCGCTGCATGTGCGCCATGGCGATGATCGGGATGAAGTGGCCAAAGTGCAGCGATGTGGCGGTGGGGTCAAAGCCCACGTAGAAGGTGGTGGGCTCTTTTTCCAGCTGCTTGTAGAGCTCGTCCTCAAAGGTGATCTGGGCCAGGAATCCGCGTTCGCGGAGGGTGTCGAGTACGTTTTGCATTTTGGTATTCCTCCATTTTTATTTTTCTGGGGAAACCACTCTTTGCAGCCCAAAGAGCGGTTTCCCCAGGCCCCTTCCGAGAAAGGCGGTAAGGGGGGGGATTGAGAACAAGTTGCTTGAGTATGTCAGGCGTTTTCAGTAAATACTTGATTCAGCTTTTCCATGCCGATTTTGATATTCTCCACAGAAGGCATGGAAAAGTTCAGCCGGAAGGTGTTCATATGCCCGCCGTCGGCATAGAAGTAGGTGCCTGGCACATAGGCCACGCCCTTGTCCACGCACTTGGTAAGCAGCTGCACGGCATCCATGCCCTCGTTCAGTTCCGCGAAGATGAACAGACCGCCCTGGGGCTTTGTATATCGGGCGACGCCCCCGCACTTGGCCAGCAAACCCAGCATGGTGTTCATCTGTTCGGCGTAACTCTTGCAGATGCGCTCCACATGGGGCATCAGCAGCCCGCGGCGCAGGTATGCGTCCACGATGGCCTGATTGAGGTTGGCGGTGTGTACGTCGCTGGATTGCTTCCCAATGGTGCACTTGCGCAGCAGCGCCTTATTCGCCGCCAGGAAGCCCACGCGCAGGCCGGGCGAAATGACCTTGGAGAAGCTGCCCATGAAAGCTACCCAGCCCTCGGTGTCGAAGGACTTGATGGAGGGCAGTTCAGTCCCCGCGTAACGCAGGTCGCGGTAGGGGTCGTCCTCCGCCACCACCACGCCGTACTGGGAGGCCAGCGCCGCGATCTTCTTCCGGCGCTCCAGGGAGAGCGTGCGCCCGGTGGGGTTCTGGAAGGTGGGAATCACGTACAGCATTTTGGGATGCTCGCGCTTGAACACTTCCTCCAGCTCGTCCACCTTGACGCCGTCCTCGTCGCTGTCCACGGGCACCAATTGCGCCTGATACAGCCGGATGGCCTGCATGTTGCCCAGGAACGTGGGGTTCTCCACCACCACCTTGTCGCCGGGGTCGATCAGCGCTTTGCACAGCAAATCCATGGCCTGGGTGGAGCCGGTGACGGGCAGGATTTCATCCGCCGCGCAGTCGAAAGAGAATCGGTCTTTCAGGTACGGCACCAGGCTTTCCCGCAAGGGAGCGTAGCCCTCGGTGGCCCCGTATTGCAGCAGCACCTTGCCCTTATCCAGCAGCAGTTCTTTTGCCAGTTCGGCGCAGGTTTCATCCGGCAGGGCACTGGCGGCGGGGTTGCCGCCCGCGAAGGAAATCATTCCCGGCACGGCCAGCAGCTTGAAGATTTCGCGAATCGCGCTGCCGGAAATGCCGTCAAAGCGGCTGGCGAACTTGAGATTCTGAATGTCCATAAGTGCCTCCTTTTTTCGTATAGAGAGGAGATAGGAGAGAGAAGATAGGAGATTGATAGTGATTCTGCTTTCGTCGCAAGACACGGCTCCGGTTTTATCATCCAGCTATAAAAATCTCCTATCTCCTATCTTCTATCTTCTCTCTCCTACATCTCAATAAAAAAACCGCCTCCCACCCAATCTTGGGGGAAGGCGGATGATCGCTGTACCACTTCCGTTCGGCAAAGAAAATAACTTTCCTTTGCCCTCGTGTGCGCTGTAACCGGCGCGCCGGCGGGCCTCTACCCAAAGCGGAAACCGCTCCTTCAAGGCCGGGCTCCGGGAGGTAATTCGCCCATTGGCCGCCGCTGTTTCCTTGCACCTGCCGGAAACTCTCTTCAATCGCGCATCGGCCGGGTTACTGAAATCCCTTCATTGCCATGCACGCATTATAACGGATACACCATGAGAATGTCAAGCGTCTGATAAAAAATTGCTTGCCAGTTGCCGCGCAAGCGGTATAATAGAAAGGGACGAAACGAAAGGAACGAATGCGCATGACGGCACAGGAGGTATTGACGGCGCTGGCGGCCATCCGCGCGCCGCAGACCCAGGATGAATACGACCTGCACGGACTGGTGGCCGACGCTTTGCAGCGGGCGGACATTGACTTCCGCCACGAAGCGCCGCTGGCCCCGCGGTGCAGGATTGATTTCCTGTGCGAAAACGTCGGCATCGAAATCAAGCGGGGCAGGCCGGACGTGAACGCGGTCGGCAAACAATTGAAGCGGTACGCGGATTCTGGGAAGCTGACCGCCATCATCCTGCTGTCGGAGAAAACCGCGCCCAGCCTGCCGGGGTTCGTGGCGGGCATCCCCGTGTATCCCGTCAGCCTGCAAAAGCTGTGGGGAATTGCCATTGGGGTGGGGGGGGAAGAAACAAGTTCTTCCACTGTCACTTTTCAATCGGAGAACTGCTCTGATGATATCAATCATCCAAATCACAATGTCATCCTGAGCGAAGCGGAGCGAGAGCGAAGCGGAGTCGAAGGATCTCAGAGCCGATTGCAATCCGAAGAACAAGATCCTGTAGGGGCGGATATCATCCGCCCGCCGCATGAAAATCCGCAATCCTTTTTCAACAATCAAAGAACGGAAGGACGGGCGGATATGATCCGCCCCTACAAAGAACCGTCTCCTTCCTCGTTTGCCCTTGAAGATCAGCTTCTGCGCGACATCTCCAACGAGGACATTCCCCCCTTCCTGCGGGATGGGGAGCCCGCCTCTTACTACTACGGCACGCTCAGCTACAACGCCCGGCGCAAATGCTGGACGATCAAGGGCGACCCAGCCGTGACCGAGCTGGCCAAGCGCTTGTTCCCCGGCAGCGACGCGAAACGAGGCGAAGCCCGGTTCACCGCCCACCGGCGCATCATCGGGGACGTGAACTGGCTCATGCTGCGCTATCCTCTGCAAATCGCGGAGCGGGACAAGGCCCGCTGGCAGCAGGCGCTCAACCAGGCGCGGGACTATTACCGGGAGCGGGAGAAAGCGAAAATCCTGACGTTAGCCCCCCAGCCCTCCCCCGTCGTGTTCAGCGGTGAACTGCGCCCCTTCCAGCAGCAGGGCCTGAACTGGCTGCTGCTGACGCCAAGGGCTTTATTGGCCGACGAAATGGGCCTGGGCAAGACGGTGCAGGCGCTGGCCTGCGCAGCCATGGAGGGCATCTTCCCCCTGCTCATCGTGCCGCCGCCCCACCTGGCGCGGAACTGGCTGGCGGAAACGAAGCGCTTCCTGCGCGTGAACGGGCGTGAACCGCGGGTGCACATCATCAAGGGCCTGACGCCATATCCGCTGCCAGAAGCGGACGTTTATATCCTGCACTATCTTCTCTTGCGCGGCTGGAAAAAAGCCCTGCCGGACATGAATTTCCACACCGTGATTTTCGACGAGGTGCAGGAGCTTCGCCGCACGGGAACGGAAAAATACAGCGCGGCCAGCCTGCTGAGCGAAAGCTGCCAGCGGGTGATCGGCCTGTCCGGCACGCCGATTTACAATTACGGCAGCGAAATCTGGAACGTCATTAACATCCTGGATTACCATTTTCTGGGCGATTGGGAGACCTTCACCCGGGAATGGTGCTCCGGCTACGGCAACCGCATCGTATCCAAGCCCGAACTGCTGGGCGACCACCTGCGCCGGGAGGGCCTGATGCTGCGCCGCACGAAGCAGGAGGTGCTGCCCGAGCTGCCCGAAAAGCGGCGGCTGGTGCAGGAGATCGACGCGGACGACGCGTTGTATGTGCACCTGATGGCCCCGGTGTGGGAAAAGCTGTACCGCTGGCGGCAGGATCAGGCGCTGTCCGCCTCCGCAAGGGCGCTGCTGGAGGATCAGATTTCCCAGGAGGCGCGGCAGGCGACGGGGCTGGCGAAAGCCCCCTACGTGTGCCAGTTCGTGAAAGCGCTGGTGAACGCGGGGGAGAAAGTCCTTCTGTTCGCGCATCATCACGCGGTCATGGATATTTACAAAAAGGAATTAAAACAAGAACGGCCCGCGTTTATCACGGGCCGGGAATCCGCCGCCCAGAAGGAGGACGCGGTGGACAAGTTCATGACGGGGAAAACCGACCTGTGCGTGATCTCCCTCCGGGCGGCCAGCGGGCTGAATTTGCAGCGGGCCACCTGCGTGGTGTTCGGGGAACTGGACTGGAGCCCCGCCGTCCATTCCCAGGCCGAGGATCGGGCGCACCGCATCGGGCAGAAGGATTCGCTTTTGTGTTATTACCTGGTGTCCCCCGGCGGCAGCGACCAGGACATGCAGGAGGCCCTGGGCCTCAAGGTCAGCCAATTCCAACTGCTCATGGGCGATGCCGCCGAATCCCAGGCGCAGGCCCAGGCACAGGCGAACTTTGCAAGGCAGCACGTGGAAAAGCTGATTTTGAAAATGGAACGCCGCGCGTAAGAATTGGATTTTAATAGGCACTTTAAGTCAGTAAATATTCCACTTGTAGGGGCAGATATCATCCGCCCGTATTGTAGGAATATGCAAATGTATAATTATCAGACACCGCAGTAATTTAGGCGGCGGGCGGATAATATCCGCCCCTACAAGTGGTTTGGTTTGTTGCTCAAAGCGTCCACGAACCAAATGGTCGAACAGTAAAAAAATACAGGGAGCATGATTATGCCGGAAGAACTGATTCTTGAAGTCAAAGTAGCCTGCGAACCCGCCCTCACCGTACAGGGCCACACGCGGGACATTGTGATGATTCCGTTCACCGGGGAAGCGTCGGGGCCGTATTTCGCTGGAAAGATCATTGGCCCTGGCGTGGACACGCAGAAGGTGCCAAAAGGCGGCGTGCCCGCCCTGTCCGCCCGGTACATGCTGGAGGGGACGGACAAAGCGGGCAACGCCTGCCGGATTTTTATTGAAAACGAGGGACAGTGGGGCGGGGAATTCCATCCCCTGATCGTGACGGACAGCGCCCTGCTCAAGGACTGGGAAACCGTCCCGCTCCGGGCCACGGTGCAGGGCATCCCCGGCGGCGTGCTGGTGCGCGTGTTTATGCTTCCGCAGGCGCGAACCTGAACCCGTAGAAGTCAAAGCTGCTGCCGGGGAGGAACACGAAATCGACGGTGCAGAGGCCCTTCGGCACGTCCACCTGGAAGGTCTGCTCGCCCCGCGCGGACTGCCGGAAGTCGCAGGTGGAGACCTTCGCTCCGCCCTGCGCGTCGGTGACGCGGAGGGAGACGGTGTTGGTGTCCAGTGGCGTCGCGCCGTCCAGGGTCAGCGCCATCTTCCCGGCCTGCGTGAATTCCATATGATGGAAGGACAGCGTCACGTTGTTGCCGATCTTTCGGACAGCGTCGCTGTCCTTTTTAAAGCTGTCGCCGTACAGTTCGTCGCAGTCCACCGCGCGGTTGTAGCGCAGGGCGCGGCTCTGGCGGGCGAAGGAAAAGCCCTGCATGTGCACCTTGCTGTCCAGGGAGAAAGCCAGGGTGTGCACGCCGGTGAGCGCCTCGGGCAAATGCCAGGTTTCAGGCTGGTAGGTGTTCCAGATGCTGGGCTTCTGGTAGGGCAGTTCGCAGAGGAAGCGCCCACCCTGGCCAGGCATCCCGTCCCAGAGTTTTAGACGGTATAGGTCGCCGTTCAGGGCGAAAATGGGAATGGTGATTTCGTCCGAGCCCGCCGGGCCGAAGTCCACACTGGAGAAGCCCACGGCGCTTTCGCTCTCCCGGGCAAAGGCGATGCCCCGGTCGTTGCCCACGCCCACGTCGCCTTCCTTGAGGTCGCAGAGGGAGGCGTAGATGAATTCATAGGGGTTCAGCCCCACCGGGCCAAAGCCCGAAGCGCTGACCTCAATCACCGACAGCACCCGGGCATGGGGATACCCGTTGTTCGCGGCGGCGCGGAGGTACACGTTCCCGTCGCCCAGGGCGGTGACCGTCACGGTGTCGCCGTCCCGCGTCACCTTCATGCAGGGCATGTCCACGCCCTGGGCGTTGGTGGCGCGGAAGTGGATGTCCTGCTTCATGGCGTTTTCGGGATACACCGACACCCGGAAGGACACGGACGGATGATCAGGCGTGAGCTTGGTTTCGGACAGAGGCCGCAAGTCGATGCGGCGGATGAAGGTTTCTTCCTCTGCTTCTTTTTCTTTGCATAAAACGGGGAACAGGCGCTTTTCCTGATTCCCTTTGTTTTCTTCGACAGTCAATGTGATTTCGGCAGGTTCCAGGCTATTCCCCGTCGCCTTCACGCGGATTTCGCCCGCTTCGTTCGCGCCGACCATGAGCAAAAGTTTCCCGGAGAACAGGCGGCGGGATGTGACCTGGTAGCCGTCCACGTCCGCGCTGTCGCCGTTGTCCATGCCCAGCAAAACGCCAGCGCCGGAGACCTCCGCGTGGACGCGGTTCACAGCGTTCTCGACGGGATTTCCATGTTCATCCACCGCGCTAACGGCGATAAACGCAATGTCGCCGCAGCCCGCTTTCAGCTTCGTTTCCTCAGCGGACAGAACGATCTTCTTCGCTTCGCCAAAGGAGCGCCGCACGGCCTCGCACACCGGCTTTCCCTCCGCGTCGTACCCCACGGCTTTCAGTTCACCGGGCTGATAGGGCACCTGCCAGACGGGCAGGCTCCCTTCCGCGTCCCGCAGATCGACCTGCTTCCGGCCCAGGGACTGCCCGTTCAGGAACAGTTCCGCCTCCGCGCAGTTGTTCATCACTGGCACGTCGATCAATTGTCCGGGGTTCCAGTCCCAATAAATCCCGATGTGAACCATGGGCTTGTCCGTCCACAGGGCCTGATAGAAATAGTAGGCGTCCTTGGGGAAGCAGGCGGTGTCGGTCTGGCCGAAATAGCAGTTGCGGGTGTGGTAGGGGGTGGGCTCGCCGATGTAGTCAATGCCCGACCAGATAAACTGGCCGAGGGAATAGGGCGTGTTCAAGTCCTCGGTCAGCATCACGCGCAGGTCGTGCGCGCCCCAACTGGTGTTGGTGTTGAGCAGAGCGGAGCACTGCAAATCCTCCTCGGACAGGATGGTTTCCTTCATCGGGAAGTGATAGATGCCCCGGCTGGCCAGGATGGAGGCGGTTTCGCTGCCGAAGATCACCCAGTCGGGATGCTTTGCGTGGTGCTCGGCGTAGTACCGTTCGGCGTAGTTGTAGCCCGGCAGCTTGATAATATCCGCGCACTTCTGCGCGCCTTCCCAGGGCATGTAATTGCTGGCGAAGGTGACGGGCGCGTGGCGGGTGTCGTGCTTTTGCACTTCCTCCATCAGCACCTTCGTCCAGTATTGACCGCGGTCGGACGCCTGCATGTCGTAAATCTCATTGCCGATGCTCCACAGGATGACGGAGGGGTGGCACCGGTCGCGCCGCACCCAGGCGGCCACGTCCTGGGGATAGGTGTCGGGGAAGAAGCGGGCGTTGTCGTAGGTGGTTTTCGGCAGTTCCCACATGTCGTAAATTTCGTCCATCACCAGGAAGCCCATCCGGTCGCACAGGTCGAGCAGCTGCCGCGCGGGCGGGTTGTGGCTGGTGCGGATGGCGTTCACGCCCATGCCGCGCATCATGCGGAGTTGGCGTTCCGCCGCCTTTTCTTGGAACGCCGCGCCGAGCAGGCCCAGGTCGTGGTGCAGGCAGACGCCGAACAGCTTAACGGGTTTTCCGTTCAGGAAAAAGCCCCTGTCCGGGGTAAACGCTGTCTGCCGGAAGCCCACAGCGATTTCTTCGTTCTGTGCGCCAAGGGATAATTCCAGCTTATACAGATACGGGTTTTCAATGCTCCAGGGCGTTATGCCGGAAAGCGTCCACGCCACCGCACCGTTTTCCATGATTCCTTCGGCAATCGTTTTTTCTTGGCTGTCCAATAAAGCGCAACGCGGCATCGCTTCACCCGGCCCGGCGATTTCCGCCTCCACGGTCAGTGTCCATTGGCCGTTTTTAAATTCCGTGTTTACCTGGAAGCCGTCGGGCGCCATATGCCGCGCGGGCAGCGTCAGCAGGTTCACGTCCCGAAAAATGCCCGCGCCGGAATACCAGCGGGAGTTGGGGCTCCGGTGCCGGATGTGCACGGCGATTTCGTTTTCCGTTTTCGCCGTTTTGCAGCTTTTCCGAAAGATCGACGAAGAACGGCGTGTAGCCGTAGTGATGCGTGCAAAGAACCTCGCCGTTCAGCAGCACGTCGGCGTCCATGTATACGCCGTCAAAATCCAGCAGCACGCATTCATCCTGTGCCTTGGAATAGAAAAAATCTTTTTTATACCAGCCGTCGCAGGATTCATACAAGTCCTCAGTCTGCGCGATCAGCCAGTCGTGGGGCAGGATGACGGGCGTCATTTCGCTCTGCTTCATC
>CADAKE010000060.1 GCA_902788445.1 uncultured Eubacteriales bacterium
ACAAGCAATGTCCGTAGGACTTGCGCCGATTGAGGCTGCGGACGGTTACCACCCTGGCGCAGGTCTGGGGGCGCGCAGCCCCCAGCGTATCCCTTATTGGTTCGGCGATATGCGAATTGTAGTTTTGTTCCAGCGCTCAGGATTTATTCCTCTTTGACCACATAGCTGTTTTCCGCGTTGTGAACCCAGGCGTCGGCGTAATTCATCGCGTCCTCGGCGCGGGGGTGAATGCCCTGGCCGTTGTTGGCGGCCTTCACGCCGTCCAGCACCAGCACCACCACGGTTTCCGTGTTCGGCTCAAAGAACAGGTCGGTCAGCAGTCCCTCCCATCGGCCCTGATGGCCGTACCAGGTAACGCCGTCCGAATCGGTGAACCGGTTCACGCACAGGCCGTAGGGGCTGCTGCCGGTGACGGAACTGCCGGGGAGCGTGGATTGATCCTGGCGCATGAGACGCGCCGCCTGCCGGGAAAGTACTTGCACGCCTTCCACAGCCCCGCTGCCTGCCAGCGCCTGGCCCAGCTTTTCCAGCCCGGCCAGGCTGATATACAGGCTCCCCGCGGAGGTGCGGTAGTGGCTGTCCGGGTCGCAGGTGTCGTCGTACTCTTGCGTGTCAATGTCCACGTACTGGTATCCGCGTCGGTAGACCGTTTTGTCGGTGTAATAGGCGGTGGCAATCCTGGAGGCGTCCGGCAGCAGATGCGCGGCGTAGGCGGCGTTGATGCCGAGGGGAGAAAAGACGTTTTCCGCCATGAAGGTGTTGAAGCTCTGCCCGCTCAGCCGCTCGATCACGCTGCAAAGGATGCCGCCGTTCAGGTTGGCGTACTCGTAACGCGCGCCGGGGGCGTTGGCGGAAAAGTATTTCGTGTCGTTTTCATTCAGGCGCTCCCATTCCGGCACGGTCAGATAGGGCGCGGAGGAGAGGAGCGAACTGGTGTGGCTCATCACCTGGCGCAGGGTGACGGGCGTTTCCGGAAAGCGCGGGTTGCGGATGGGCAGCCCCTTCTGCCCGGTCAGCCCGGCGTCCAGGTCGATCAGCCCCGCGTCCCAGAGCCGCATCACGCCGATAGCCGAAATCATCTTGGATACGGACGCGACCTTGTACACCGTGTTTTCATCCACAGGAACTTTCGTTTTCCGATCCTCGGAGCCGTAGTATTGCTCGTAAATCCTTTGTCCGTCCTGGGAAATCAGCACCGCGCCGCCGACCACGTCGGCCCGCTGAAACAAACGCAGGAAGTAAGCGTCCGCCGCCGGGTTCTCTTCCAAAACGCAAAGACCGCCCGGCGCGGCAGCCAGCAATACAAGCAGCGTCAGCGCGCGGGCGATCCATTTTTTCATCGGTTTATTCCTCCAGCTTTTCCAGGCACTGGTACAGCCGTTCCAGTTCATCCTCGCTGTAATATTGCAGGATGATCTTCCCGCGCTTCCGGTTGCCTTTCAGCTGGGTGCGCAGGCCGAAGGTTTCCTGCATCCGGTTTTCCATGTCCTGCAATTCCAGCGGTAGTTCCTTGGGAGGATGCTTGGGCTTGACGGTGGGCGCGGGCATGGCCGCGGCCTTTTCCAGTTCGCGCACGCTGAGCCCTTCCAGGATGGTCAACTGGGCCAGGGCGATCTGGCGGCGCTCCTCCTCCAGGCCCGCCAGCACGCGCGCGTGGCCCGCGCTGAGGCGTCCGGCGATCACGTCGTCCTGCACGACTTTAGGAAGCGAAAGCAGGCGCAGCAGGTTTGCCAGCGCGGGACGGGATTTGCCCAGGCGCTTTGCCGCCTGCTCCTGGGTGTAATGGCAGGTTTCCATGAACTGCTTCACGGCGGCGGCTTCTTCGATGGGGTTCAGATCCTCGCGCTGCAGGTTTTCGATCAGCGCGGCCTCCATCTGCTCCTCAGCGGAAAAGTCCCGCACGATGCAGGGCACGGCGTCCAGCCCCGCGATGCGCGCGGCCCGGAAACGGCGTTCGCCCGCCACGATGCGGTAGCGCCCGTTTTCCTCCACCACCAGCAGCGGCTGCAACACGCCAGCGGAACGGATGGAATCCGCCAGGGTTTGCAAGGCGGTTTCGTCAAAGTCGCGGCGCGGCTGGTCAGGGTTCCGGTCGATTTCCGTCACCGCGATCATGCTGACCGTATTTTCCAGATCATTGGTTTCGGGCAGCAGCGCGTCCAGCCCGCGGCCCAGCCCCGTTTTTTTCATCTTGCTCTCACTCCATCCTTCCACAGCGGAGGGAGGCCGAAAGAAAAGAAAGGCCGACCTTCCGCCGTTCGGCCCTTCTGTATTGTCCTTCACTGATTAGACGACGCAGCGGGCCAAAAAGTTTCATCTGTTTGGAAAAAAAATTAAGTTTATCAAATAAATACAAAAAACGTCATTTGTTTTTGTGAATAATTTCTTTCGCCAGGGCTTTATACGCTTCCGCCCCGGAGGAGCGGCTGTCGTACAGATGGATGGGCAGGCCGTGGCTGGGCGCTTCACCCAGGCGCACGTTGCGCGGCACGGTGGTTTTGAACACCTGCTGCTTGAAGTGCTTCTTCACCTCGGCCACCACTTGCAGGCCCAGGTTCGTGCGCCCGTCCAGCATGGTCAGCAGCACGCCTTCGATTTCGAGCCCCGGATTCAGCGCCCGCTTCACCCGCTGCACCGTGTTCATCAGCGCCGTGACGCCCTCCAGCGCGTAGTATTCGCACTGGATGGGAATCAGCACGCTCTGCGCGGCGGTGAGCGCGTTCACCGTCAGCAGGCCCAGGGAGGGCGGGCAGTCGATGATCAGGTAATCGAAATCCTTCCGCACCGGCTCCAGCGCGGCGCGGACGCGGTATTCCCGGCGCTCCATTTGGGCCAGCTCCAGTTCCGCCCCGGCCAGGCGAATGTCCGCGGGCGCGACCATCAGCTTTTTCTGCTTGGTCTTTTCCAGCACGCTTTCCAGCGTGCATTCGCCCAGCAGGGCTTCATAAATCGTTTTTTTCCCGGCCCGCACGCCCAGCCCGCTGCTGGCGTTGCCCTGCGGGTCCAGGTCTGCCAATACGGTCTTTTTGCCCTCATCCGCCAGGCAAGCGGCCAGGTTCACCGCCGTGGTGGTTTTTCCAACGCCGCCTTTCTGGTTGGCGACGCAAATGATTTTGCCCATCGTAAAAACCTCTTTAACCTTGGAATCAGAGAGGAGATACAAGAGAGGAGATAGATTTGTAGCTTTCAATATGCCGTTATTTCATGTTTCAGTCGATAGGTATATGTAACTCCTATCTCCTCTCTCCTCATTCCTATCTGTGATATGCTTTCCCTTATATAGCCTTACTGGCCCAACGTCCGTTTGCCGCCTACCTGAGCCACTCCCGCCAGCGAAAGGCCGGGTAGCAGGATTTGACCACCGACACAATGGCGTCCAGCTCCTGGGGCGACTGCTGCGCGCCGAAGGCGGTGTACAGCACCCGCAGGGCGGACAGGCTGGCGTGGCGCAGGGAATAATCCCGCAGGAATTGGAGATGCTCCCCATCATGCCGAAACTCCTGAAAAGGAAGCAGCATCAGTTCGTCCGCCATCACGGAAAAGTCCTCCACCTGGACGCGCACGAACGTGCCATCCGGCAATTGCGCCAGCATACTCCCATCCGTGACGCCGCGCACCGCGCGAAAGAGCAGACTGTCCAAATCGTCCGCCAGGGTGTCGGCGTTCCTGTGAATGGAGAACCCGTTCAGGCGGCCCGCAATGTCGCCGGACAGGGGCTCCAGCGCGCTGAGCAGCGAGGGGCCGAGCCAGGGCAAAAGGGTCCGCTGTACCTGCGCCTGGGAAATCATGCCGCCGCCTCCTTCGTAGTGGTTCACAATCCTATCAAAGATACCACACTCTGGCTGGTTTGTCCAGCTTTCTGATTCACGGAACGCTGTTTTTTCTTCCTCTTTTTTGCGTCTTTTTTGCGTCTTTTTTGCGAGAAAGCCGAACGGAACGGCGGCGCGGGGGACGCCTGCGACGCATAAAAATAATTCGTTTGTATATTTTTCCGCTTTTTCATGTTCCCGCTTTTCCATCCCTTGTGCTTTGCCATCGTCTGCCCTACAAGGGATAGCGGGTAAAAGTTATCAACAGTCCGCTTGGCGTGTATGAAATATCTTTCCCTGAAAAACATCGGTTCCCCTTGAAAACAAAAGAAAAATCTGATATGATTAATAACGCGCGGAGCGTGGAAAAAGTTATCCACAAAAAGTTATCCACAGTCAGCCGCCCTCTTTTTTTCACCGTATTTTCTTTTTTTTCTGTTTTTTTACGTTCAAGCGAAAAAGCAATTTGTATGTTTTTACCATGGAGGCGGAATTTATTCATGGATATACAGGCGATATGGGACCAGGCGTGCGTGGTGATGCATACGGAGATGACGGAGATCACCTTCAACACCTGGATCAAGGCGGCGCTGCGCCCGATGGACGCGGTGGGGGATCAGTTTTATATTGAAGCGGTGACAGATTTTTATTACAGCTTTGTGGTGCCCCGGTACGCGGTGCTCATCGGCAACTCCCTGAGCGAGGTTGTCGGGCGGCCCATCAAGGCCAAAATCCTCACGCCCCAGCAGGCGGAAAAATACCGCGCGGGCGCGGCGGTGGAGGAAAAACCGGCGGACAGCGCGAACCTGAATCCCAAGTATACGTTCGATACGTTCGTCGTGGGCGGCAACAACCGCTTCGCCCACGCGGCGGCGCTCGCCGTGGCGGAGTCGCCCGCGGACACCTACAATCCGCTGTTCATTTACGGCGGCGTCGGATTGGGGAAAACGCACCTGGTGCACGCCATCGGCCATTATATCCTCAGCCAGAAGCCGTCCATGCGCATCAAGTATGTGACCTGCGAATTGTTCATGAACGAAATGGTGAACGCGCTCAACAAAAAAACCCAGGCCGAGTTCCGGGAAAAGTACCGGAACATCGACGTGCTGATCGTGGACGATGTTCAGTTCCTGACAGGCAAAATGGGCACCCAGGAGGAATTTTTCCATACCTTCAACACCCTCCACACCGCCGGAAAGCAGATCATCATGACCTCCGACAAGCCGCCGCGGGACATTGTGAAGCTGGAGGAGCGCCTGGTGAGCCGGTTCGAGTGGGGCCTGATCGCGGACATTTCCAAGCCTGACCTGGAAACGCGCGCGGCGATCCTCAAGCGCAAGGCCGAGGAAGAAATGCTGAACGTGGACGACACGGTGCTGACCATGATCGCCGAGCGCGTGACCAATAACGTGCGGGAGCTGGAAGGCAGCCTGACGCGGCTGGTGGCTTATTCCTCGCTGACCGGAAGGCCGGTGGACAAGGCGCTGGCGGAAGACGCGCTGCGGGAAATTTTCGCCCGCTCCGAGCCGCGCCACGTGACCTGCGAGGACGTGATGGAATCCGTCGCCGCGTACTATAACGTCACGACCGACGACCTCAAGGGCGCGCGCCGCAGCCGCGACGTGGCCACGCCCCGACAAATCGCCATGTACATTTCCCGCGAGGTGGTCGGCGCGCCGCTCACCGCCATCGGCGACAGCTTCGGCGGCCGCGACCATTCCACCGTGAACCACGCCTGCCAGAAGGTGGCCGCCGACATGAAGGCGTCTCCCTCCCTCAACACCCTGATTCACGACCTGATGCAGAAATTGCAGGAAAGATGAATAGAAATATCTGGAAATCATCCCATTGACGCAATGGGTAAAACATGCTATGATATTGATGGTTTTCAATATTTATGATGGAGGAAAACGATTGTGAAGAAACTGCTTGCTTTATTGACCGCCGTGCTGCTGCTTTCTGTTTCTGTGTTCGCCGTGGCGGAAACCGCCGAACCCGACCTGCTGGCCCGCATCCGGGAGCGCGGCACCCTGATTATCGCCACCGAGGGCAATTGGAGCCCCTGGACGTACCACGATGAAAACGACGTGCTGACCGGCTTCGACATTGAAATCGGCGCGCTGATCGCCAAGGGCCTGGGCGTGGAGCCCCAGTATATGGAAACCGACTGGGCGTCCATCCTGGCGGGCGTGGACACGGGCCGCTTTGATATTGCCTGCAACGGCGTGGACTACACCGAGGAACGCGCGGAAAAGTATTCCTTCTCCGACCCTTATGTGTACACCGAAATCGTGCTGGCCGTGAAGGACAGCAACGAGGATATCAAGTCCTTTGAGGATTTGAACGGCCGCACCACCTCCAACTCCCCCAATTCCACCTACGCCATCCGCGCGGAGCAGGCGGGCGCGACCGTCGTGTATGTGGACACCCTGGGCGAAACCATGTCCATGGTGGCGCAGGGCCGCGTGGACGCCACGATCAACGCCAAGGGCAGCGTGGACGATTACCTGGGCGAGCATCCCGAAGCCCCCATCAAGGTGGTGCAGACCGTGCCCGGCGACCCGGTCTGCTACCCCGTGCGCAAGGCCGACGACACCGCATCCCTGGTGGAAGCGATCAACGCCATTTTGGCCCAAGCCCGCGAGGACGGCACCCTGGCCGAACTGTCCATCAAATATTTCGGCGCGGATTTGACCAATCCGGTTTGATCCGCATTTCAGCGCGGGAGGGAGAAAGCGATTATGGCTTTCTCCCTCCCGTTTTTGTATTTATTTACTTATGGTAAGCGTACAAAAGCTACAATACCGGATAACTGTAGGGGCGGATATGATCCGCCCGTATTTGCTGGAAATAACGGACGAATATTCAATGATTCAACTGGAAGATGTACGGGACACGGGCGGATGATATCCACCCCTACATTTACAAGACTTCGTGATATAAAGCATCCTTCTATTCCTGATTCATAGCCCCTTCGCTCAGCTTTTCCGTTTCCGCGCCAAGCAGGCGCAGCTTATCCTCCAATCCCTCATAACCGCGCATGAGATGGCCCACCGGGTCAGAGAGAATGGTTTCGCCCTGGGCGACAAGGCCGGCCAGCATGAGCGCGGCGGCGGCCCGCAGGTCGGTGGCGGAAACGTGGGCGCCGGTCAGCGCGCGGCCGCCCTGAATCAGAGCAAGCTGGCCCTCCACGCGAATCTGCGCGCCCATCCGGTTCAGTTCCACCACGTGCATGTAGCGGTTTTCAAAAATCGTTTCCAGGAACACCGACAGCCCGTGGGTCTGGGCGGCGACCACCATCAGCGGGGCTTGCATGTCGGTGGGAAATCCGGGGTACGATAAAGTGCGGACTTCCATTGGATGCCGCGCCTTGCCCCGCAGGCGCAGGCCGCGCTCGTCCTCCTGGCAAATGACGCCGGATTCAGAGAGCTTGAACAGCAGCGCACGCATGTGGTCGGTTCGCGCCCGCTCCAGCAGCACTCCGCCCTCCGTCAGGGCGGCGGCGCAGGCCAGGGTGCCCGCCTCGATGCGGTCGGGGATGGGCGTGTACTCCGCGCCGTGCAGCCTTTCGACCCCCTCGATGATGATGTTCGCCGTGCCCGCCCCTGCGATGCGTGCGCCCATCATCGTGAGAAAATGGCAGAGATCGACGATCTCCGGTTCCTTCGCGGCGTTCTCGATGCGGGTGACGCCCTTCGCCAGCGTTGCCGCCATCATGAGGTTTTCTGTGGCGCCGACAGAAGGAAAATCCAAGTACACATTGGCCCCTTTGAGCGCGCCGCTGACCCGTACCGTACCGCCCTCCTGCTCCACCTTCGCGCCTAATTTCTGCAAGCCCTTCAAATGCAGGTCAATGGGCCGCTGGCCGATGGCGCAGCCGCCGGGCATGGTGAGGCTGCATTCGCCTTTCCGCGCGGCCAGCGGGCCTAAAATCAGCACGGACGCCCGCATCGTGCGCAGCAGCGCGTGGTCTTCCGGGTCGCCCGCGGCCAGGCACCGCACGCGCGCATCGGTTTCTTCCGCTTCCACCTCCGCGCCGCAGGAGCGCAGAATGTCCAGCATGTGGCGCACGTCGGTGAGCGCAGGCGTTTGATGAATGATCACTTCCTCTTGAGTTAATAGCGCCGCCGCCAAAATGGGCAGCACCGCGTTTTTCGCCGTGCTGATCCGCACTTCCCCGGTCAGCCGGGGAGAATGGCAAATCCGATACTGTGGCATCGGGAACACCTCCGCAAAAATCATCTTTTCGCGGTCAGTGTGCCCGGCGGCCACGTTTTATTTTCCGCTAAAAAACAGGCGAAAACCCGCTTCCAGCAAGATTTTTTCAGCATACGCTTCCGAAAATTCAGGCGCGGCGTTCGTTTCCCAGCCAATATTTTTATGTTGGCAAAGGATTCCGCTGAATTCACGCTTTACAGGGATAACAAATTATGATATAATTTTTTTATAAAATTGATATGAAGGAGGCTTTTTCTATGATGATTCGTCCATCCGCCGCTTTGCGCAACGACTACGCGGCCATTTCCGAACTGGCGAAGACTACCCAGGAACCGATTTACATCACCAAGAACGGCGAAGGGGATTTGGTGGTGATGAGCATTGAGGCGTTTGAAAAACATGAACAGATGATGAAAATGAGAGAACGGGTCATGAGAGCAGAGGCGCAGCGAATTGCGGGCGAACCGACCCTCTCCACAGAAGAAGTAAGGAAAATGCTGAGGGATCGGATTCATGAAGTGCATGATTAAGTATTTGCGTGCTGCGCAGGATGACCTTGCAACAATTGAGGATTGGTACCGTTTGAATTTTGACGATCGCACCGCTTTGAAAGTGACAGATTCAATTGTAAGCACGATTGAACGTTTAGAAGATTATCCCGATTCTGGGTCTTTACCTCCCAATCAATGGCTGGCTGAAAACGGATTCAGAATGGTCATTGCTGGGCGTCATGTTGCAATTTACAAAAGAGTCGGAGATTCAATCTATATTCATCATATCGCGGATACGAGGACGGAGTATAGTAAACTTTTCCACTAATAACCGGAGGTTCCCATGGGTCAATTCGTATTGAAAGCGCCCTACACCGCGCGGGGCGACCAGCCGCAGGCGATCGAAGCGCTGGCGAACGGCGTGAAGGCGGGGATGCCCGCCCAGGTGCTGCTGGGCGTGACGGGGTCGGGCAAGACGTTCACGATGGCGTCGGTGATTGAAAAGGTGCAGCGGCCCACGCTGGTGATTGCCCACAACAAAACGCTGGCGGCGCAGCTGTGCGCGGAGTTCAAGGCGTTTTTCCCGGACAGCGCGGTGGAATATTTTGTGTCGTATTACGATTATTACCAGCCGGAAGCGTACATTCCTTCCTCCGACACCTACATCGAGAAGGACGCCTCCGTCAACGACGAAATCGACCGCCTGCGCCACAGCGCCACCGCCGCGCTGAAGGAGAGGAATGACGTGATTATTGTCGCCTCGGTCAGCTGTATTTATTCCATGGGCGACCCCAGCGAGTACGAGGGCCAGATGATTTCCCTGCGTCCGGGGATGCAAATGAGCCCGGAGGAGCTGCTGCGCCGCCTGGTGGACATCCAGTACGAACGCAACGATGTGGCGTTTGAACGCGGAAATTTCCGTGTTCGTGGGGATACGGTGGAGGTCATCCCCGCTGGGCAGCTTGAAAATGGCATCCGAGTGGAGTTTTTCGGCGATGAGATCGACCGCATCGGGGAATTCAACGTGACGGACGGCCACCTGCTGCATACCGTGCAGCATGCCGCCATCTTCCCGGCCACCCACTACGCCACCAGCGCGGAAAACCGGGAGGAAAACATCGCCCGCATCGAACGGGACATGGAGGCCCAGGCCGCCGCGTTTGAGGCGGAGGGCAAGCTGCTGGAAGCCCAGCGCATTTCCCAGCGCACCCGGTACGACGTGGAAATGCTGCGGGAGATCGGCTTCTGCACCGGCATCGAAAATTACAGCCGCTACTTTGACGGGCGAAAGCCAGGAGAGCCGCCGTATTCCCTGCTGGATTATTTTCCGAAGGGCTTCCTGGTGATGATCGACGAAAGCCACGTGACCGTGCCCCAGATCCGCGCCATGTACGCAGGCGACTATGAGGAATTTGACGAGCGGGTGAAGCAGGTCATTTACGTTTCCGCCACGCCCGCGCCGTATGAACGGGAACGGGCCAGCCAGATTGTGGAACAGATCATCCGGCCGACCGGGCTGCTCGACCCGAAGATCATCGTCCGTCCCGCCACCGGCCAGGTGGACGACCTGGTAGGCGAAATCCATAAAGTAGTAGAGAAAAATGAACGGGTATTGGTGACCACGCTGACCAAAAAAATGGCCGAGCGCCTGACGGATTATCTGGACGAACTGGGCATCCGGGTGCGGTATCTGCATTCTGACATTGTGACGCTGGAACGCACGAAGCTGATCCGGGAACTGCGCATGGGCGAATACGATGTGCTGGTGGGCATCAACCTTTTGCGCGAGGGCCTCGACCTGCCGGAGGTCGCCCTGGTGGCGATCCTGGACGCGGACAAGGAGGGCTTCCTCCGCTCCGAAACCAGCCTGATTCAGACCATCGGCCGCGCTGCCCGCAACGTGGAGGGCCGCGTGATCATGTACGCCGATTCGCCGACGGATTCCATGATGGCCGCCATCGACGAAACCAACCGCCGCCGGGCCATTCAGGAAGCCTATAACGAAGCGAACGGCATCACGCCCGAATCGGTCAAGACCGCCGTGCGCGCCCTCCTGGAAATCACCGACAAGACCAGCGCAGAAATCGGCGGCGGCATGGAAGCCGAGGAAAAGGACGAATGGATCAAGCAGCTGGAGGATCAGATGCTCACCGCCGCCTCCGAACTGGACTTCGAGAAAGCCGCCAAACTGCGCGACCAGCTCTTTGCCCTGCGCGGCGACACGCCCATCGACAAGCACCAGCCCTCCCGCCGCCGCCGCGAGCGGATGCGCAAGGCGGAGCATTAACACTTTCCGCGCTTTCCTGCCGCCTCAGGGCAGGACAAAAGGATAAATAAGAAAGGACACTTTAAGTTTGTAAACGTTCCATTTGTAGGGGCGGATATCATCCGCCCGTATTGTGGAAATATGCGAATGCATGAATCTCAGGCAACCCAGTTATTTCAATAAAACAACAAAAAAGGGTTACGGCGGGGTCCTGCCCTTCCGTAACCCTTTTGTCAAACGGTTTTATTGTCCGTTCTGATCGTCCCCGTTCAGGATCTTCATGAATTCCTCGCCGGTGATGGTTTCCTTTTCCAGCAGGTAGGCGGCGAGCTTGTGCAGCTGGTCGATGTTCTCCGACAGGATATTCCGCGCGGTGTCGTGGGCCTGCTTGATGATGGCGTTCACTTCTGCGTCGATCTTGGTGCTTGTTTCGGCGGAGCAGGCCAGGGAGGTATCGCCGCCCAGGTACTGGTTGGTCACGGTTTCCAGGGCGACCATGTCGAACTGGGAACTCATGCCGTAGCGGGTCACCATAGCCCGGGCCAGGCGGGTGGCCTTTTCAATGTCGTTGGACGCGCCGGAGGTGACGGAGTTGAAGATCAGCTCCTCCGCCGTGCGCCCGCCGGTGAGGGTGCAAAGCTGGTTCATGGCGTCCTCTTTGGACAGGAGCACGCGCTCGTCCTCCTCCACCTGCATGGTGTAGCCCAAAGCGCCGGAGGTACGGGGAATGATGGTGATTTTCGTCACCGGCGCGGAATGCTTCTGCTTCGCGGCGACCAGCGCGTGGCCAATTTCGTGGTAGGCGATGATCTTCTTCTCTTTGTCGGAAATCACCGCGCCTTTGCGCTGATAGCCCGCGATCACGGTTTCCACGCTCTCCTCCAGGTCGTTCTGCTGGATGGAGGTATGGCCCATGCGCACGGCCCGCAGGGCGGCTTCGTTGATGATGTTGGCCAGTTCCGCGCCGGACGCTCCAGAGGTGGCCTTCGCCACGGCGGAGAGGTCGATGCCCTCATCCATCTTCACGGCCTTGCTGTGTACCTTCAGGATGGCAAGACGCCCTTGCAGGTCAGGCAGCTCCACGGGGATGCGCCGGTCAAACCGTCCGGGCCGCAGCAGCGCGGGGTCCAGGATGTCGGGCCGGTTGGTGGCGGCCAGGATGACCACGCCCTTTTTTCCGTCGAAGCCGTCCATTTCGGCCAGCAGCTGGTTCAGGGTCTGCTCCCGCTCGTCGTTGCCGCCGGGGATGCCGCCGTTGTCGCGCTTCTTGCCGATGGTGTCGATCTCGTCGATGAACACGATGCAGGGGGCCTTTTCCTCCGCCTGCTTGAACAGGTCGCGCACCTTCGCCGCGCCCATGCCTACGAACATTTCCACGAACTCGGAGCCGGAAATGGAGAAGAAGGGCACCTTCGCTTCGCCCGCCACGGCCTTGGCCAGCAGGGTTTTGCCGGTGCCGGGAGGGCCTACCAGCAGTGCGCCCTTGGGCAGCTTCGCGCCGATGGCGGCGTATTTGTCCGGGTCGTGCAGGAAGTCCACGATCTCGGTGAGGGCTTCCTTGGCCTCGTCCTGGCCCGCCACGTCGGCAAAGGTTTTGCCGGTCTGGGATTCGATGTAGATTTTCGCGTTGGATTTGCCCAGGGTCAGGGCTTCGCCGCCGAAACGTTTGCCCATGCTGCGCATCAGCCATTGCCCGCCGATGATGAACACCGCCATGGGCAGGATGAAGGAAATGAGGAAGCTCAGCAGCGGCGACGCCTGGGTCGGGATTTCCGCGGCGAACTTCACGTTGTGGTTCAGCAGCCGTTCGGTCAGGCCGGAATCGCCCTCCCAGATGCCGGTTTTAAACAGCAGCAGGTGGTCGTTTTCATCCTTGGCGGTAAAGACGATCATATTGTCCTGCTGGCTGACCTCGGCCACCTTGTCCTCCTCCACCATGGTGATGAATTCGTCGTAAGGCACCTCGCGCACCTGGGGCTGGAGCAGGGCCGGAAACACAAATATATTCAGCAGCAGGATCACGATCAGCGCAATGCCGTAGTAATACAGCAGCGGCTTGCGTTGGTTTGGCTGTTCTTTCATCAGTCAATGCGCCTCCTTTTTACGCTGTCTATTATTATACAAAAGTCAGGGAAAGTCAATGCCCTGCCTTAAAGATGCCTTGATTGGCGGCAGGGCAATCGCTTATTGCAATTAAGCTACAAATCTGTTTCAATTTAGAGAACAAATGTAGGGGCGGATATCATCCGCCCGCATGGTCGGGCAAAATCACTACAATTACATGGTTTTTTATTTCCAGGTCTCACATTATTTCGTAAGCGATTGCCCTGGATTGGCGGTTTGCTTGCTTGACAGGGGATAAAATGCGCTTTATACTGAAACGGATAATAAATATAGAAGGAATGAAAAGATGATTTATTTCCTGACCAGCAGCCCGTTTGGGGTGGGCAGCCCGTACCTGAACCCCGCCAACCAGTTCATTGACTTATTAAAGGAAGCGCTGCCTTCCGCCTGCTCCGCATTGTTCGTATGCTCTGACCCAACCCGGTATGCGTTCACCGACCATATCGCGCTGGACATGAAGAAAGCATTGGAAGCCGCCGGGTTTTCCTTCACCGGCTTTCAAATCCTGGACGCGCGGAACGTGGGGGAGACGGAAGCGCTGGTCAGACAGGCCGGGCTGATCGTGCTGGCCGGGGGCCATGTGCCCACGCAGAACGCGTTCTTTCAGAAAGCCGGATTGCGTGAAGCGATGAAGAATTACAGCGGCGTGGTGATCGGCATCAGCGCGGGCAGCATGAACAGCGCGGACGTTGTGTACGCCCAGCCGGAGGAACCGGGGGAGGCTGTCTCGCCCACGTACCAGCGCTTCCTGCCCGGCCTGAACGTGACGAAAACCATGCTGCTGCCGCATTACCAGATGGTGAAGGATTCCGTGCTGGACGGGATGCGGCTGTTTGAGGACATCACGTTTGCCGACAGCAGGGGCCACGTTTTCTATGTGTTCCCGGACGGCAGCTACCTCCTCGGCTGGGATGGACAGGAAACGATCTATGGCGAAGCCTACCGCATCGCGGACGGCAGGATGAAACAGATTTGCCAGGCAGGGGAAACCTGGCGATTGGCTTAAGTTAGATGGAAAGGATGTGCGCTTCATGAGCAATCGAAAAATGCCCACCACCGAAACGCCGAACGGCATCGAAAAACTGCGGGAGGCTTTGAACAAGGCGGAAACCGTTATCATCGGCGCGGGAGCGGGGCTGTCCACCTCCGCGGGGTTTATTTATACGGGCGAACGCTTTGAAAAGTATTTCGGCGATTTTGCAGCGAAATACCGCTTCACGGATATGTACTCCGGCGGCTTTTACCCCTACAAAACGCAGGAGGAATTCTGGGCGTTCTGGAGCCGGTATATCTACATTAACCGCTACATGAACCCGCCGAAGCCGGTTTACGAACAGCTGCTTGACCTGGTCAGGAACAAGGATTATTTCGTGCTGACCACCAACGTGGATCACTGTTTCCAGAAAGCGGGGTTTGATAAGCGGCGGCTGTTCTACACCCAGGGCGATTACGGCCTGTTCCAGTGCAGCAAGCCCTGCCACCAGAAAACCTACGATAACGAAGAAACCGTTCGCGGGATGGTTCTGTCCCAAGGCTATGAAATCGCGGAGGACGGCGCGCTGGTCATTCCCGCAGGCGCGAAGCCGAAGATGGCTGTTTCCAGCGAATTGCTGCCCCGCTGTCCCGTGTGCGGCAGGCCAATGACCATGAACCTGCGCTCCGACGACACGTTCGTGGAGGATGCGGGCTGGCACGCCGCGGCGGAGCGGTACGCCGCTTTCCTGCAAAGCCATCAGCGGAAAAAGACCGTGTTCCTTGAAGCGGGCACGGGCTGGAACACCCCGGGCATCATCAAGTTTTCCTTCTGGCAAATGACCAATGAATGGCCCGACGCTGTCTACGTCTGCCTGAATTACGGCGAAGCCTACGCGCCGGAGGAGATCCGGGAAAAATCCATCTGCGTCAATGGGGATATTGGGGAGATTCTGCGGAGCCTTCGGGAGGAATAAAGCGGATGCGCGGTCCGTCGATCAAAGGAAAACAGCATACGTCATAAAAATGCCCGCCGGATTGCTCCGGCGGGTACGGATTTCTTTTCGCCTGATCATTGCTCAGAGGAAGTCCAGAAGGTATACCGCCCGGGCTCCACGGACCATGCTTTGCCATCCAGGAAAACCGACGTGCGAACGGGCGTTTGCAGCTCATACCGCACGCCGTCCGCGCCGCATACCCACAGCGCGCTGACTGTGCCGCGGCGGGTGTCCAGCTTCGCTTGCAGCCAGCCGATGCGGGGATCGGGATGGGGCGCGTAGATCAGCTCGGAAAAGCCGGGCTTGTCCTCCGCGTGCCCAAGGCCCGCCGCCTGCTCGAACACCCAGTCCGCCACCGCGCCGTAGGCGTAATGGTTGTAGGAGTTCATGTCGGGCGACCAGAAAGCGCCGTCCTCCTTGATGCCGTCCCAGTGCTCCCAGACGGTGGTGGCTCCTTTTGTGACCGGGTACAGCCAGCCGGGGTATTCCCGGCGCAGGAGCAAGTCCCAGGCCAGTTCGGCATGACCATATTCGCTCAATACGTGCAGCAGATACGGCGTGCCCACAAAGCCCGTGCGAAGCTGCGTTCCATCTGCTTTCACCATCTCCGCCAGCGCGTCGGCGGTTTTCTGCCTGTCCTCGCACAGATTAAAATGTACTGCCAGAACATGCTCGGTTTGGGTTTTATATTCCGGGAAAGTCCTGCGGAAAGCGGCCACGATGCGGTCATGCAGCGTTTCGTATTCCGCCATATCCTTCTCCAGCAATTTACCCGCCTTGACGACCAGTTCCGTGGAATGGGCGTAAAACGCTGTGGCGATGAAATCCTCGCGGCTGGAACCCTTGTAGCTGCCGGATGGCGCGTCCAGGCCCAGCCAGTCGCCGAAGTGGAAATGGCCCGTCCACAGGTCTTTCATGGTGGTAGCGGCGGTGATGTAGTCCACCCACTTTTTCATGCTGTCGAATTGATCGTTTAGCACGGCCTTGTTCCCATAGGTCTGGTACACCTGCCAGGGGCAGATGGTAGCGGCGTCGCCCCAGGCCGCGCTGCCGGAGCCGTCCTTGGGCATCACGTCCGGAATCACCTGGCCCACCTCGCCGCTTTCGTACTGATCGGCGGCCATGTCGTGAAGCCACTTTTTGAAGAATTTCTCCACGTCGAAGAAATAGCTGGCGGTCTTGATGAAAGCCTGGGCGTCGCCCGTCCAGCCCAGCCGCTCGTCCCGCTGGGGGCAGTCGGTGGGCACGTCCAGGAAATTGCTCCGCTGGCCCCACACGACGTTGGAAAAGAGCTGGTTCAATTCGGCATTCCCGGATTTCAGCCAGCCCGTGCGCTTCAAATCGGAATGAACCGCCACGGCGGTGAACTGATCGGCATGGGGTTCCACAGGCCAGGAGATCGGCTTGATATAGCGGAAGCCGAAGAAGGTGAGGCGGGGATGCCAGGTCTGCGCTCCCTCCCGGCAGGTGTATTCCACCAGGGCCTTGGCGCCGCGATAGTTGGCGTTGTAGAAATTCCCGTCCGCGTCCAGCACCTCGCCGTGGGTGAATTGGATTTGATCTCCGGCTTTGGCCTGAACGGTGAATTCCACATAGCCCGTCACTTCCTGGCCGAAGTCCACCACCGTTTCGCCCAGGGGCGTGCGGAAAATCCGCCGCGCCGCCACGCGCTCGGTCTCCCGGACGATTTCTCCCTCCTGGGGAATGAGAATGTCCTTGGGCCAGTCCAGCGGCTTCACCGGCTGCCAGGCATCCGGTTCGATTCGGGCGTCATAGCGCTCGCCGTTATAGATTTCGCTGAAGCGCACGGGGCTTTCCGCCCATTGCCAATCTTGTTCTGTCTGGATCGTTTCTTCGCTTCCATCGGAAAAGCGAATCGCCAGCCGGGCAATCAGTCCGCAGGGCTGGCCGTACCGCCGCCGCTTGTCCTCGCCGTCGATCCAGCCGGGCATGGGGGAGCGGAACCAGCCCCGGCCCACGGTGACGCGCAGGTCGTTTTCCGCTTGAAGCAAATCGGTCACATCGTAGGTCTGTACCTGCAGGCGGTGCTGATAGCTGGTCCAGCCGGGAGCCAGAACGAAATCCCCCACGCGCCGGCCATTCAGCTCCGCTTCATACACGCCCAGAGCGGTGATGGTCAGCTCCGCCTTTTCCACGGCTTTTTCCGCGGCAAACACGCGGCGGAAGATGGGGGCGATATCCCCGGTATCCTTTGAAACGGTGATCCAACGGCTGTTTTTGATTTCCATGGAAAGCATCCTCCTTTTTGGATTTCATTCAGACGCGGATGAAACGGCCCGCGGGCTTCATCCCTCCGCCGTCTGGCCCATCAGCCATTCCCGGATGATTTTCCGCATCGTCTCGGGGCGCTGATTAAAATGATGGTTTTCTCCCTGAATGATTTCAAGCTGACAATTGGCGTATCGTCTCGACGCGTCGATGGAGTCCTGGAGCGGCACGATATCGTCCTCGTCGCCGTGGAGCAGCAGCACCGGCCCGCGGAACCGGTCAATGGCGTTCTCCGCGTGAATGGTCTGCGCAACCCGGACGTAATTGCCGTCCAGCGTCAGCCCTTGAAAGAGCTGAATTTCATCCGGAATCCGGGCGGGATCAAAGCTGTATCCCGCCATACTGCCCTGCCTGGCGCACGTGGGAATCATGAAAGCCGGAGCGCGGAGAATCAGCCCTTTGATTCGATCCGGCTCCATGCCCGCGACGAGAGCGGCGACCAGCCCGCCCTGGGAGTGGCCGGAAAGGTAAATGTCCGTCACAAAATCCAGCTTCCGGGCCCAGTCGGCCACCGTCAGGGTGTTGGAAATCCATTTGTACAGGGTGTGCCTGCGGAACTCGCCGCCGCTTTCGCCGTGCCCGTACAGGTCAAAGCGCAGCGTGGCGAAGCCCGCGTCCCGCATGGCCTGGCAGGACGCGAGGGTGTGCGGTTTTTCTTTGCTGCTGGAGAACCCGTGCAGCACAATCACCAGCGGGCAGCGCTCCGCGTTTGGCCTTTCCAGCACGGCGCTCAGTTCAATTCCGTCGTCTAAAATCGTCATCCTGTGCTTCCTCTCCCTCTCCGGTGTTCCATCCATGAAACGGAATCATCAAAGGACATAAAATGAAACGCCGCAAGGCCCGAATAAGATAGGGCCTTTCGGCCGTCTATTCTTTTAACTGAAAGGCTTCCAGCAGCTTATACAGCACGTCTCTGGCAATGTCGTATTGCTTCGGCGTCAGGCGTTCAAGACGGGAAGCCAGCCCCCTGACGTCGTTTTCCGCGCTGCCGCCGAAGATCAGCGCGTCGCTGGATACCGGAAGCACGTTGCAGATTTTCCGCAATGTTGCCACTGAGACGCCCACTGTGCCCCGTTCAACGGCGGACAGGCTTTTGGGGCCGATGCCAATCATTTCGGACAATTGCTCCTGCGTCAGGCCGGCTTTCTCACGGGCCCTTTTGATATTGCCGCCAATGCTGATATTGATTTCTTTCTTACCGTCCATCTCAACACCGCCTTACGGCATTAGTTTATGTAATGGTGACGCATCCTTAAACTCATTGACTGCATGATAATATTCGTATTGTTAATACGACTGAACGGGCGCGGTGATAAACGAAGCGCGCTCTCTTCTTCCGTTCATCGAGCGGCTGTCCTCCATGAAAACAATCCCAGCGGAACGGCGTTGAACTGTTCTGCTGGATATTCAAAAGTATCATTCAAACACCAGGGGAATCGCTCGTCGCAATTCTGTGAAAAAACAGTTACGAAATGGAGAAAGAATTGCGATCATTGTAGGGGCGGATATCATCCGCCCGTATGACCGGGCAAAATCATCGACACCGAATTGGCGTAAATGAATGATTTACAGGATGCGGGCGGATAATATCCGCCCCTACAATTACATGGTTTTTTATTTCCAGGTCTTACATTATTTCGTAAGCGATTGCCCTGACTCAAACGCCGGTTGATCTTGATTTTATTCGGTTAAGCGTATATAATACTGACAGCAAGTTCTATTGTTCCTGCAAATACAGGGGGGCTTTTGTATGGATTATATTTCCGTGAACAAGGCTGCGGAGAAATGGGGCATTTCGGAACGGCGCATCCAGCTTCTCTGCGGCGAAGGCCGAATCAAAGGGGTGTTTCGTTTGGGCCGCGCCTGGGCGATTCCGGCGAATGCCGAAAAACCGTCAGACGCGCGCGTCAAGAGCGGTAAATATATCAAACTCAGGGAAGCGGGGGGGAAAGCGATATGACGCGGAAAAGGAGCAAGACCCTCCCGATTGCCGTGATCGGCGGCGTCATTGTGATCCTGATTCTTGTTCTGGGCACGTTCTGGATGAGCCAGAACGCCAGGCGGGATACGGAGCAGGCCGTTCGCACCGTTTCGCTTCTGTATCTGGACGAGCTGGCAGGGCGGCGCGAGCAGGTGGTGGCGAGCAACCTCCAGGGCAGAATCAGCGATATGCGGACCGGCCTGGATTTAATGACGGAACAGGACCTGAGCGACAAGGAGCATCTGGAAGCCTATCAGGCGAAAATGAAGCGGATTTTCAGCCTGGAGCGCTTCGCCTTTGTCGATGCCGACGGCCTGATCTATACCTCCACGGGCTATCAGACGGATATCGACCAGTATCCCATCGACTACCACGCGTTATCGGAAGCCGCCATTTCCATTTTGAACCTGGAAAGCGCCGATAAAAAAGTCATTATCGCCGTGCCCGTTCACTATCTCTTTGAGGGAAAGGAACTGGTTGTCTGCTTCATGCAGATTGATATGCAGGAAATGCTGAACGGTGTTTCCATGCAGTCCCAGGAGGCCGGGGCCACCTTCTGCAATATCTACACCAGCACGGGCGTGGCGCTGAGCAATACGGTATTGGGCGGCCTGGCGGTTGAGGACAATCTGCTGGACGCCATGAAGATCGCCGCGTTTGAGGACGGATACTCCTATGACGCTTTCCTGTCCGATTTCAGCGAGGGCAGGCGCGGCGTGGTGTCTTTCACCTACAACGCCATTCCGGAAACGCTCAGCTATGTGCCCGTTCAGGGCACCAACTGGCTGCTGACCTATCTGATCCGGGAAAGCGTCGTCAGCGAAGAAATCAGCCCGATTTCAGACCGCATCATTCAGCGCGGCGTGGTCCAGTCGCTGCTGACGGTGCTGGTGCTGCTGGGCATGTTTGCCTTTATCATCCTTCAAAATCGGAAAACCGCCAGGCTGACCCTGGAAAAAGAAACGGCGGACGCGGAAAACCGGGTCAAGCGGCAGGAATTGGAGCAGCGCTTGGCCCTCAAGGAACAATTGCTGGCGCAGGAGAAGGAAAAGCATGAACAGGACAAGGTGATCGCGGAACAGAACGCCGCGCTCAGCCAGGCCCTGGAAGCGGCGGAGCAGGCCAGCAAGGCCAAGACCGCTTTCCTGTCCGGCATGAGCCATGAGATCCGCACGCCCATGAACGCCATTATCGGGCTGAACACCATCGCCCTGAACGCCCCGGAAACGCCGGAAAAGACAAAGGAATACCTGACGAAAATCGGCTCCTCCGCCGAGCATCTGCTGAGCCTCATCAACGACATTCTGGATGTCAGCCGCATCGAATCGGGCCGCATGATACTGAAAAAGGAAGAGTTTTCCTTCCCCAAGCTGCTCGAAGCCATCAATACCATGTTCTCCGGCCAATGCGGCGATAAGGGCCTGGATTACCAGTGCCATATCGAAGGCCATGTGGACGATTATTATATCGGCGACAACATGAAGCTGCGGCAGGTGCTCATCAATATCCTGGGCAACGCCGTGAAGTTTACGCCGCCGGGCGGCAGGGTGCGCATGGATGTGAAACGCACGGCGCAGTTTGATGGAATGTCCACGCTGCAATTCAAGGTCGCCGATACCGGCATCGGCATGAGCAGGGAATATCTGCCCCATATCTTCGACACCTTCAGCCAGGAGGATTCCTCCGCCACCAGCAAATACGGTTCTTCCGGCCTGGGCATGACCATCACCAAGAACATCGTGGAGATGATGAACGGCAATATTCAGGTGGAAAGCGAGAAAGGAAAGGGCACCACCTTTACAGTCACCGTGACGCTGAAGGATTCGGACAGGCAGGAGCAGGACACCGACGACATCCATCCCGAGGATATGAGCGTCCTGGTGGTGGACGACGACCCCGTGGCCTGCGAGCACGCGAAGCTGGTCTTGGAGAAAGCGGGCATTGCCGCCGAAATCGCGGCCTCCGGCCCGGAGGCCATTGAAATGGTCAGGCTGCGCCATGCCCGCAGGCTGCCGTATAACCTGATCCTGGTGGACTGGAAGATGCCGGAGATGGACGGCGTGGAAACCACCCGGCAGATGCGGGAAATCATCGGCCACGAATCGGCCATCATCATCCTGACCGCCTACAAATGGGACGATGTTTTGGAAGAAGCCTTACAGGCGGGCGTGGACAGCTTCATAACGAAGCCCCTGTTTGCCGCCTCCGTTCTGGAGGAGTTTAAGTCGGCCATTCATCGGAAAGGGATCGACAAAAAGGAAAAAGCGCCCAAGCCCGATCTGGCAGGGCGGCGCGTCCTGCTGGCGGAGGATGTGCAGGTGAACGCCGAGATCATGATGATGGTGCTGCAAATGAGGCGGATTGAGGCGGAACTGGCGGTCAACGGCAGGATTGCCGTGGAAAAGTTCGCGGAGCATCCTGCCGGATACTACGACGCCATCCTGATGGATATACGGATGCCGGAGATGGACGGCCTGGAAGCCACCAGAACCATTCGGGCCATGGACAGGCCGGACGCCAAAACCATCCCCATCATCGGCCTGACCGCCAATGCCTTTGACGAGGACGTGCAGCGCAGTATGCAGGCGGGGCTGAACGCCCATCTGAGCAAGCCCGTGCAGGCCGAAACGCTGTATGAGACCCTGGAAGGCCTGATCACCCCTTGAATGGAAAGAACGCGCATTCCAATGCATGATAGAAGGAGGACGTATCCATGAAATACCATATCGTATGTCTGGGGGATTCCAACACCCACGGTTACTGCGCCGACCCCAGGGACTGCGCGGACGGCGGCAACCGCTTCAATGAATCCGAACGCTGGACGTGCCTTTTGCAAGCCGCCCTCGGCCCGGATTACCTTGTGCTGGAGGAGGGCCTGGGCGGCCGCACCACGGTGTTTGCCGACCCGCTGCATGAATCCATGGACGCGGTTTCCGTGGCCTATCCAATCCTGATGAGCCATGAGCCGGTCGATCTTTTGATTATCATGCTGGGAACAAACGACACCAAGGAGCGGTTCAATGCCAATGCCGCCGCCATCGCCGTTGGGATGGAGCGCCTGATCAAAAAGTGCCGGGACACCGAATGCTGGGGAACGTCCGGCCCGAATATCCTGGTGGTCTGCCCGCCGCCTCTGGGCGACGGCTTCCACGATGAGGTGATGGGCAAAGGGTGCGTGGAGAAATCCAAAGCCCTGGCGCCGTATATGCGCGCTGTGGCGGAAAGAAACGGCGCGGCCTGCCTGAATGCCGCGGAATGCGAGTTTAATTCCGTCGATTTTACCCATTTGACCCGGAAAGGCCATCGGCAGCTGTGCGATTTGATTTATCAATGGATTCAAGATCAGCGGAACCGCTGAAAGAAATGCTTTCAGAAAAGCTCGAACATTCGGGAATGCCGTTTTTTTTAAAACCTTGAATATCATAGAAAGCAAAAAAAGCCGCCCTCCCTTGTAAGGGGAAGGCGGCAGGCCTGCGAAGCGGGACGCATCCCGCCCTGCTCTCCCTGGAGGACAAAGCGGTTATTGGTTCTGCTTCTCCGCCATCAGCTTCTTGGCGCTGGACATGCGCACGCAGAGGGTGAACAGTTCCATGGCGGTGGTCAGGTCGGCCAGGGAAGGATAAGTCGGGGCGATGCGGATATTGGAGTCGTTGGGGTCTTTCCCATAGGGCCAGGTCGCGCCGGCGGGGGTCATGGTGACGCCCGCCTTTTTCGCCCGGGCCACAATATCCTTGGCGCAGCCGGGCAGGGAATCGAACATAATGAAGTAGCCGCCCAGGGGCTTCGTCCATTCGCCGATGCCCAGGCCGCCCAGGTTGCGCTCGAAGATTTCCTCCACCGCCTCAAACTTGGGCCGGATGATTTCGGCGTGCTTGCGCATATGCTCCACCATGCCGTGGATATCGCCGAAGAAGCGCACGTGGCGAAGCTGATTCACCTTGTCGTGGCCCAGGGTCTGGCGCTTCAAATCTTCGATGAAGTCTACCATGTTGTTGGGGCTGGTGGCGAGGGCGGCGATGCCGCTGCCGGGGAAGGTGATCTTGGAGGTGGAAGCGAATTTGTACACCAGGTCAGGGTTGCCCGCCCGCTTGCACTCGGCTAAAATCTCGATCAGGTAGTCTTGCTTGTGGTCGTAGAGGTGGTGCATCCCGTAGGCGTTGTCCCAGAAAATGCGGAAGTCCGGCGCGGCGGGCTCCAGCCGCGCGAAGCGGCGCACGGTCTCGTCGTCGTAGGAAATGCCCTGGGGGTTGGAATACTTGGGCACGCACCAGATGCCTTTGATGGTGGCGTCCTCGCGCACCAGGCGTTCCACCGTGTCCATGTCCGGGCCGGTGGGCGTCATGGGCACGGGAATCATGCTGATGCCGAAATATTCCGTGATGGCGAAATGACGGTCATAGCCCGGAACAGGACACAGGAATTTCACTTCCGGCAGGCGGCACCAGGGGGTGTTGCCCATGATGCCGTGCGTCCAGGCGCGGCTGATGGTGTCGAACATCACGTTCAGGGAGGAGTTGCCGTAAATGATAATGTCCTTGGGGTTGTTTTCCATCATGTCGCCCAGCAGTTCGCGGGCTTCCAGAATGCCGGTCAGCTGGCCGTAGGTGCGGCAGTCGGTGCCGTCGTCGCAGGTCAGGTCGGAATAGGAATCCAGCACGTCCATCATTTCCATGGACAAGTCCAGCTGTTCCTGGCAGGGAATGCCGCGGCTCATGTTCAGGCTCATGCCCAGGGCCTGGATTTTTTTGTACTGCCCTTTCAGGTCGTTATATTCGGCGTTCAATTCTTCGAGCGTCATTTCCGCATAAGGCTTCATGGCAAAAATCCTTCTTTCCAATAAAGAGTTTCCTCTGTATATCTTATGATGCCCTTCCGCTTCCCGCCCCCATTCCGCAAATTGAAACCCGACGGGCGCGGAAAAACACCTTCATTATAGCAAAAGACGTTTTTCCGCGCAAGGAGAACGGGCGATATTTCCTTTCTGAATCCGGTCTTTTTGATGTATTTTTTTATAATCGTTCGCCTTTTTCTATGGCGCGTTGCCGGGGAACGGATGGGGGAAAGAGCGGGAAAACAAGCTGCTGTAAGCTGTTCGGGAAGTTCAGGCTTTTTTCCGATTCTTTTTAGTTTTTTTGGAATGTGGTAGACTTTTGGCCGGAAATGTGGTATAGTAAATAACGTACAAAAAAGGTTCCCATATTCGAGCCAATGCGGCGGTGCCGCATAATAATAAAAAAGGAGACTTAAACCTATGAAGAAATTCCTCGCGATCCTCCTGGCAGCCATCATGATGGTAGGTATGCTCAGCTTTGCTTCCGCTGAACCCAAGACCTACAAAGTCGGCGTATCCATCTACCAGTTCACCGACAACTTCATGACCCTCTACCGCAACGAAATCGAAGCCTACTTCAAGACCCTGGAAACCGACGACGTGAAGTACGAAATCATCATGGCTGACGGCAAGAACGACATGGCCGAGCAGACCAACCAGATCCGCAACTTCATCACCCAGGGCGTGGACGTGATCATCCTG
>CADAKE010000061.1 GCA_902788445.1 uncultured Eubacteriales bacterium
TCCAGCTGGGGATGAAATACCTTTTTCACGGGCGTTTTCAGCACGCCGCTTTTTTCGACGACCTGTCCATCGCGGACTGCTTCCACATAAAAAAGGTGGGGAATATGCGTGGCCCGGTTCAGGCGGTATTCCAGTTCTTTTGTCTCGGCCACGCGCCGATAGACCATTCCGGGCGTATCCCTGTCCGCCCAATACACGCGGTACGCTTCCGCACCGGGCACCGGACTCCACCCAATGACACAATAAGCGTCCTCAAGCCTGACAACTGTTAATTCCATGGCGCACCTCTCTTATAACACAATCGCCGACGTAACGCCCGGCATCTGCCGGATCAATTGCAGCAGCGCTTCAGGGGTCATGCTGCCGCGCAGGTCCACGGTGGCGGTATAGTGAACTTCATCCTCCGCTTCCTCAACGGTGTGGATGCGGAGATTCACGATGGACATATGGTGATTTTTGCATAGGCGCAGCACATTGTCCAGGTAAGTCTTTTCCAGGTAGGCGAGTTCAACCGAAAACTCGGGATGATGCTGGATGCGCTTGCCCAGGATGAAGAACCAGCTTTCCGCCATCAGGATGAGCGCTGTTCCCAGAATCGCCAGTTCATAATAGCCGCTGCCGATGGCCAGCCCCACGATACCGGTCGTCCACAGCCCGGCGGCGGTGGTGAGGCCCTTGATGGAAAGCTTTTGGTGACGATGATCGTGCCCGCGCCGATGAAGCCCAGGTCGGAAATGACCTGGCCGCTGATGCGGGAAATGTCGGAGGGCATCAGGGCCTCCAAATACAGATACAGGCCCGTGAGGGAAGCGACCGTCGCGCCCAGGCAAACCAGGATGTGGGTGCGGAAGCCAGCGGGCCTGTTTTTCGCGGAGCGCTCCAGGCCGACCGTCGCGCCGCATAAGCACGAGAGCACCATCCGAATGAATACGGACAAAAGATCAATTCCGCGAAGGCCGTCTAAAAATGTCAGCATTTGTGCACTCTCCTTCTTACGCGACGATTTCCTGCACGGAACGCACGCAGGGCAGTTCCGCCAGGGAGGAAAGAATGCTGGAATGGGAATGGTTTTCTTTGCTCAGTTTCAGAACGAAGATCGCGGAAGGATATTTATCCCCTTTTATTTCAGACCGCTCAACGTCAATATCGAAGATCTGGATATTCTGCTGGGCCATCATGTCGGTGATAACGCTGATATCATCCACGGAGAGAAATTCCACATTGATGGTGATGTTCCGCAGCCGCCGCTTGAACGCGCCTTCCAGCGGCGTCATTAAATTGAGCACCAGCGCCATCAGCAGCACGGCCATGATCACCAGTTCATAGAACCCCGCCCCGGCCGCAATGCCGAGGCAGACCGAGGCGAACAGGCCGGTCGCCGTCGTCAGTCCGCTCACCTGCGAGTGCGCGGCTTTCACGATGATGCCCGCGCCCAGGAAACCGATGCCGGTGATGGCCTGGGCCGCCAGGCGCGCCCCGTCAAATTTCAAGCCGACCCGCGCCGTGGTTTCCGCCCAGGGGCCGGTCAGCATTTCGTATTGATACATGGAAAGCAGCGCGCACATCGCCGCGCCGACGCAGATGAGCATGTAGGTGCGCAGGCCCGCTGGCCTGCCGCGCCTGGAACGGCCCAGCCCCAGCAAGCCGCCCACCAGCACGGACAAAAACAGCCGGAGCAGCATCGTGCCGAAGCTGAACAGGCGCAGAGACGCGATGGTTTCCTGCATGATCTTCCTCCCTTGGATGAGGAACAAAAGAAATACAAATTTACTATACCAAAGATTCAGCAAATAAGCAATGGACAATTCCCGCTATTTTGCGTTGATCTTTTCCAGCAGTTCGTCAAATTTCATTTCCTGCATCATCCGGGCGTTGTCGAACCCCCGGGAAAGGTCGCGGCGGCAGATGGCCGCGTAGTCGCAGTGGTCGCACGCGCCGTTCCTGCGTTTGTCGCACAGGGGAGCGGCGGCGATTTCGCCGTCGTAGATTTTCTCCGCCCATTGCCTCGCCATCTGGCCCGCGTGGCCGATCAGCGCTTTCATGTCCTCCAAGGTAGCCAGCAGGGCCCGCTTGTCAAATTCGCCCTTGGCGGTGAGCACCTTCGGCAGGGTCAGCGGCGGTTCGCCGTCGTCCATGCGCTTGAGGATGGCCGCGTCCTTGAGCGCGATGCCGCGCAGGCACAGGGCGCGGGCGAGCGCGTCCTCGATTTGCTCGGTTTCCTCGTCGCTGGGGAGCAAGGGGTCAGCGACCCGCATGTAAAACGCCCCGGCGGGTTCCGCAGTATCCTCCTGGGAGAGGGCGGCTTGCAGATACAGGAGCAATTGCAGCTGCGCCCCCCAGAAGATCCTGGCAGGGCTCAGCTTTTCCGCGCCGGATTTGTAATCGACCACCCGCAGGAAAACGCCCTCGTCGCCCGCGTACCGGTCGATGCGGTCAATGATGCCCCGGACAAACACCCGGCTTCCGTCCTTCAGCGTCAGTTCAATCGGCGGAATACCGCCGGGATAGCCGAACTTCACTTCCGCGCCTTCCGGCTGGAACGCGCTTTGCTTCGCGCCTTTGGTGAACGTCCAGGCGACGCGCTTGAGCACGCGGCGATACTTTTCGCCCAGCGACCGCATCCGGGCGCTTTCGCCCATCACGGAGGAAAGCAAGTCCTGAAACAGCGGTTCCGCGGCCTGGTCGACCACGGCGTCGCAGGTTTTCCTGTCGATCCTGGGCCAGTTGGGAATGGAGGGCAGCAGCCGGGTGAAACCTTCCAGGGCGCTGTGGTAAAAGTTGCCCGCGTCAATCGGCGTCAGCGCCCATTCCCTGCGCGGCTTGGGGGAAAGCCCCTGCTCCACAAAATGCTTGTAGGGGCACACGGCGAAGTTTTCCAGCCGGCTGACGGACATCACCCGCTCCATGAACAGCGAGTGGGCGATTTCCCGCGGCAGCAGCGGCGCGTCCCTATCCGGCGTAAAGGATTGCAAAAGTGCTTCGGCCCGGTCTTTGGTTTCCGGAGCGCTGCTTAAGTATTTCCACGCTTCCAGCCATTCGCCGGACAAAGCGCCGTCCTTGATCTTCACGCCCAGCGCGTCAAAGGCGGGCGACGGGGCCAGGGGTTTTTCCGCCGCGACATGCTGGCTGACGCTGCCCTCCTCCACCAGCCCTGGAAACATGGCCCGGATATGCGCAAGGCGGGGGAACGGCCGCAGCGCCCCGCCCTCCTGGGTGGCAAGGGAGCGGGTCAGGTACAGCTTTTCCGTCGGCGCGGAGATCGTTTTCCAAACGTCCAACTGCGCCAGCGCGTCCTGGCCCTCGTCGTCCATCGAGAGGTAGGCGTGCAGGGCGTTTTGGGCGTCCTCCTGCTCCTGGACGGTCAATAAGCCCGCGCCCCGGGAAGAAAGGAAGCCGTCCGTCAGGTTCATGAGAAAGAGCGCCCGGGGCCGACTCAGCGGCAAATGGCCGATCATGCCGCAGATCACCGCGTCGGCGGTGGGCGGCAGGGAGGATAACTCGCAGGCTTCCAGACCCGCCTCCAGCCAGGAAGCCAGCTGCCTGGGCGACACGCGCACAGCGCCCAGCAGCGCGTGGGCCTGGGACAAAAGCTGCATGACAGCCTCCCATAATTGATGAATCTGCATTGCCTCGGCGGGCATATTCCGCGCCATCAGGGCTTCCTGTGCTTCCAGCAGGCGGTCGTACACCCCGCAGGCGTCCAGGTATTCATATACGGCGCGAAGGGCCGCTTCCGCGTCCGGGGCCGCCTTCATGGCTTCGCGGAGCGTATTCAGCGGCGTGATCAATTGGATTCGGGCATCCTCCAGCGCGGCGCATTCCTGCGCGGTGCCCCGCTTGAAGGGGTTCAGCCACAGCTTTCCCCGGATGCCGTAGGACTGGATATAGTTTTCCAGCCGCCAGGCTTCTTCCTCCGAAACCGGCGCGTAGCCGGATTTGATCGCTGCCAGCATTTCTTCAATCGAATACCCGTCCCCCACAGCGCGGAGCGAGGACAGCAGGAAACGCGCCGCGCCGTGGGTCACGGCGGGCATTTTCCGGGCAATGTAGCAGGGAATGCGGTAGGATTCCAGCACGGTGGAAAGCACGCCGGAAAACTGCGGGTCGCCCATCACCGCGATCATCTCGCCAAACGCCATGCCCCGCTCATGGAGCAGCACCATTTCCTGCGCGGCAAAGTGCGCTTCAAAATACGGGCTTGGCGCGGCGTACAGGCGAATAGCGGCCGGGATGTTCCGGTAAGGCGTCGGCGCGGATTGCAGGTATTGGAGAGACAGATGGGTCAGTTCCTTCGCCCGGCCCGCTTCGCAGATGGGAAGCTGCGTGGTTTCAAAGGGGATACCCGCTTCTTCCGCCGCTTTCCAAAGCCGGGTGACGCTCTCCCGCACGGGAGAAAACCAATCCTCCTGGCCCAATATCACCAGCGCCTCCACCTGGTCTGTCAGCCGCGCCATCGAAACGAGCAGCCGGATCATCTGCCCGGTCAGCGAATCAAAGCCATACACCGCCACCCGCGCGCCGTTTACCATGCCGCTGTCCGCGAGACGCAGCAGCATACAGTCCACCACGTCCTCGCCGTCCACGAACTGCCCGCTGAGCTGCTGGGCATAGGCGCTGTAAATCAGCGCCAGATCCCTGAATTTATCCTTGCTCGCGCCGTCCGGCATCGCCTCGGCATAGGCGGCCAGTTCTTCCGGGGAAACGCCCGCCTGCTTGCATTCCGCGATCATCGTGCCGATGCGCTCGATGAACCCCTGCTTGTCCGTCGCGGTTTCATAATAGCACAACTGTTTTTTGCACAGCAGCAGGGCGCGGGCCAGCGCGAACTGCTTGCCGCGCTGGTCGATGCGCGCCCGCCCGTCCGACCCGGCCAGGGCGAATACCCGCTCGGTCAGCCGGGAGGGGGAAAGCACCTCCAAATCAAAGAACCCTTTTGCGCCCAGGCCCTCCATGAGTTCCCGCTCGGTTTGCAGGGTATACTGTTCCGGCACGATCACCAGCATTTTTCCGCCCAGGGCGGCCAGGCCGATCAAATGCCGCCGCAGGGCCTCCTGGTTGCCGCTCACCACTTTGAGCATGGCTTCCTCCTCAGTTCATCGCAATTTCGTCCAGCGCCCTGGCGAACGCCGCCTGGGCGCTTTCCTTCAACTGGTTCCATTCTTCCTCGTAGCCGGGGGAACGAATCCACTTTAAGCACTGGCTGGTTTCTTCCAGCATCTGCACGTCCGCGCCCATGGCCATGCCGGGAATCAGGGTGTCGCCGTGCTGCCGCGTGCCCAGGAAATCCCCGGGGCCGCGAATCTCCAAATCCTTCTGCGCGATCTTGAAGCCGTCGTTGGTTTCGCACAGCGTCTTGAGCCGTTCGTTCGGCGCGGCCATCAGGAAGCACCAGCTTTCTTTGGCTCCTCGTCCCACGCGGCCCCGAAGCTGGTGCAGCTGGCTTAAGCCAAAGCGGTCGGCGTTTTCGATCACCATTACCGTAGCGGTGGGCACGTTGACGCCCACCTCAATCACGGTTGTGGACACCAGCACGTCCAGTTCCCCGGATGAGAAGCGCCGGATGGTTTCGGCTTTTTCCACGGCGTCCTGCTCGCCGTAGGTCAGGCCCAGGCGCAAATCGCTCAGCGGCCCATTGCAAAGCTCCGCATAGGTTTCCTGCGCGCTGCGGGCGTCGATCTGCTCGCTTTCCTCCACCAGGGGGCAAACGATATACGTCTGCCTGCCCTGCGCCGCTTCCTGCCTGATAAAGTGATACAGCCCCTCGCGCTTTTCTTCCGGCACGACGCGCGTTTTCACCGGCGTGCGTCCGGGCGGCAATTCATCCACGATGGACAAATCCAGGTCGCCGTATAATACCAGGGCCAGGGTTCTGGGAATCGGCGTGGCGGAAAGCACCAGTTCGTTCGGCGCGTCCTCCGCCGCATCGGCCTTCCGGCTCAGCATCCGGCGCTGGCGCACGCCGAAGCGGTGCTGCTCGTCGGTCACGACCAGGCCCAGATTCTTATATTCCACGCCCTCCGAAATCAGCGCGTGGGTGCCGATGACCGCCCGCCATTCCCCGGAGGCGATTTTTCCCAGCGCTTTCCTTCGTTCCTTCGCTTTCATCCCGCCGACCAGCAGCCCGCAGCCGATGCCCAGCGGCTCCAGCATGGCCTTTGCGCTTTCCAGATGCTGCCGGGCCAGAATCTCCGTGGGCGCCATCAAAGCGGACTGGAAGCCCGCCTGCGCGGTCAAAGCAATCGCGCCAAAGGCCAGCGCGGTTTTGCCGCACCCTACGTCGCCCTGCACCATCCGGCCCATGGCGCGGGAGGATTTCAGGTCGCCCGCGATTTCGTCCAACACCCGTTTCTGGGCGCTCGTGGGGGGGAAGGGAAGGGAGCACCAATAGGCGTCGGTAGCTTTGTCCGGCACGTCGATCACGATGCCCTTTGCCCGTTCCCCGCGCAGGGAAGCCGCCGCGGCCTGGTACAGCAGCATCCCTTCAAATGAAACGCGGCGCAGGGCAATGGCCAGGTTTTCCCGCGTTTCCGGGAAATGCGCCTGGCGCAAAGCGAAGTTCCGTTCGCACAGGTGGTACTTCACCCGCAGAATCTCCGGCAGCGTTTCGGGGCAGCAGTCCTCCAACTGCGTCAGCGCCTGGCGGATCATGTCCCGCATGGTCTTGGGCGGCAGGCCGGACAGCGTGCGGTACACCGGCAGGATGCCCCGCTCCTTCACGAGCACCGGGCTGACCATGCGCATTCTTCCCTGCTTGTCCCGGTCGATCTTTCCGTACAGCGTCAGCAGTTCGTCCGGGTGGATGCTGGTTTGCAGCCAGGGCTGGTTGAACCACACGATGGGCAGACCGCCCGTTTCGTCGCATAGCCGCAGCGTGACCGACGTGAGCCCGCGAAACCGGCTCAGCCTCGGCGCGGCCTTGGGATAGCCCGACACGCAGACCTCCATCCCCGGCGCGGCCTTTTCCAACGGCGTGGTAACGGACGTGTCCTGATACCGCACGGGCAGATACAAAAGCAAATCCGCCAATGTAAGGATTCCCGCCTTGTTCAGCGTTTCCAGCCGGGCTTTTCCCAGGCCCTTCAGTTCCTTTAATTCCATCATTGAAAATCCCAATGTTCTTTCCTTATGATTTACGATCGTATGATACCATAATCAGGCGGGAAAAACAATCAAAGATCAGGAAACCGCAAGAACAGTTGCGAAAAATATATGGCTTCAAACGGTTGCAATTCCGGGTTTTCTGGGGTATAATAATTTGACCGCGCCGCCGAAAGGCGTTTATTTGCTATGGGAGGGATCAGGTTGGCAGGCATGTTGGGCGTCATTGTTCTTTTGTGCCTGGTTCTGTATCTCTTCCTGATCGCGCCGCGCACTCCGCGCAGGGGGCAATGGCCCGCGGGACTGCTTCAGCGCGACTATGCGCACCGGGGATTGTACGGCGGGACGGTTCCTGAAAACTCGCTGCCTGCTTTCGACCGCGCCGCGCAAAGGGGATATGGCATCGAACTGGACGTGCAGCTGACGCTGGACGGGGAAGTGGTCGTACACCATGACCCAACGCTCCTTCGCACCTGCGGCGTGAACCGAAGAATCGCGGAAATGAACCTGAGGGAGATCAGATCGTATCCCCTCGGAGATTCCGGCGAAACCATCCCCACCTTCCAAGAGGTTTTGGAGTGCGTCCACGGCCGCGCGCCGCTGATCGTGGAACTAAAAACGTCGGGCAGGCGGAATGAGGAGCTGGCGCGGAAAACCTTTGAACAGCTTCGCGCCGATGGGGGAGACTACTGCGTCGAATCCTTTGATCCCCGGCTGACGCGCTGGTTTCGGAAAAACGCGCCGGAGGTGATCCGCGGCCAATTGGCTTATGATCCCCGTCTGGGCGGCCCGCCGGGGCACGGCATTCTTTATTGGTGCGGGGCGAACCTGCTGATGAACTGCGTCTCCCGGCCCGACTTTGTGGCCTATTGCCACGAAACGGACAGGAACCTTTCCTTCCGCGTCCTGCGGCGGGTGTTCCGTCCGGTTCTCGTCGCCTGGACTGTTCAGAACCAAACAACCTGTCAGCGTTTGCGGGGTCAGTATGACCTGCAAATCTTTGAAGGCTTTGAACCCGATCCTATGGAAAAGAAAAAGGAGAAAGAACCATGAGCGAAATGGACAGCAACAGCAAGAAAATCGTAGTATCCGCAGAGGGCCTGCGGCAGATGGAAGAAAAACTCAAGTACATGACCACCGTGCGCCGCGCGGAAGTGGCGGAGCATCTGTCCGTCGCCCGCGGGTTTGGCGACTTGAGTGAAAACGCCGAGTACGACGAGGCCAAGGACGAGCAGGCGAAGCTGGAAGCCGATATCATCGAACTGGAAGCCGCCCTGAGCAACGTGGTCGTGATCGACGATTCCGACGTTTCAACGGACGCCGTCAGCGTAGGCACCACCGTCCGGGTGCTGTACCTGGACGAGGGCGAGGAAGAAGAATTCATGATTGTTGGCCCCCGCGAAAGCGATCCCATGAACAACAAAATCTCCAACGAATCCCCCATTGGCTCCGCGATGATGCGGCACAAGGTGGGCGAGGTGGTCACGGTGGAAGCGCCGGACGGCCCTTATGAACTGCGGATTCTGGAAATTAAACTGTAAGTAACTGGTCAGTCGTATTCAGAAGGAGCAAAGTTCCAAGTTCTAAGCCATGAGCTTATTATCATCGGTATATATGCTTCCCGTTTACACGATGCAGGGCGAATTATCTTAGAACTTAGAACTTGGAACTTGGAACTCTCCTGACCGCGAATGAATCATTACAACTGTAAATTTATACCAACGAAATGAGGTTTTACGATGGCGCAGGAACAGAACATTTCCTATTCTGAGCAGGAACAAATCCGCCGCGAAAAGCTGGCCGCCCTGCGGGAAAACGGGCAGGACCCTTACCTGCTGACCAAAGCGGACGTGGACGCCAAGAGCAGCCAGATCAGGAACGATTATGACGCCTATGAGGGCAAGACCGTGACCCTGGCGGGCCGCATCATGGCGCGCAATATCATGGGCAAGGCTTCCTTCGCCCGGCTGCTGGACACCGACGGCACCATGCAGTTTTACATCCGCCGGGACGACGTGGGCGAGGACGTCTACGCCGGGTTCAAGAAAATGGACATTGGCGACGTGGTGTGCGTCAAGGGCAAGGTGTTCAAAACCAAGACGGGGGAAATCTCCATCCACACGGAGGAACTGACCCTGCTGGCCAAATGCTTAAAGCCCCTGCCCGAAAAGTTCCACGGCCTGACGGATATGGACCTGCGCTATCGCCAGCGGTATCTGGACATGGTGGTGAACCCCGAAGTGCGGGACACTTTCCGCAAGCGCAGCCAGATCATTTCCGCCATCCGCACGTTCCTGGAAAGCCGGGGCTTCATGGAAGTGGAAACCCCCGTGCTGCACACCCAGGCGGGCGGCGCGGCGGCGCGGCCCTTCATCACCCACCACAACACGCTCGATATCGACATGTACCTGCGCATCGCGCTGGAACTGCATTTGAAGCGCCTGATCGTGGGCGGCTTTGACCGGGTGTACGAGATCGGCCGCGTGTTCCGCAACGAGGGCATGGACACCAAGCACAACCCCGAGTTCACGATGCTGGAGCTGTATCAGGCGTTCACCGATTTCCACGGCATGATGGACATTACCGAGGATATGTTCCGCTACGTCGCCCGCGCGGTGAACGGCACCGCTATCGTGCAGTACGGCGACGTGACCATCGACCTGGAAAAGCCCTTCGAGCGGCTCAGCATGGTGGAAGCGGTCAAGAAGTATTCCGGCGTGGACTTTGACGAAATCCACACCCTGGACGAAGCCCGCGCCATCGCTGACGAACGGAAGATTCACTACGAGAAGCGCCACCAGAAGGGCGATATCCTGAACTTGTTCTTCGACGAATATGTGGAAGAAAATCTGGTGCAGCCCACCTTCATCTACGGCCATCCCGTGGAGATTTCCCCGCTGGCCAAGAAGATGCCCGAGAACCCGGCCTACACCGAACGCTTCGAAGTGTTCATCCTGGGCCGCGAGCACGGCAACGCCTTCTCCGAGCTCAACGACCCCATCGACCAGCGCCAGCGCTTCGAGGCCCAGGCGGCTTTGAAGGCCCAGGGCGACGAAGAAGCCCAGGGCGTGGACGAGGATTTCCTGAACGCGCTGGAAATCGGTATGCCCCCGACCGGCGGCCTGGGTGTGGGCGTCGACCGGCTGGTGATGCTGCTCACCGCCGCGCCCTCCATCCGCGACGTGCTGCTGTTCCCCACGATGAAGCCAATTGATTCGTGAGCATCGGGAAATGAGGAGCTTTCGGGCGGCAGAGCGCGAAAAACAACGCGTTTATTCCGGCTGCCCGAGGAAAGAGGCTGAACTTTTTAAGCTCGGATGTCAATGGTATGAATCGTCAGAAAACCCGTACCGCTTTTCGTGGTACGGGTTTTCTGCGTTTTTAAAGCGCGAATTGTTCGATCGCTTTGGCAAAGCCGCAGTTGTCGTTGGTGTCGGTGACATAGTCCGCGGCGGCTCTGGCTTCCGCGCTGCCGTTCTCCATGGCGACGCCCAGGCCCGCCGCGCGAAGCATGGGAAGATCGTTTCCTTCGTCGCCCAGCGCCATCACGTCGGCAAGGGACAGCCCCAGCGACTTTGCCAGCTTCTGGATGCCGGTGCCCTTATCCACCCCCAGGGGCATCACTTCGATGTTGGCCTGGGAGGATTGGGTCAGGTCGATTCCCGGGATGCCTTGCAGCGCTTCCCGCACCCGCGGCAGCGGCACGTTGTCGCACACGAAAATTTTGTGCGCGGCGCCCTGCTCCGCCAGCCGCGCCGCTTCCTCCGGCCCGTGGTAATAGGTGACCCCCAGGGCGCGGATGCGGTCGCCGAAGGAAAGCTCGGAATGGTGCAGCCGCGTGGCCCGGCTGGTGCAGACGGCGCGGTGGGAAAAAATGAAAAAGTCAGACCCCAGGCGCAGCAACTGTTCCAGTGCCCGCGTCGCGGCCTGGGGCGCAATGAAGCTTTCGGAAATCCGGTTCAGATTTTCGTCCACAATGGCCGCGCCGTTTACCCCGATGATCGGGCAATGCAGATCATAATCCTGCAAAAGTACAAAACAATTTTCCGGGAAACGCCCGGAGGAAATGGCGACGGTGACGCCTTTTTCCTGGGCGGCGCGGATGGCCCGCAGGTTCCTGTCCGGGATTTTCAAACGGCTGTCCAGCAGCGTGCCGTCGATATCGGTGGCGATCAAGCGAATCATGAATCAGCTGCTCCTTTGGTAAGAATACGCCTAAGACGGTTTCAGCCTGTTTATTATACAACAATCCCGCTGTTCCGGCAATTGTTTTTGCCGAATACGGGGAAGGATCGGCGTTTTTCCCGCCAGGGCAATCGCTTATTGCAATTAAATTACAAATCTATTTCAATTTAGAGAACAAATGTAGGGGCGGATATCATCCGCCCGCCTTACCGGGCAAAATCATCGACACCAAATTGGCATAAATGAATGATTTACAGGATGCGGGCGGATGATATCCGCCCCTACAATTACATGGTTTTTTATTTCCAG
>CADAKE010000062.1:0-1252 GCA_902788445.1 uncultured Eubacteriales bacterium
TCGTCGATGATCAGGTCGACGCCGGTGGCGGTTTCCAGGGCGCGGATGTTGCGGCCCTCGCGGCCGATGATGCGGCCCTTCATGTCGTCGTTGGGCAGGTTGATCACGGACACCGTGGTCTCCGCCACATGGTCGGCGGCGCATTTCTGAATGGCCAGCGCGATAATGTTCCGGGCCTTCTTTTCGCCCTCTTCCTTGGCGCGGGCTTCGATCTCGCGCACAGTGGCGGCGGCGTCGTGGAAGGCTTCCTTCTGCACCCGGTCAATGACCATCTGACGGGCTTCGTCCTGGGTCATGGTAGCAATGCGCTCCAATTCAGAAACCTGCTTTTGCTTGACTTCCTCCGCCTCTTCCTGGAGCTTTTGCACGTCAGCAAACTTTTCTTCCAGCGCTTCCTCGCGCGCGCTGAGGCTGTCCTTGCGCTTATCCAGTTGGGCTTCGCGCTTATCCAGCGTTTCCTCGCGCTGCTCGATACGGCGCTCGGAGCGCTGCATTTCCGTGCGGCGCGCCCGGCTCTCCTTGTCCAGTTCGCTCTTGAGGTGCAGGATCTCTTCCTTGGCGGCCAGGATCATTTCTTTTTTATTGTCCTCGGCCTTGCGTGTGGCGTCGTCCAGCAGCTTTTTGGCGTATTCTTCCGTGCGGCCGATCTTTTTTTCCGCCACGTTCTGGCGGTAAAGATACCCGCCGTAGCCGCCGCCCGCAATCGCCACAAGCAGCAGTAATATCCAAACGATGGTTGGCATAGGCTTGCGTCCTCCTTTCCTTTCTGCTTTTTTCACATTCTCTTATGCTTTTTGCAGGCCAAAAGCCGCGCGAAAACAAACCGTTTTCGCACGGCAAAGCTGAATCCCGATACCGCGTGCTTTGTGCGCACGCAAGCATAAACACCCAGAACACAACGGCCCGGCATGGATTCTTTGCGAAACCAGGCCTTATGGAAAAGCGGAAACGCCTGCAAATAATGAGAAAAAGCAAACTGTATCCTGAAAACAGCTTCACAGCGCCGCGCAACGGCGCCGTTTTTCAGCCGATCATAATAATTGTACACATTCAAACAATGAATGTCAAGAAAGTTTCAAAAAGTTCACAGGGCGTTTACATTCGGGGGGTAGGGAGGAGGGACGAGGGAATAGGGAGTAGGCAATAGGCATTAGGCAGTAGGAACGGGGGAGATTCTTCGCGCGTGTCCATCCGTATTGGACACGGCTCAGAATGACAACCGAAGCTAATGCCTAATGCCCACTGCCTAATG
>CADAKE010000062.1:1306-13542 GCA_902788445.1 uncultured Eubacteriales bacterium
TCCCTCCTCCCTCCCCCTCACTTCTCCGCCTTGGTGCTGCGCCGCAGGGCGCGGGCGATGGGGCGCTCAAAGAGGAAGGTGATGAGCGTGGCAAGAGAGAGGGCGAACACGAAGCAGCAAAGCGTGTAGGTGGCCTGCCAGCGGTAGTCGCCCGTCATCCAGGGCGCGTCGTCCGCAGAGGGCGGGAAGCCCCATTCCTTGAGCTTCACCGCGAGCATCTGGTGGTAGATATAAAATTGGAAGGAAACGAGCGAAAGGAAATGCATCACCTTGTTCCCCAGCAGGAAGCGCATCGCGGGCAGGGAAAACGCGGCGCACACCATGAAGCAGGACAGCGTCACGGACAGCGGGAACCGGCGGTTCATCTGCCCCTGCTGGATGGTTTCGGTGTTCGGCGCGTAAGCCTGTGCCCGGCAAATCTGCATCAGGCCGCAAACGCAGACGACCGCCAGCACGGTAAAGAATAAGCGGATCTTCGCGTCCGGCTCATTGCCCAGGCGCTTTCGCAGCGCCGCAAACACGGACGCGGCCACAAAGCCGTTGGCGTACACATCCAGGAACGCGGGCAATTGGTTAAAGTACATGCTGGTGTCGGGCTGGAGCGAAGCGTAAAACCGGAATGCGAACGCCGCGCCCGCCATAGCGGCATAGGTGAGGATGGGCAGCTTGCGGAACGCCCGGGCCAGGAAGGGAAAGAACAGGTAAAACTGCATCTCCACCGCCAGCGTCCACAGCGCGCCGTTCAGCGGGGAACGGAAGTAGCTGAAATAAAACAGGTTGTGGGTAAAGGTCAAATGGGACAGGATGTCCAGCACCGCGTCGGAGGTCTGGCCGTACTTTCCCTGGACGCAGCAGAGAATGAACATCGGCGCCACGCACAGCAGGTACGAGGGCAGGATGCGGATCAGCCGACGCTTGTAAAACGCGCCGATGGCGGGCGGCTTGCCAGCGGCCTGGGCATAGGGAAGATAAAGCAGGAAGCCGCTGAGCAGCAGCAGCCCGTCCACCCACAGATACCCGGAGCGCAGCAAAAAATCGAGGCTGATTTCTTCACCCAGCACCTCAAACCGCGGCGACAGCCAGCTTTGCTGCCAGATGTGGAACCAGCCGACCAGCAGAACGCAAAGCGCCCGGACGCCGTCCAGGACGTCCAGGTGCTTGCTGTCCGGCCCCATCCGGTAGGACAGGAAGGGCTGAAAACGCTTTCTTTCGTGCCGGGGGCTCGTGGTATTGATTGCTTCGTTTTCCATGGTTATTGCTGTTCTTCTTCCACGCGCGTGAGGCGGTAAAGGGTTCTGTTCTTGGTGTGGCGGAGGGTCAGCGCGTTTTGCCGCAGCGATACGATTTCATACGTGACCGTGGAGGGGTCGGGTTCGTCGCCGGTATTCACGGCGTACATGTTGGGCACGAAGTAGTAGGCCTCCTCGCCGAGGAGATTGCAGGTGCCGTCCTCGCGGAATTCAAAGGTCTGATCCCTGTCGCTTTCCCACACGCCCATGATCTTGTAGACCGCCTTGTCCAGGCGGTAGGAGGTCACGTCCCTGTAATCCAGGATGCGCTGATAATACGCATAGGCTTCAAAGGGCTTGCGGTCGTTGTACAGTTCGTTGGCGTAGCGGTAGCAGGCGTCCTTGTACATGTCGGGAATCCCGGCGTACTTTTCGGTCAGGAAGCCGTCCCGCAAAGGCTCCAGCGCTTCGATCACCGTCAGGTAGTCCTTTTCAGCGAGGGCAGCCTGGGCTGCTTCATAGGCGGCGGCACAGTAAGCGTCGGCGCATTCCTGGGCGCGCTGCTGGGCGTCGCGGTAATCGCCCGCCCGGACGAACATCGCGGCTGCGGCGGCGAAATCGTCCGCGTCCAGGGCCTCTTCTCCTGCCCGGTAAGCCAGCTCATGCAGTTTATTCAGGGCCTGGGCGTCGTCGTTTTCAATGGCGGCGAGCAGCTCCATGGCGGCGGAAAGGTCGCCTTCGTCTTCCTTCTCCAGGGCCAGCTGATACACGCACTGGCGATACTGGCTTTGCGCGTCCTCATAATCGCCCAGGGATTCAAACAGGCCCCGCGCCGTTTCGTAATCGCCCTGATCCTTCAGTTCCGTGGCCAGCAGATACCGGGCCCGCTGGGAGGCGGCGACGACCGCTTCGTTTTCGCTGTCGCCGGACACCAGGGTGATCGCCTGTTCATACTGGCCGTTCTCGATGCGTTCCTGCGCGGCGGCGACCAGGGCGCGGGACAACTGCGTCACGGCGTCTTTGTATTCGCCCACCTGGCGCAGCAGCGCGGCGGCGTTTTCGTAATCGCCCTCGCCCATCTTATCCATGGCGCGGTCGTAGAGGATTTGATTGATATAATCCGCGGCGTTGCCGTAATCCGAAATGGTTTGCAGCAAAGCCAGGGCGCCTTCCTGGTCGCCCTCCTCCAGCATCATGAGGGCGGGGCGGTAGACGCATTCTTTTTTCGCTTCCTGCGCGGCCAGCAGGTCAGGGGCTTTGTCAAAGTATTCCACGGCCCGGGCGTATTCGCCCTCCGCCATCAGGGCCGCGCCGATATAGTAGTAGCACTGCATCAGCAGGGCGCGGGAATCCTGGTAGCCGCTGATCTTTTCCAGCATTTCGGCGGCCTTCTGGTATTCCCCTTCCTCCATGGCGGCCACGGCGGGCGCGTACAGGCAGCTTGCGGCCCGACGGTAAGCGTCGGAATAATCGCCCGCGGCCAGGAAGTATTCCGCGGCGGCCTCATAATCCGATTCCTTGTACGCCGCGTCGCCCGCCGCGTAGTTGGCCCGCTGCAATTGGATGGGAGAATCGCGGTAATCGCCCAGCTCAGTGAGCGCTTCGATGGCGGCCAGGAAATCCCCGTCGTTGTCCAGCGCTTCGACGGCGGGCTGGTACAGGCATTCCTTGGCGTTGGATTCGGAATTCTGGAAGGAGCCCAGGGACAGGAACTTGGCCCGGGCTTCTTCGTATTGTTTCTTGCCCATCAGGTCAAGCGCCCATTCGTATTCCGCCTGGCTGCGCCGCATCCGGGCGTTGCTGTAATTGGGCACCGATTCGTACAGGGCGATGGCTTCCGCCCAATTGCCGGAGGCCAGCAGCTTTTCCGCGTAGATGTAGCGCGCTTCCTGGGCGCGGGTGGCGCTGTCCTTGTAGTCTCCCAGCGCGTCGAAGCCGCTCTGCGCGGCGCGGAGGGAGGTGAAGGTGCCGCCGTTCAGGGCGTTCATGGCGGCGCGGTAATCGCATTCCAGCATGAGCTCCGCGCTGTCGCGGTAATCCGCCAGCAGGCGGAACTGCTCCTTCGCGGAATCGTACTGCCCGTTTTCCAGCGTGCGGTTCGCCTGATAGTAGCGGTAATAGGGAATGCCGTGGAAATACACGGCGTAAAACAGGCCGATCACCAGCAGGATGGAAATGAGCGTGGACAGGATGATCCTGCGCCGGCGGCGCTGGCGGCGCAGCCGGGCTTCCCGGACGGCGGCCTGGCGGCGCGCTTCCTCGCGCTCCCGGCGCTGTTCGTCCTCGATGGCGGCCTGGCGCGTGAACAGCACGCGCTCAATGGAAGCTTCGTTCAAGCGGGTGAAAATGGCGTGCTTGTCCCGGCGGCAGCGGCGGCAGGTATCCTCCCGCGCGGCGTTGGGACGCCCGCACACGCAGACCCACACCGCGCCCTGGTCGCTGGGGTAGCTGGCGGCGTCGCGCCCGGCCAACTCCTGCATCACCTGCAATTGCGGGCCCTGGAGCAGGGGAGAGGGCTTGAATTCCAAAGGCTCGGCCAGGCCCTTGCGCCACACGGTGTTATCGTCAAACCAGACTTTCTCGATGATGACTTCCAGATCTTGGGCGTATTCCGCTTCCTCCACTTCCAGCGCGGCCTCAAACACGTGGCGGGCGGGGCCGTCGATCCCCTGCAGGCGTTCCACATGCCGGGCGAACTGCTCTCCCTCCGCGTCAAAACAATGCACGCACACCTGAATGCTGCGCACATCCTTGTCGCTGAGGTTGTATATCTGCATGGTCAATACAGGATCATCCGGCGTCGGAATCCTGCAATGCCACAGTTCCACAGGGGAGGAAAGGTCGATTCGCATAGGAAGTCATGCCTCCGGCAAAAAGCAAAATATAGGCAGACGCGGGGGAAGTTTCATTACTTGACAACTGTTCACTTGGGCTGTTGTTAAAAGGGCGCTATTAATTGCCAAGATAGGAGTTAGAAGAGAGGAGATAGGAGATATATTTTAGATAAAACAAAGACAGAAAGCTGGTATACGTTATCTGAAAACAAGATTAACTCCTATCTCCTATCTTCTATCTCCTAACTGACTTAAAGTGTCCTTGAAATAATAACGGACTGAACAGTTCCCATTCTTATTCGTTCAGTTCCGTCACGCCCTCGGGCTTCACCAGCGCGTAGAGCAGGCGGGCCTTGGGGGCGGGGACATCGGTAAAGGTGAGGGCGTCCAGGATGCGGGGCTCCGTTTCCAGGGCGCTTTCCATGCTGGCGGCGTGGAGGGTGCAGACCGTTTCGCCCGCGCGGACAAAATCGCCGATGCGCTTTTCCATCACGAATCCCACGGCGGGGTCGATCACATCCTCTTTTCTCATGCGGCCCGCGCCCATGCGCTGGGCGGCCAGGCCGAGCGCCATGCCGTTCGCGTGGGCCAGCCAGCCGTCCTGCCGGGCCTTGACCGCATACAGAACGGGGGCCTTGGGCAGCAGGGAAACGTCGTCGCAGACGCGGGCGTCGCCGCCCTGGGCGCGGATCATTTCCTTCAGCTTCTCTAATCCTGCCCCGCTGTCCAGCACGTGATTCAGCATGGACAGGGCTTCTTCTTCGGTTTTCGCCACGCCTGAGGCCACCAGCATTTGGCTTCCCAGGAACAGGCTCACCCGCTTGAGCGGCCCGCCTGCCCGGCCCGCGAGAATATCAATGGCTTCCTTCACTTCCAGCGCGTTGCCCACGTGGGAGCCCAGCGGCTCCTCCATGCCGGACACCACGGCCAGAATCCTGCGGCCTGCCTGGTTCCCGATCTTGACCATGGCCTTTGCCAGATCAATGGACGCTTCGAGCGTCGGCATCAGCGCGCCGGAGCCGGCTTTCACATCGAGCACAATGGCCTCTGTTCCCGCCGCGAACTTCTTGGAAAGGATGCTGCTCACGATCAGAGGAATGGAATCCACCGTCGCTGTCACGTCGCGCAGGGCGTAAAGCGCCTTGTCCGCGGGGGCCAGCTTCGCGCTCTGGCCCACCACCGCGCATCCAATCGAACGGACGATGGAGACAAATTCTTCCTCCGGCAGTTCTACCCGCATTCCGGGAATGCTTTCCATTTTATCCAGCGTGCCGCCGGTGTGGCCCAGGCCGCGCCCGCTCATTTTCAGCACCTTGCCGCCGCAGGCCGCCACCAGCGGGGCCAGCACCAGGGTCGTCGTGTCGCCGACGCCGCCGGTCGAATGCTTATCCACCGGCACGCCGTCCACTTCGGGCGAGAGCATATCGCCGGACGCGGCCATTTCCATGGTCAGGTCCACCGTTTCCCGGTCGTTCATGCCGTTTAAACGAATGGCCATCAGCAGGGCGGAAAGCTGGTAGGGCGGGATGGAGCCGTCCGCCGCGCCTTTCACAAAAAAGGAGATCTGCTCCCGGCTGAGGGGCAGGCCGCGTTTTTTCTGTTCCAGAATCGAAATCATATCCATGGCGGACGTCTCCTTTTTTCACAGCATTGTATGCTCCTTCCGTTTATTATACCATATCTCGCGCTTCAGGAAAAGAAAATGAATCTAAATATCCGTTCTAAAAGTTGTAACAAAATTTATAAAAACTCTTGACCTTGTAACAAAAATGTAATAGAATGTAACAGAAAGGTCGAAATTTCTCTTTTTGACGTATTCCAAAGTGAACCGGCTCCGGCAGCCGGGAAAACACATGTGGATGGAGTGTTGTTTAGATGAAGCAGACAGGTTCTTTCAAGCGGATTGTAACCGTCGCGCTGCTGATGGCGATGGTTCTTTCGGCCGTGCCCTTGGCTCAGGCTGAGACGCAGCACGGGTATGTGGTCATTCCATCGGATGTGAGCGAGCGGGTGGTGAATTTCCGCCGCCAGGCGAACACCAATGACGACACCAATTATCCCCTTGCCCGCCTGCCCGAATACTGGGTGGTGGAAATCCTGGGCCGCAAGAATATGGGCACCACCGACTGGTTTTATGTGGCGGCCAATATCGGCGTGGCCGCGGGCGATCCGGTCAAGGTGGAGTACGGCTATGTGATGGCGAAATACATCCAGCCGATGACCGACGAGCAGGAAGCGGCCTACAGCCAGAGCCGGGGCAATACGTTTATTCCGACTGCTCCGGCGCAGGTTTTTGACTCCGACACGGCGGGGAGCGATAACCTTCCCATCGTCGATTTCAGCGAATCGGAAACCGTGCTGACGGTGGACAAGGAGCCCATCGGCTATATACGCATCACAAAGAGCGGCGTGAACCTGCGCGACAAGCCGGGCGGAACGTCGAAGGACGTGCTGATGCTGGGCACGTATCTGCCCTATTACGAGGTCGTTTCCATCGGCGCGTATGACGCCTACGAATGGGTGCTGACTGTTCATAACGGCATCGCCGGTTATGTGCGCGAGGATTGCTATCAGCGCGTGGACCAGTTCGGCAATTCCATTGTCCAGTACACCGGGTCCCAGGGCACGGTCGTTGCCCAGCCTACTTCTTATGTGGTTCCCGTGCAGTATGTGACGGCGGCGCCGACCGTTTATACCGCGCCTGTGCTGGTGGCCGGGCAGACGCTTGGCATGGTTACGCAGGACAACGTGTTCTTCCGCAAAGACATGTCCACGGCGGGGGACTTCTGGGCCCGGCTGCCTTACGGCTGGACGCTGACGGTGCTGGGCACCGAAACAAAGGGCAAAATCACCTGGTACAAGGTCAAGGGCGGCACGCCCCAGAATCCCACCCGCACCTATACCGGTTATATCCATGGCGATTATTTCAAGCTGGTTGACGCGACCGTTACGCCCACGCCCGCTCCCTGGTATGTGCCCACCGGCCTGCCCACCGCGGTTCCGACCGCCGCGCCCCAGGGCGATTCCGGTTACGGCCTGGTGCTGGTGGACGGCGTGAACATGCGCCAGACGCCGGGCGGCACCACGGTGTCCGTGCTGCGGGTGAACACCGTGGTCAGCATCCTGACAAAACCCAGGACGACGACGGCCAACGACTGGTACTTTGTGAAATACGACGGCGTGATGGGCTATCTGCCCGCCACGTCCATGCGTGTGCTGTACACTTCTGAGCTGCCCAATTATCAGCTGCCCGGCGGCGTGGTGGTCACCGCCACCCCCGTGCCCGGCGCGACGGTTGCGCCCGCGGGCATCAAGGGCTATGTGAAACTGATCAAGGACAAAGTAAACATCCGCAAGACCCCCAACGGCGAGATCCTCACCACGACCGACAAGTCCAAGCTGTCTGTCGGCAAGGTGATGCCGTATTTCGACGGCCCCACCGCGCAGACCGACGGATATACCTGGGTGCTGGTAACCAACGACAATATCACCGGCTACATCCGTTCCGACTGCTATATCTTCACCGATGAAAAGGGCGACCCCGTGACGGCCACGGCCACGCCCATTCCCGGCGCGGTCACCGTCGCGCCCGGCACGCCCGCCGGAAACCAGGGCTATATCAAGCTCCTCAAGGGCGGCGTGAACCTGCGCAGGACGCCCGGCGGCGAAACCATCGCCCAGCTGGCGAAGGACACCGTGCTGCCCTACTTCAACGTCACCACCACAGGCAACGGTTCCCTGGAAACCTGGTATGAGGTCTATTCCGCGCAGAAGGGCACCTTCGGCTTTATCCTGAGCACCATGGCCCAGCAGTGCGACGCCCAGGGCAACCTGATTACCCCCGCCCTGCCCACCTCCTCCCCCGTTACCAATATCGGCTATGTGGCTACCAGCGTATCCGGCGTGTGGCTGCGCGCAACGCCCTACGCCGACGGCGAAATCATCGGCCAGGTGAAGCAGAAGGGCACCGTGCTGCCCCAGATTTCTCCCGTTGTGCAGAACGGCTACGACTGGTATCCTGTGCAGACCGCGGACGGCCTGCGCGGCTACCTGCGCGGCGACTGCGTGTTCGCCCTGGCGGAATGGCAGCTGGCGGAATTTGAAAAGACCGGCAAGGTTGCCACGCCCACGCCCGGCCCCGCGACCCCGCGGCCCGGCAACAGCAGCTATATCATCACCACGATGGATAAGGTGTATATCCGCCAGACGCCCACCACCAAGGCCACGGCCCTGGGCCAGGTGGCGCTGAACACGGTGCTGAAATTCAACGCCACCCAGACCATCGGTTTGGGCACCGCGAATCAGGTGACCTGGTATCAGGTGACCTACGACAACCAGATCGGCTGGATGCACGGCGGCTTCGTCCGTGTCCTGACAAACGCGGAATATGACCGGATCAACGCCACCCCGACGCCCGCGCCCGGCACGACCGCCGTGCCCACCGCCGCGCCGAACCTGGAAAACCTGAGCGACCTGGCCGTCACCATCCTGGATAAGGTCAATATTCGGGCCAGCGCCTCCATGAGCGGCCGGGACATTTACATGATCGACACCGCCAACACCGAAGTGACCTACCTGGGCAAATACACCGCGCCCGACCCGGCAAAGAACAATAACTACTACTGGTTCAATATCCGCTACGGCAAAGTGACCGGCTGGGTACGCGGCGACTGCATCCACGTGTTGACCGAAACCGAGAAGGCCCAGCGGAAGGCCAATCCCTCCGCGCCCGTTGTGCCGCCGACCACGGAATACCGCAGCCTGGGCCTGAACGCCGCCGGCGACGACGTGTATGCCCTGCAATACAAGCTGTATCAGCTGGGCTATCTGGCGGGCTCCGAAGTGGACGGCACTTACAAGGCCACCACGCAGGCCGCCGTCCGCGCCTTCCAGCAGGCCAAGGGCCTGACCGTCGACGGCATCGCGGGCGTCCAGACCCAGCAGACGCTGTACGGCACCCAGGCCACCGTCACCGCCGCGCCCAACAATAACGGCGGCACCAACGGCCAGTACGTCAACGGCTCCTCCACCACCGTCACGCTCTACCCCGTGGAAAAGAGCGATTGGTTCACCGGCGATATTCAGTCCGTGTGGCCGAACGGCTCCGTCGCCATCCTGACCGACGTGTACACCGGCATCTCCTTCAAGGCCCAGCGCCTCTACGGCGGCAACCACGCCGACTGCGAGCCGGTGGATACCGCCGACACCGCGGCCATCTGCGCCATCTACGGCGTCAGCAAGCCCCAGGAGATCGAAGACCGCGAGCAGGAACTGCAATCCTATCGCCGCCGTCCCACCTGGGTCACCGTGGGCGGGCGCACCTTCTGCGCTTCCGTGTACGGCATCCCGCATAACTACTCCGGCGACCGCATCGCCAACAACGGCTACACCGGCCAGTTCTGCGTCCACTTCACCAACAGCAAGACGCACACCAGCAACCAGGTCGATCCGGACGCCAGCTACAACAACTACTTCGGAGCCCAGAGCGCCATCCAATATGCGTATGAGCACTCGATCAGCGGCTGGAAATAATAAAACAAGGATACGGTTCAGACAGAATTTAGGAGAGTTCTAAGTTCACAGTTCTAAGTTCTAAGCTTTTAAATGATTTCGTTCAGCAGGTTTTCATTCTTCCGAATGCCGATTGAGCCTAAACTGCTTTGAACTTGGAACTTAGAACTTTGAACTTTCCAGCATGTGACTGAACCGAAACAAGCAAGTATGAACGGTGTAATTATCATCGGCGGAGGCGCGGCGGGTTTGACCGCCGCGCTTTCCGCTTCAAAACACGGAGCGGCTGTCACCGTGCTGGAGGCTGCGCCGCGCGTCGGAAGAAAAATATTGGCATCGGGCAACGGTCGGTGCAATCTTGCCAATCTGGGCGCGATGCGGTACAATGGAGATACCGCCCTGGCGGAAAGCGTATTGGGCGTTTGCCCTGTCGGGCAGGTGCTGGCGTTCTTCCATGGGCTTGGCCTGATGACCGTGGAGGAAGCGGGCCGCCGGGTGTATCCCGCCTGCGGCCAGGCGGCGGCTGTGCTGGACGTGCTGCGGCTGGCGCTGGATCAGCAGGGCGTTGCCGTCGTCTGTGACGCGCCGGTGACGAGGCTCGAAAAAACGAAGGCGGGTTTTCGGATTTATACAAGCCAGAAAACCTATGAAGCCCGCGCGGTGGTCGCCGCCTGCGGCGGCATGGCGGGCGGCAAGCTGGGTCATGACGGCGGCGCGTACCGGCTGCTGACCGGATTGGGCCACACACTCGTTTCGCCCCGGCCCGCGCTGACGGCGCTGGTCACAGAGAAAAAAGCGGTGAAGGGCCTGAGCGGTTTGCGCCTGCCCGCGAGGCTGACCATTTGCGACGGGACGAAACCCATTGAAGCCGCCCAGGGCGAAGCGCTGTTCACCGATTATGGCGTCAGCGGCGTGTGCGCCATGCAGTTGTCCCGCAAGGCGGGAGAGATGCTGGGCAGCGGAAAGCGGCCCATGCTGTATCTGGATTTTTCGTCCATGCTGGGTTTGGTTCCCCGCGTCTATGATCGGGTGGACGCAAACGATCCGTTTGCAAATGTGCCGCTGCTGCTGGCATGTTTGAAGGAGCGCCAGCATAATCTGCCCAAAGAGGCGCTGCTCACGGGGCTGGCCCCGCGACTGCTGGCGGAGCGGCTGAAAGGCTTGCCCCTGCCCGAAATGGCGAAAGCCCTGGCTGCGTTCCCCGCGCCGGTCATCGGCGTGCGGGGCATGGAAAACGCCCAGGTCACAGCGGGCGGCATCCGGGGCAGTGAGTTTGACTCCAGGACGATGCAGTCCCGCAAGTGCCCCGGCCTGTTCGCGGCGGGGGAGATGCTGGACGTGGACGGCGACTGCGGCGGCTATAATTTGCAATTCGCTTTTGCCTCCGGCCTGATCGCTGGGGAGAGCGCGGCGCGGAGCATTCGTAATGCTTAATGCGTAATTCGTAATTGAGATTTCGTTATTCATTCATTTACGCATTACGAATTAAGAATTACGCATTCAAAAATGGAGGTATTCTATGTCTGAACAGTTTGTGAATATCAAGCCCGGCACACTACTGGCTCCCGTGCCTGCGGTGATGGTGTCCTGCGCTCTGCCGGGACAGAAGCCCAATATCATTACCCTTGCCTGGGTGGGCACGGTCAACTCCGAGCCGCCGATGTGCTCCGTGTCCGTGCGCAAGGAGCGTTTCTCCCACGACATCATCCGCGATTCCGGCGAGTTCGTCATCAACCTCTGCGGCGAAGATCACTTGCGGGATATGGACTATTGCGGCGTGAAATCGGGCCGGGACGTGGATAAGTTCGCGGAACGCCATTTGACGCCCATCGCTGTGCCGGGGTTCATCGCCCCCGCCATCGGGGAATGCCCGATGTACCTGGCCTGCAAGGTCACCTGTTCCTGGGCAGAATCGAGCAGGTCGGCGTAAAGCCCGAACTCATGGACGAAGCAGGCCGCATTGATTACAGCCGGGCCAAACTGGTGGCCTACAACCATGGCAATTATTACGCCCTGGGGAAAGCCCTCGGCTTCTTCGGCTATTCCGTCGCCGCGCCGGAGGTGCTCAAACGGAGGATGGAAGCGCTGCGCTGAGATAGGAGTTAGGAGATAGAAGATAGGAGTTTATTTTGATTCAATCAGCGATAGTCCGGTTTTCATTCATTGTTCAAACTATATAGAACTCCTATCTCCTATCTCCTCATTCCTAACTCTGCTCCACCTCTCTGATTTCTCCACAATTAAGAATGGAGGCCACAGCCTTGTATCAAGCCCTGTACCGCGTCTGGCGGCCCAAGACCTTTTCCGACATGGTGGGCCAGGAGGCCATTGTGCGAACGCTCCGCAATCAGGTGATGACGGGGCGCATTGCCCACGCCTACCTGTTCTGCGGCAGCCGCGGCACGGGCAAAACCAGCGCCGCCCGCATCCTGACCAGGGCCATCAATTGCCTGAACCCCCAGGACGGCGACCCCTGCGGCGAATGCGATTCCTGCAAAATGATCGAAAGCGGCACGTCCTTTGACGTGTACGAAATGGACGCGGCCAGCAACAGCCGCGTGGAGGAAATCCGCGAGCTGCTGGAAAAGGTGGACTACCCGCCCCAGTTCGGCAAGTACAAGGTGTACATCATCGACGAAGTGCACATGCTCTCCAACGCGGC
>CADAKE010000063.1:0-11454 GCA_902788445.1 uncultured Eubacteriales bacterium
CCCGACACCCTGGCCCTGGCCAAGCTCGGCGACGGCCGCATCTTCGCCACCCCCAAGTTCCAGGGCAAGTGGCCGGACTGCAACGGCGTCATGTTCATCAACAAGAACTGGCTGGACAAGCTGGGCCTGGAAAAGCCCACCACCCTGAGCGAGCTCAAGAATGTGCTGATCGCCTTCCGTGACAACGACGCCAACGGCAACGGCAATCCTTCCGACGAAGTGCCCATGGACTTCAACGGCTGGTTCGGCGGCGCCTACTCCCTGACCAACCTGATCGGCTCCTGGGGCATCCAGCTGGTGAACTGGGGCTCTGACGCCTACTTCGCCGAAGGCGGCCAGATCAAGAACTACGCTGTGGACGAGCGCTACAAGGCCATGATGAAGTATCTGGCTGACCTGTACGCTGAGGGCCTGATCAACCCCAACGCTATCACCAACGACTACTCCATGTTCCAGTCCCTGTCCCGCGGCGACGCGGATGGCAACGCGCTGGTGGGCGTGGTGCTGGGCTGGGAAGAAACCGACAAGTTCGGCCCCACCATTTATAACCAGTATGTGCCCTGCGGCCCCTTCGTGGACGACGTGGACGATCTGGCCACCTCCGAGCCCCGCTGGACCTATGACTTCTCCGGCCTGAACATGAGCAGCAACCGCGTGGCCATGAGCGCCAAGTGCGCCGACCCGGTCGCCGCCATGAAGTTCATCGACAAATTCTATGAGCCCCAGCGCTCCGTGGAAGGCCTGTTCGGCGGCGTGACCGACGGCAACCTGGCTATCGCGGGCGATAACCACTATGTGGTTCTCGATCCTCCGGAAGAAGCCCACACCGACAACGGCACCTGGAAGTGGACCTCCACCTTCGCCGACAACGCGCCCATGTACATCCGCCGCGCCACCCAGATCGACATGGCCAAGGATATGGCCTTCGCTCTGGCAGAACGCGAACAGTACAAGGAAGCCATTGCCCGCATCGACATGGACAATGAATACTATCCGCAGTTCCTGATGAAGTATTCCGTGGATGATCAGAACACCCTGGCCCAGCTGCAGGTGGGCGTGACCAGCGTGGCTGACGGCTGGTGGGGCCTGTGGCTGACCGGCGAAGCGGACATCGAGGATACCTGGGAAGACTACCTGGCTGAAATGGACGCCAACGGCCTCCAGGAGATCCTGGCCATCCGTCAGGCCGCCTATGACGCCTGGAAAGCGCAGTAACATCTGATTGATTCAGGCGGGATGCAGGCAACTGCATCCCGTCTTCCATTGGGAGGCGTGATCAATGACAGCAGTACATCTCTCCAAGCGGAAAAAAACGAGCCGCGGCATCGGCTATGATCTCAAAAAGGACTGGCAGCTGTGGATCATGCTGCTGCCGGCGATCGTGTATATCTTCCTGTTCTGCTATATGCCCATGTACGGCGCGCAGCTTGCCTTCCGCAAGTACGACTTTACCAAGGGCATTTACGGCGGCGATTGGGTCGGCTTCAAATACTTTACCGATTATTTCAACAGCGCCATGTTCTCCACCACGCTGCGCAACACCTTCGTCATTTCCCTGTGCAGCATCGTGTTCGGTTTCCCGGCTCCCATCGTGCTGGCCATCATCATCAACCAGATCAAAAACAGCAAATGGAAGCGCACCCTGCAAACCACGGTGTACATCCCCTACTTCATTTCCGTGGTGGTGCTGGTGTCCATGCTGAACGTGCTGTTTGCCAAGAGCGGCGGCGTGCTGAGCGACTTCTTAAAGACGATCGGCATCGTGCCCCAGAACGCCAACCTGCTGGGGCAGAAGCAGTATTTCGTTTGGATGTATGTGGGCAGCGGCATCTGGCAAAGCATGGGCTGGAACAGCATCATCTATATCGCCGCCCTGTCCTCCGTGGACGTGCAGCTCTATGACGCGGCGAAAATCGACGGGGCCAACGCCTGGCAGCGGGTGATCCACATCGAGTTCCCCGTGCTGGTGCCCACCATCATGATCCTTTTGATCATGAACATGGGCAGCATCCTGAACGTCGGCTTTGACAAGGTGTTCCTGATGCAGAACACGCTGAACAAGCAGAACTCCGAAGTCATTTCCACTTATGTGTACCATCTGATGGCCCCCACCACCGGCGCGCCTCAGTTCAGCCTGGCCACCGCCGTGGGCCTGTTCACCAATGTGGTCAACTTCGCCTTCCTGATCGTGACCAACTACATCAGTAAGCGCGTCACGGGCTCCGGCCTGATGTAAGGGAGGTGCGGCAAGATGGCAAACAAGAATGAAATGACCGTGGTCAATAACAAGTACCGGATCAAGGAGCGGGATCTGTCCGACCGCATTTTCCATATCTCCGTGCTGGTGCTGTCCATTCTGTGCTTCATCGTGATTCTGTATCCGCTGTGGTTCGTGGTCATCGCGTCCATCAGCAATTCCGATATGGTGAACCGGGGCGAGGTGGTGTTCTGGCCCAAGGATATCCGCTTTTATGGCTTCCAGCAGATTTTCCAGGATGCCCGCATCCTGACCGGCTACAAAAACACCCTGATCTACGTGGTGGGCGGCACGCTGCTCAACATGATCGTCACCATGCCCGCGGCCTATGCCCTGAGCCGGCCGGACTTCAAAGCGCGCAACAAGGTGATGCTCTACTTCGTGTTCACCATGTACTTCTCCGGCGGCCTGGTGCCCACCTACATGCAGATCAACAACCTGGGCCTGATCAACACCCCTTGGATTTTGCTGGTGATGGTGCTGATCAACACCTATAACCTGATCATCGCCCGCACGTTCATCCAGAACACCATCCCCAACGACCTGTATGAGTCCGCGTCCCTGGACGGATGCAGCCATTTCCGCTTCTTCTGGAGCATCGTGCTGCCGCTGTCGAAAGCTATCATTTCGGTGGAAATGCTGTATTACGCCGTGTTCCACTGGAACGATTACTTCAACGCCCTGATCTACACCTCCAACAACGATATCCAGCCCCTGCAGATGGTGCTGCGCCGCATCCTGCTGCAGAACGAAGCCTTTGCCAACGGCAACGGCGGCGTGCAGGGCGGCTATGCCCAGTCCTCCGCCGACCAGGTGAAGTACGCTGTGATCATCGTGTCCACCGTGCCCATCCTGTGCGTGTATCCCTTCATCCAGAAATACTTTGAAAAAGGCGTCATGATCGGCGCTGTCAAGGGCTGATTCTTTCACAAAATCAAAAAGGGGGTATTCCGTTTCGGATACTCCCTTTTTCATAGGAGAGAAATATGATTCCATACAAAATGAAAGCTGCGGATTATTGCAACGTCACCCTGCTGGACAGCCCCTTTAAGGATCAGCGGGACGAAACCATGGAACTGTACCTGGAGCATCCCTCCAACGACGATATCCTGCACCGCTATCGCCTGCGGGCGGGTATTCCGTCGAACGTACAAGGTATGGTGGGCTGGGGGCCGTCCATCGGCCAATACCTGGGCGCGTATGCCAAGTGGTATCGGAACACGGGCGACGAGCGCGTGAAAGCCAAGGCCATGGATTTGTTCCACGGCTGGGCGGAATGCGTGGAAAAGAATGAAGCCATTCTGGACTGCGGCACCTACATGTGGGAAAAGTTCCTGGGCGGGTTCCTGGACATGTACGAATACATGGGGGCAGAGGAAGTGAAGCCCTGGATCCTGCGGATCACTCAATTTGCCAAAGCTAAATTCATTACTGATATTCCCCGGGACGGCCTGCAGGACGAGCGGATGTTCGGCCAGATCGAATGGTACACCCTGCCGGAAAATCTGTTCCGCGCTTATCAGCTGCTGGGGGATGAAATTTATCTGGACATGGCGAAGGATTGGCTCTATCCGTATCTGTGGGATAAGCTGGCTGAGGGACGGGACGACGTAGGCCCGCGCCACGCTTACAGCCATGTGAACAGCCTGTCCTCCGCCGCGCGGGCGTATATCGTTACGGAGGACAAGCATTATCTGGACGTGATCGAGCACGGCTATGACGCTCTGACCCACCGCCATATCTACGCCACGGGCGGCTATGGGCCCGGCGAAACGCTGTTCGGGGAAGACCCCGGCTATCTGGGAAACGCCGTGCTGCCCACTTGGGACAATCAGCTGACCCGTACCGGTAAGCTGACCTATAAAAATTTTGTAGGCACGATTTCCACCCGCTCCGACGCGTGGGGCTCCTGTGAAGTGAGCTGCTGCAGCTGGGCTGTGTTCAAGCTGTGCAACTATCTGCTGCAAGTAACCGGCGATGCCAAATATGGCGACTGGTGCGAAAAGCTGCTCATCAACGGCACTCTGGGGCAGCCCCCCGTCACGCCCAAGGGCCAGATCCTGTATTACGCCAGCTATTTCCTGGACGGCGCGCTGAAATCCTATGAGGACAGGCGCTTGCAACACATGGGCCAGAACTTCGTCTGGCAGTGCTGCACCGGCACCTTTCCCCAGGATACCGCGGAGTACGCCAACATGATCGCCTATTTCGACGACCAGGGCGTATCCGTCAGCCAGTTCATTCCGGCGAAGATCAGCTTTACCGTGAAGGGCGCGGATGTGACCCTCGTCAGCGATGGGGATTTCCCCCGCAAGCCCGAGGTACATTTCCGGATGGAAGCGCAAGCGCCTGTTTCCTTCCGTCTGCGGCTGCGCGTGCCGGATTGGGCGACGGAAGAAAGCCGGGTGTTTATCAACGGCGTGGAGCAGTCCGCGTCCATTCGGCCTAACGAGTGGCTCACCCTGGAAAGGACCTGGCAGAACGGGGATGAAGTGACGCTACGCCTGCCTTACAAGCTGCGTTTCAAGGCAGTCGATCCCGAGCATCCCAATGTGGTGGCGCTGTGTTACGGCCCGCTGGTGCTGTGCTGCGACGAAATGACCGTGCTGGTGGGCAACCAGGCGCATCCCGAAATCTGGTTCGAGCCCGTTCCCGGCGAGGACAACACCTTCCGCACTCTGCCCGGCCACAGCGGTTTCTACCATCACATCTGCCGCACCTTCAAGCCCTACTATACGGTTGGCCTCATGCAATGGTATTATGTGTACAACCGCATTTACCCCGATATGGAAATCCTGGATCGGGAGCACCAGGGGACGTAATGGGATGCGGGGAAAAAACAAATGTAACTGTTCAGCCGTCATTAAATGGACATTTAAAACACTTTAGTTTAAGAGTACAGTCTACAGAGTTCAGATTTATATAGTTTACCGGAGTAGCCTTTGTTGTCATTCTGAGCAGGCCGACGAAGGAGGCCGTGGCGAAGAATCTACTTCCACCATTGCTTTCCGGAAAGCCAATTTGAAGGGAGATTCTTCGCGTCCGGATACGCTCAGAATGACAGTGTTAGTTGAGTAGTGAAATGGTTATACGTGGCTTTTTATACGTAAAGTATATTATCTGTACTCTGCACTCTGAACTCTGTACACTAAACGCAAGTGTTTTAAAGTGCTCATTTAATGAATACGACGAATGATTTATATAATTGGAGGCGAAGGACTCATGGACTTTTTTGAAATCAGCGGGCAAGCGCTGCTCTGGCGCAATCACGGCGAAACGCTGTGCATCGAGCCCTGGGGAGCAGACAGCCTGCGGGTACGTTCCATACCGATGGGGGAACTGCAAGATGAACGGTTCGCGTTGCTGGATGCCGCCCCCTGCGAGGATGCGGAAATCAAGGTAAACGACGAAACCCACGCCATTATCCGCTGTGGAAAAATCACCGCGCAGGTGGAGGTGCGCGGCTGGAAGCAGCGGGCGCACATCACGTTTGTCAACCAGAAGGGCGAAACGCTGCTGGAGGAAACCGACGGGGAAAACGCGCTGGTACTGAACGCCCGGAAGTTTGAGCCCATCCTGGGCGGCGACTACGCCCTGACCGCCACCTTCCAAGGCGCAGACGGCGAACACATTTACGGCATGGGCCAATACCAGGAAGAATACCTGGACTGGAAGGGCTGTACTCTGGAACTGGCCCACCGCAATTCCCAGGCCAGCGTGCCCATGTACATTTCCAGCCGGGGCTACGGCTTTCTGTGGCACAACCCCGCCATCGGCACAGTGTCCTTCGGCCGCAACCGCACCACCTGGCACGCCGACACCACCAAACAGCTGGATTACTGGATCACTGCCGGTGATACGCCCAAGGATATCAGCCGCAATTATGGCCGCGCCACGGGCTTTGTGCCCATGATGCCGGAATACGGCCTGGGCTTCTGGCAGTGCAAGCTGCGCTACTGGAATCAGGAGCAGCTTTTAAGCGTTGCCAGAGAGTACAAAAAACGCAATCTGCCCATCGACGTGATCGTGTGCGACTTTTTCCATTGGCCGCGAATGGGCGACTACCGTTTCGATCCGGAATTCTTCCCGAACCCGGCCGCCATGGTGAAGGAGCTCAAGGATATGGGCATTGAGCTGATGGTGTCCGTGTGGCCCCAGGTGGCGCTGACCAGTGAAAACTATGAGGAAATGCGCCAGCAGGGCTTGCTGGTGCGGGCGGAATACGGCGAGCAGATCGGCATGCGGTTCGTGGAGGATTCCATGTTCTTTGACGCTACCAATCCCCGCACCCGGAAATACGTGTGGAAAAAGATCAAAAAGAATTATTACGACCTAGGCATCCGGGTGTTCTGGCTGGACGAGGCCGAACCCGAATACGGCACCTATGATTTCAAAGCCTACCGTTACCACATCGGTCCCAACCAGCAGGTGGGCAATGTGTGGCCCCAGTATTACGCCCGAGTGTTCTACGAGGGCATGAAGGAGGCCGGGCAGGAGAACCCGGTCAATCTGCTGCGCTGCGCCTGGGCGGGCAGCCAGCGGTATGGCGCGCTGGTGTGGAGCGGCGACATCATGAGCGATTGGAGCTACTTCCGCCGCCAGATCTGCGCGGGCCTGAACATGGGCGCGGCGGGCATCCCGTGGTGGACGACAGACATTGGCGGCTTCCACAACGGCTGGATCGACAGACCTGAATTCAAAGAGCTGCTCATCCGCTGGTTCCAGTGGGGCTGTTACTGCCCCGTCATGCGCATCCACGGCGACCGCAAGCCCATGGAGCACGTATACCGCAAGGACGGAACCGAAGTCCTGCCCTCTGGCGCGGACAACGAGGTGTGGAGCTTCGGGGAGGAAGCCTATGAAATTTTGGCCAAGTATCTCCGCCGCCGGGAAGAACTGCGGCCCTACGTGCGGGAGCTGATGCGACAGGCGCATGAGGACGGCACTCCCCTCATGCGGGCCATGTGGTACACCTTCCCGGATGATCCCGCCTGCGCGGATATCAAGGATCAGTACATGTTCGGCGATCAGTACCTGGTGGCTCCTGTCCTTGCTCCCGGCCTTCGGGAAAGGAAGGTGTATGTGCCTGTGGGAACCTGGCGGAACGTGGACACGGGCGAAACGGTTTCCGGCGGACAAATGATCACCATTTCCGCGCCGATTGAAGTGATTCCCGTATTGGAAAAATGTCATTGATGTATGTATTGGTAAATAAAGATGCCAAAATTATTTAGCGTCATTGGAGACAGCTCTTTTTGACACCTGATTATGCCTTTTGCACGAGAATGCGGTTGATACACGGCAGCCTGATTGATTTGTTTATCTTTTGACTACAGTTGCCCCAAAGTTCTGGCACGATTATTTTCACCGTGCCAGAACTTTTGAGTCTTGCGCATAATCAAAAAAGCGCCTCAATGGTGGGCGCTTTTCCTTTGCAGTCAGAGGAATGAACTATTGAAAGCGATCATCCTGTTTGAATGTGGATGAGGGGTTGCGCTGGCTATACAGGGCAACAGTCTTTATCGCTCTTTTACTATGCCAGATGGAGCAGATCACAGCCATGATTTTCAGGTTTCACGGTATGATCCTGTTTGAAACGAAGCGCTTCTTCGAGTGAAGCGGGCTGACCGCCATGATACTGGCAGAAAAATACGACCGCATTCGCATTATCGTGCCCGATGTTCGTTCCGTTCCACTAGAATTCATGGGCTTTTGCGGGCGTTTACGCGGATGAAGCCTACACGGGCACGAAGGAAGCAAGGCCGGAGTTCCAGCGGCTGTTGGCTGACTGCCGGAATGGAACCGTGGATATGATCATCACTAAATCCATTTCCCGTTTTGCGCGGAATACGGTGACGCTGCTGGAGGCCGTGAGGGATCTGAAGGCGTTGGGAATTGATGTTTTCTTTGAGGAACAGCGAATCCACACCATGAGCGCCGACGGAGAAAGTGTACCAACGGATTTAATACAAAATCATTATAAACCCCTCGGAGAAAAGCCCTTATATATAAAGGTAGGGCGGCTCCGAGGGGTTTTCTCTTTTGTATCAATTTCAGGCAAACGCTCCGATGCACCCGCTCGATTCGGATACAAAATCATACTCCCTTAACGATAGCTTTTTATCGTTATAAGGTACAATCGTTAAGGGAATACAAAGCTATCGTTAGCAGGTATATGATCAGCTGATTTCCCAGATTACGGTAACGGTATCAGAGACTTCAATGTCATCAGGCTCGATGTCCATATCGTAGCTGCCACCTTCGGCGGCCATAGGTGCGCATGCGTCCATCATGAGGCTGCGGTTCATCGGGCGGACTTCAAAATCAATCTCGCCCCAGGAATAGTCGATGGACTGGATGTCTTTCAGCGTCGTACCGGAGGCCGCGGTGAGTACGTTTGCCTTTTCCTTTGCATCTGTGACGGCTCTGCCAAGGAGTGTGTTTTTCATGGCCTCAGGATCTTTGACCGTATAGCTGATACGGAACTCAGGCCTGACCGGGCTGTTGGCGAGAGCGTACAGCACCTTGCCCAGCCGGTCATTATCCGATTCAAATTCCACCTTCATCATGTGCCGGAATTTGTACCCGATGAGACGCTGCTTATAAACGCCTTTGTCCTTATAGCTTTCAAACTCGGTATCGACACTGAAATTCAGCGTTTTCAGATCGTTGCGTGAAAAGCCAAATGGCACCAGGATGTCTTTCAGCTTTTCAGTATCTTCCGAGGAGTGGCGGAGCGTATCGGCATACTCAGGGTGCATTCCTTCCAGCGTCATGGTGATCCTCGTCATATCGGGATGGACTTTAATCAGCCCTTTGCCCGTTACTCTGATAGTTCTCATATTACTCATTTTCGGTGTCCTCCTTACATTCCTCGATTACTATTTTGAATACAACAGGAAGTTGTCGAGCTCTCTTGGTGACGGTATATGACCGAATTTACGCTGGCAGTATTCCTGAAGCTCTATCATCCTTACACAGAAATCTGCATATTCAACATCACAGCCACAAGGGTAGTGTTTGTGAACGCGCTGTTTATCGAGCTTTACCCATTTCCGTACGCCAACGTTCGCCCTGCTATTGGAGCGGCACCGGCAACACGGAGGCCATGGCTAACGCGGTGGCGGACGGCGCGAAGGAGAAGGGCGCGGCGGTCGATCTGCTGGCCTGCGCTGACGTCGGCGACATTTCAGCATATGACGCGGTGGCGCTGGGCTGCCCCGCCATGGGCGCGGAAGAACTGGAGGACGGGGAATTCCTGCCCATGCTGGAAAGCATCGAAGGCGCGCTGCCCGGGAAAAAGGTGGCGCTGTTCGGCTCCTACGGCTGGGGCGACGGGGAATGGATGCGTTCCTGGGAAAGCCGCTGCGCCGAGAAGGGCATCACCCTGGCTGCTGACAGCGTGATCGTCAACGAAGCGCCGGACGACGAGGGCATTGCGAAATGCAAAGCGCTGGGCGCCGCTCTGGCATAATCCAAATTGAACGGGGGGAAAAAGAAAATGAAAAGGGTTTGTGCAATCCTGCTGGCGGTGTTGCTTTGTGCCGTTGGAGCGCTGGGGGCGTTCGCCGAGGGTGGCGCGGCGCAAGGCGGCTATGTGCTGATGAATATTCCTTACGAGGCGTTCTATGCGGCGGAAGTGGCGGACGCTTCCACCATCGACGCGGTCACTTCTTCCACGCTGATGAAGCCACGCACGATTGGGCTTGCGGGCGGCAGCTACCACGTAGACCCAGCGGGCAGCGATATTACTGGTGTGATCTTCCCGGTCTATGTGGAAGATCTGAACATGCTGTCCTCTCTGGGCGGCGCTGAAATTACGGACGAAAGCGCCGTGGAAATCACCGTGACCAACAAGGGCAAGGAATCCACCACCGCCTTTACCGGCAGCGAAGCCCTGTTTGAAGCGCCCAGCTTCTCCTGGTACGCGCTTTCCGATACGCCTGCCGCCTATAAAACACTGAACGCCGACGGCACCTTTGGCGCGGTCCAGGCCGAACCCACCGTGCTGGATGGCACCGCCTCCATCATCTATGATCGCCATGCGGACGTGGTCATCAAGATCGCTGGCGTTGATGACGCCCTGGCTGACAAGAATGTCAGCGGCGCTGTGCTGGTGCTGGATGACGGAACGAAAGTGGGCTTGCGCCACATCGCCAACCTCTGGCGGAAAACGGAAATCGGCTTTGCACTGGACAGTGATATTTGCGCCGCGGTCATGGGCAAGACCATTGCCAGCATTGAGTACATCACCCTGAATGGCGTGTACACGGTTCAGATCAATCTTGCCATTCCCGATGACCTGCGCCTCCTGCAACTCACCGGCACCTATATCGAGCTGTTCCCCGAATTTGCCAAAGAGGATTACAAGGACTACTGGATGGAGTGCATCAAAGCGTATGTGGACGACGACGCGGCCGCCGAAATGTACTATACCATGCTGACCGCCACCTACATGGGAACGCTGAAAGGCCAGGAGGCTATCGACGCTTATGCCGCCGATCCCGCTTCCCTGCTCTTTGACTGCTTCTTTGAAAACGGCGTGGCGAAGTTCATCATCAGCGGCGACGTGATCTCCGGTGTGGACGCGGAAGGCAATGAGCTCTTCCGCCATACCTATCACTTCACGGAAGACCTGCCTGTCTCCTTCTTCGGTCAGCCCATCGGCGCTGATCTGCATGTCTATCAGACGGATGACGCGGACGCGGGCGCGTTCACCTATTTCGCTTTCGCGGACGATACCCTGAAGGAAACCTATCACATTGAATTCCGCTATGGCGAACGCCTGCAAGATCTGGCCAACTATTCCGAAGGCGAATACGCCTATTGGCTGGCCTCGGGCATCAACGACGGCTACAAGGACAATCAGATCAAAGCCTGCATCAAGCTGTTCGTGGACGAAAACGTGGGCGGACAGGAAGAACAGCCGGAAGCGGAAACCGCTGTCAGCCCCAACGGTGTTTTCCCTGCCATTGCCGGAGAAAACGGCACCACCTACGTCAGCCTGTTTGACACCATCGTGACGGACGAATGGAATCCCCTGTGGGTGGATTACATCGGCGCGGTTGTGGGTGAAGACATGGCTCCCGCGATGGCCGCCGCCCTGCAAGGGTCCGTGACCAGCAATCTGCACGGCGAAGAAGCCATTGCCGCTTTCAAGGACGGCAGCTACGCCTTTGACTGCCACTTCATCAACG
>CADAKE010000063.1:11494-12880 GCA_902788445.1 uncultured Eubacteriales bacterium
AGGAAACCCATACCTATGAATACCTGGGACAGTACAACATCGGCGAAGGCGAAACCATGATGTACCAGGGCGCGGAAATTCCCATGGCCTTCCCGGTGGACGTGTATAAGAGCGCGGATGAAGCGGGCGAGTTCAACTACTTCATGATGCGGGAGGACACCATGGACACCACCTGGCATCTGGAATTCCGCTACGGCCGAGACCTGGAAGCCCTGCAGGGTTACATGGTGGGCCCTTACGCCTACTGGCTGGCAGCGGGCATTGACGAAAAAGCGGATGCGGATACGATCAACAACGTGATCGCCCTGTTCTGCCTGGAGAACATGGATTATTCCGCTCATTCGGAAACGGCGCTGAAACAGATTGCCGACCTGGGCTTCGTGGGAGCCTGGCAGGCGGACCTGTCCGCTTTCGGAGAGGAATACGCCGCCATCGACCTGAGCATGACGATTGATGAAGCAGGCCACGGCATCACCATGATGAACGGCTTGCAGACCGCGGACTTTGAAGCCTATGCGGTGGATAACGGCGAGAAGGGCGACGGCGTCGGCATTTATGTGGCGTACAGCAACCTGGAATATGAAGCCGAAGCGGCCCCCTATACCATCACTGTGAATGACGCCGGACAGACCGTGCTGACCCTGACTGCCGATGACGGCACCATCAGCTGGGTGAAGCAATAACCCCCGTTCTCCAAATGCAGTGAAATCATTTGGAAACGATCAGCCCCTGAGGAAAACGCCTCAGGGGCTGATTGCTGTTTATTGATCCCGGTAATATACATTTTGAGGACGTCGGCGTCCAGGCGACGTGGTATTGATGATTACGCCTTGTTGAATTTTCCCTTGGGCTGCTTGCAGCGGGGGCAGCGCCAGTCGTCCGGCAGTTCCTCAAAGGCCACGCCGTCATGCTCGGCGGGGTCGTACACATAGCCGCAGATGGAGCAGACGTATTTGCCGCTGGCTTTCTTTTCGGTGAAATCCACTTCCGCAAATACGGTAGGAACGGGGTTGTTCAAATCCATCACCCGGTTCGCTTCCAGGTTTTCATAGCCCTGGGGCGTATGCGTACCGCAATACACAGTGGGATGATTGCTGACGAAATCCCGCACCCGATTCATGGTTTCCCGGGCGGCGGGCAGATCGTCGAACACGATGGACAGCTTGTTTTCATACAGCGCCTCGTCCACGTAAGTGATATCGCCGTGGATCATGTAGAACAGCCCGTCCTTTTCCACGATCACGATGGAGTTCCCATTGGTGTGGCCCTTCGCCTTGATGAAGTGGATGCCGGGAGCGATGGTCTGGGACGCCGGGAAGTTGTAATACGCGCCGTCGGTGAAGGTCACCGGCGCCAGGTTGGGAATGCCCTGCAATTCATCGGCGC
>CADAKE010000064.1 GCA_902788445.1 uncultured Eubacteriales bacterium
ATCTCCGCTTTGCCCGTTCCGTCCAGGTTCAGGGAAAGCTGAATCTGCGTTTCCTTGGTACTGCGCTTTATTGTCGCCTGTCTCATGCTAAAATCTCCTTGGTGGCCTGAATCAATTGCTCCATTTGGGCTTTCGTGCCGATGGTGATGCGGGTAAAGTCCCGAATGCGGGGCAGGTCAAAATACCGAACCAGGATGTTTTTCTCCCGCAGGGCTCTCTGGTATTCCGCGCCGTTCCTGCCGGGAGCGGCGGCAAAGAGGAAATTCGCCTTGCTGTCCAGCACGGTAAAGCCCAGGGCTTTCAGCTGTTCCGCCGTCCAGGCACGGGTTTCCATGATCGTTTGTCGGCAGCTTTCAAAGTATTCCGGTTGCTCCAGCGCCGCCGCGCCCGCCGCCTGGGTGAGCGTGTTCACGTTGTAGGGGTGGAAGGAGAAACGCACGCGGTTCAGGTCGTCAATCAGCGCGGCGTTTCCCATGGCGAAGCCAAGCCGCGCCCCGGCCAATTGGCGGGACTTGGAGAACGTGCGAACAACCAGCACGTTGTCAAACTCCGGCACCAGCGCCAGCGCGCTTTCCGCGCCGAAGTCCACATAGGCTTCGTCCACGATCAAAACCTGATCGGGATTCTTTTCCGCGATTTCCCGCAGCGCGGACAGCGGCAGGGCCTTGCCCGTGGGCGCGTTGGGATTGGCAATGACAACACACCGATCATTCCCCTGATAGTCCGCAATGTCCACATTGAAATTTTCGTCCAGCGGAACAGTCTTCGCGTCCAGGCCGAACAGATTCGCCCACACGGGATAGAAACCGTAGGTAATGTCCGGGAAAATCAGCCCATGCCCGCCGAACGCCTGAAACGCGAAAGCTAAAATTTCATCGGAACCGTTGCTGACGGTAATCTGGTTTTCCTTTAGGCCATAGGTCTTCGCCAGCAGCCCGGTCAGCTTCGCGGCGGACAAATCGTTATACAACTGCAAATTTGCCGCCGCTTCGGCCACGGCTTCCCGGACGCCCGGCGCGGGCGGGAAGGGGCTTTCGTTGGTGTTCAGCTTGTTCAGCTTCACCTTGGGCTGCTCGCCGGGCACGTAGGGGGCCAGCGCTTGCAGCCGCCCGTTCAAATACCTGCTCATACCTGCTCTCCAAACCGGATGGCCACGGAATTGGCGTGGCCGTTCAGGCCCTCGCGCTGGGCGAAGGCGACGATGCTGTCCTTCGCTTCCTTCAGCGCGTCTGTGGAATAGTAAAGGAACTGGGACTTCTTCACGAAATCGTCCACCGACAGCGGCGATGAGAACCGCGCCGTGCCGCTGGTGGGCAGGGTGTGGTTGGGCCCGGCCCAGTAATCGCCCAGGGCCTCCGGCACGTTCCGGCCCAGGAACACGCTGCCCGCACTTTCGATGCGGCCCAGGTAGACAAACGGGTCGTCCACGCAGATTTCCAGGTGCTCAGGGGCGATCAAGTTGGCGATTTCCACGCCCTGGTCGAGATTGTGAGCCACGATGATCTTGCCGTTGTTGTCGATGGACACGCGGGCGATTTCCTCCCGGGGCAGCAGCTTTACCTGCTTTTCCACCTCGGCCTGCACCTGAACCGCCAGTTCTTCGCTGTCCGTCACTAAGATGGCCGATGCCAGTTTATCATGTTCCGCCTGGGAAAGCAAGTCTGCCGCCACAAAAGCGGGATTGCTTTTTCCGTCGGCAAGCACCAGGATTTCGCTCGGCCCGGCGATCATGTCGATATCCACGATGCCGTACACCCGGCGTTTCGCCGTCGCCACGAACACGTTGCCGGGGCCGACGATCTTGTCCACATTGGGCACGGACTGGGTGCCGTAGGCCAGCGCGGCGATGGCCTGGGCCCCGCCCGCCTTTACGATCTTGGTGACGCCCGCGATTTTCGCGGCGCAGAGGATAGCGGGGTTCACCTTGCCATCTTTTCCCGGAGGCGTGGCGATGATGATTTCCTTCACCCCGGCAATCTTGGGCGGCACCGCGTTCATGAGCACAGAGGAAGGATACGCCGCTGTACCGCCGGGCACATACAGGCCCACGCGCTTCAAGGGAATCACCCGCTGGCCCATCACCTTGCCGTCCTCCTCGGTGACGACGAAGCTGTTGCGCGCCTGGCGCTTGTGGAAGCTCTCGATATTGTCCCGCGCCTGTTTCAGAATATCAATGAATTCCGCGTCGCAGGCGGCGAAGGCTTCCGCGATTTCTTCCTCGCTGACCAGGACGGAAGTCAAATTTGCTTTATCGAATTTCGCGGCATATTGTATCAAAGCCTGGTCGCCGTTTTGGCGAACGTTTCCGATGATTTCATCGACAATGGCTTCGATCTCGTTGCCCGCCTGGATGGGCGGCGTTTTAAAATCCTCTGGCTTGAACTGATCCACCGGCATGATCTTCATCATTGCGGAAGCACCCCCTGCAGTTTTTCCGTGATGGAAAGAATAATTCCGTTCTTAAATAAGTAGCTGGCCCGGTTGGCAATCAGCCTGGCGCTGATGGGGCACACAGTTTCCAGCACCTTCAAATGGTTTTCTTTCAGCGTGCGGCCCGACTCCACGATATCCACGATCACGTCGGTGAGGCCCAGGATGGGCGCCAATTCGATGGAGCCGTTCAGCTTGATGATCTCGATTTCCCGGTTCTTGGCGTTGTAGTAATCCTTGGCGATCTTGGTGAATTTGGTCGCCACCCGCAGCACGGATTCCCGATCCTCCACGTAATCGTCGGGCCCGGCCACGCAGACGCGGCATTTGCCGATGTTCAAATCCAGCAATTCATACACGTCCGGTTCGCCGTCAAGCAGGATATCCTTCCCCACCACGCCAATGTCCGCCGCGCCGTACTCCACGTAAATCGCCACGTCGGAGGGCTTCACCAGCAGATACCGCACGCCGTTTTCCGGGCTTTCCAGCACCAGCCGCCGGTCGCCGTCATAGATGCCGCCGCAGTCATAACCGATCTTGGAGAACAGGGAAAGCACCTGGTCGCCCAATCTTCCTTTCGGCAGCGCGATATTAAGCATCCTTTCCCACCTCCTCCAAGTCCTTTCCCGTGAAGCGATAGGCTTTCTCAAACCGCACGTCCTCGGGAATCTTCCGTTCGATCCTGACCCGCTGGCCCTCCGCGCGCTTTGCGTCGGCCAGGGCGAGCAGCGCTTTGAAATCCGCCGCGTCGTCGTAAAGAATCAGCGCGTCCGCGTCCGTTCCTTTCTGGGCGCGGAACAGCACGTCCAGTTCATTCATGTACACCGCGAAGCCGATGGCGTCCAGGTTCCGCCCGAACTTGCGCATCAGCCTGCCGTAGTAGCCGCCGAAGAGCAACGCCCGGGGCACGCCCTCCACATAGCCCTGGAAGATCAGGCCGTCGTAATAATCGCAGTCGTTTACCAGCGAAAAGTCCAGCGTCACCCGGCCGCTCAGTCCCTTTTGTTCTAATAATCCGTAGACCGTTTCCAGTTCGTTCAGCGCGTCGGTCATGCCGTTGGAAATGGCGATGCGCCGGGCGGCGGCCAGGGTGTCCGTAAAGCCGCCGCAGAGGGACGCGGCCTGCGCGATCAGTTCCGCCGCGAAGGGCGTCACGTTCGCGCCTTCCAACAAAGCCTTTAATTCATGCAGCCGTTTCCCATGGATGCAGGAGAACAGTTCCTTCCGCAGCCCTTCCTCAATGCTCAGCCCATCCAGCAGCGCCACCCAAAAGCCGATATGCGAAACCTGCATCCAATGGCTGTCGCTGATGGCCGCCAGCGTTTCCTGGGCCAGGGCCAGCACCTCATAGAAGGAAAAGGCGTCCAGCCTGCCGATGGATTCCAAACCCAGCTGGTTCACTTCCTTGTACCCGCCGCTCTGCTTTTCCAGCCAGTACACGTTTTCCAGGTAATACACCTTTTCGCTGGAATGGGCGTTCGCCCGGGTGTTCTTGGCGATGGACAGCGTCACGTCGGGCTTCAAGGCCATCAGCCTGCCGTCCAGGTCATGGAAGGTGATGATGTTGGGATTTTTGAGGAAGTTCTTATTCTCCATATACAGCTCGTATTCCTCAAACTTCCCCATCCGGTATTTGCGGAAGCCGTACTGCTCATACAGCGCCCGAAGGGCCAGGGTGATTTTCTCCTCCCTGCGCAGCGCGCTCGTCACATCCTGCTCCATAGGTTCCTCCTGCGTTTCCCGCCATGGGTTTGTACGGGGCATAGTATAGCACCAATTTAGCACTCTGTCAAGCTAAAGCGATAGCATAGTGAAATATTTTTCAGATGGAATGGACACTTTAAGTACTTAAGGCAATAGGCATTAGGCAATAGGCATTAGTAAATAGTGATCTACAATAGAAACTCGAAGTGCAGTTTCGACATTTGCCTAATGCCTATTGCCTTTTCTTCCTTAAAATTTCCTTTCACTCACACGCGGGCAAAGAGAAAACGCCAAAGGCAAAAGCCCTCAGCGTATTTCTGCCGCCTGCGGGCTGAGAAGAAATCAATGCAGGCAATCCGATTTTATGTAGCCGACCGTGCCCGCGAAGCGCACCTCGCTCCAAACGTCGCCGGGCGAAAGCACGGTCACTTCCGCGCTATCCGGCACAGTGAAGCCTTGTTTTCCGACGCTTTCCTTCCGCAGATACAGATAGCACGCGTCCCCTGAAACCGTGCGGATCATGGAGGCGGGGTTCCGCGCCAGGGAAAGGAACTCCGTGCGGCAGTAGCCGACCGTGTTATTTCCCGGATCATACACCTTGGCCCACTTCTCCCCCGCTGCTATCACCCGCAATTCTTCGCCGGAGCACCGTCCAATCACCCGGGCCTTTTCCGCGGGCTGGGCGCGCAGGTTCACCTTTTCCGGCTGCTGTGCCGTCACGCTGGCCGTTTCCATCTCGGCATACGCATCCGTTTTCTCATCGCCCTTCTGCACGAGCCAGGAAGGCACATAGCCGACCGTGCCGTTCACCATCACCTTGCAGAAGGATCTTTCCGCGGGCGATGTCAGCAGCACCGCCGCCTGGGTGCCGGAGGAAAAACGGCCAATGATCCGGGAGCCCGTGAAATACGGCCGGTTGCGCATCAGAATCTGGCCGCCGTCCTGGGCTTCCAACGCGGCCATTTCCGCCCCGGCGGCGCTGGTCAGATGTACGGTTTCACAGCGGAGATAACCCTTCTCCCCGTCAATTTCCGCCTCGTACCATCCGCCGCCGGACACGGAAACGATCTGAAGCGGCGTTCCGTCCTCAACGGCTTTGAGCGGTATCCCCTGGAAGCTTGGGAAGGAACGCAGGGCGGTCTTCGCGCCATGCTGCGGATTGGCGATCACCGCTTCCGCCGGAACACCCGTTTCCCCGTTCATGGTCATGTAGTTTTTGCTCATGTAGCCGTATTGGTTGAACGCGGGAATATAAGCGTAGTACCAATTGTCCTGTTCCCCCAGGATGCCGACCCAGTCCCCTTCCTTCGCCGCGCCGACCCAATCATAGCGCGGATCGGGGCCGATGCGCATGTTCACCTTATCCGCGCCTGTCGCAACGGCGTAATCGTAGATCCTGGAATACACGACCGTTTTGTCCTGGTCCGCGCCTTCCGCGGCCGCATAGGCCAGGCAAAGGACGAACAGGGCCGCCGCCACACACATAACCATCCGCTTCATGACCGTCTCTCCTTTGTTCTCTTGTATACGGATATTACAGCAGTTCCACCAGTACGCTGTTTTGAACGTCCATTCCCCGTCTCGTCAGGCGCAGCCGATCTCCATGCCAGGCGATCAATCCCTGTGCAAGCGGCTTCCTGAGCTTCTCACCATATACCTCGTTGATCGAAACACCATGCATCCGAAGAAAATCGCGGTTTGACACGCCTTCCGTCATCCGCAGTCCCAGCATGACGCTTTCAAACATCGCGTCCTCCGGGGAAAGACCGGTTTCCTCCGCGGGCTTTCCGGCCAGATAATCGGAAAGCAGCGGCGGGTTCTGATACCGCGTACTGCCCAGGAAACCGCAGGCCGCGCTGCCCAGGCCGATGTACTCCTTCCGTTTCCAACAGTCTACATTGTGCCGACACGCGAAGCCGGGCAAAGCGAAATTGCTGATTTCATACTGCGCAAAGCCATGCCGGAACAGGGTCTCCCGGCAAAGCTCGTACATCTCCCGCTCCGTATCCTCGTCCGGCAGCGTCCAGGCGCCGCTTTCCACCATGCGCCGCATCTGCGTTCCTTCCTCCACGATCAGCCCATAGCAGGACAGGTGCGTGGGTGAAAGCTGTAACGCGGCTTCGAGGGTTTCCTTCACGTCCTCGATTGTCTGTGTCGGCAGGCCGAGCATCAGATCCAGATTGATGTTTTGGAAGCCAGCCTGCCGCGCCAGCTCCACGCTTTCCTCCACCCGCGCCCAGGTATGGATGCGGCCCAGCAGGGAGAGCAGCCGGGGCTGCGCGGCCTGCGCGCCGAAGGAAAGGCGGTTGATCCCATGGCTTCGCAAAACGGAAAGGAAATCCGCCGTCACCGTGCCGGGATTGCATTCGCAGGAGCATTCAGCGTCCGGGAGGAAAACAAAGCGCTTTCGGAGACCGGACAGCAGCCGGTTCATCAACTGCGGCGGCAGGATGGACGGCGTGCCGCCGCCGATGTAGAGCGTAGCAATGTCCGCTTCCAATCCGCTTCGCCGTTCCGCTTCCCGGAGCACCGCGTCCACATACGTTTCCTCGTCCCCCTCACGCCCGGAGAAGGACGCAAAATCGCAATACGCGCATTTCTTCACGCAGAAAGGGATATGCACATACAGGCCGATTGTCTTTTTCATAGCAGCGAAACAGCGTACACCTCGTTCATGCACGAAAGCAGCACCACGCCGTTTTTCAGAATACCCAGGAACCCCGTCACCGTCTGGCCGCTGAGCTGATCGGCAATGCTGATGGGCGTGAACCGGCGGCTGCCCAAATCGGCGCGGTAGATCACGTCATCCGAAAAGGCGTAGATGCGCCGATTGTACAGCCCCGCGCCGACGCACGCGCTGGGCAGGGCGTAACGGCGGTCGGTGCCGCCCCAGATCAGGCGCAGCTGGTTGATGCGGCCCTGGTAGTCGTTGGTGTTCGCCGGGCTGAACAGCATCATGGCGTCGGCGCCGCTGGGGGCGGAATCCACGAGCTGCCAGCCGTACACCAGCACCGTGCCGCTCTGATCCTGCGTGCCGCGGTAGTCATACTGCCGCAGCTGGCGGGTGCTGACCACATTCAGCTTTTCGCCCGCGTACACAACGGCGTACACCAGGTTATCCCCCAGCGAGATCGCGCCCGTATTGGTCGCGTGCACGTGGAAGGTGTGCAGCCGCGTGTCCGGCACGCTGCCGTATACGTCCAGGGAGGTCGTCCACAGGTATTCGCCGTCGCTGAAAAAGCCCAGATCCAGGATGATCGTATCCTGATACGCGGCGCTTTCCTGATCCACGGTCGTTCCCTGCATATCCTTGACCACGAGGGTGGGCTCGGTGTCGCTGCCGATCACCACCGCCACATATTTATTGCCCACGCGGGCGAACTGGATCGCGTCGGGCAGATTTTCGTTATAGGTCGTCCGGCCGTCCCTGTCCACGATATGCAGCTGGGTGCCCACCCAGGCCGCCACCACGCTGTCGCTGCACGAAAAGGAGGCGTTCTCGCCCAAAGGGTAGCTCCATTTTTCATAGCCGTTGGAGCGCAGGCAGTACAGCGTCACGCCGTCATAATACAGGATGTCGTTGCCAAACGGCGTCACGTCCTGGGACGCGACGCACCGCAGCCGCACGGCGGAAACGCCCGCGCTCTTTTTTCCGAAAACGCCGCTCACCGCCAGCCCGATCAATACCACCACAACGACCAGCGCGGCAATCAGGATCACCCGTCTGTTTTTCTCTGTGGATTGGGAAAACTGCATGTATCTCCTCGCCTCCGTCAGCGATCAAATTCTGTGTTTCACCAAAAAACCTCCGCGCCGATACGGAAGCGCAGGGAAATCGGCTTTATTATACTATGATTTTTTCCGTCCGTCAAATGGACAAATCATGAACGGAAAAGCCGCCCGCCTCCGGGCTGAACCGAAAGCGGGCGGCAGGGAAAACGCGATTAGGAACTGTAACGAAATAAGTTATCCAGATTGCGCAGAATGAATTCGTCCATGCAAGGCGGAGGAGGGAGGCGTGCCGGGGCACGTTGACTGACGGCAACGCCGCAGGGGCGGATTCAGGAAAGCAAGATAAACAAGTTATTTCGTGAAAGTTCCTTACCTGAACACCACATCAAAGGCGTTGTAGAGGTAGAAGCGGGTCATGAGGGTTTGGTGCAGTTCGTTGGAAATGCTGTAATACAGGTTGTTTTCCGCGGGATTGGCGCCGAAGCTGAAATCCTCGGTATCGGCGATCATGGCGGAGATGAGTTCCTGCATCACGGTGTACATATCGTCGCGCTTGCCGCCGCAGGCCGCGTAGATGAAGAAGTTATCCTTGTATTCCGCCTGCGCCGCCAGGGCGTCCTTGAGCATCCGCATCTGCTCGTCCACGGGCATGGCCAGGGTCATTTCGTCCGCGCCGCTGATGTTGGCGGAGAAGGGCATGAACCACTTCGCCAGGTCGAGGTTATTGAAGAACTGGTGCCAGCAGGCGTAGCAGCCCCGGGAGTAGCCGCAGAACGCGCGGTGCTCGCGGGAGGCGATGAAGCCCGCTTCATCGGCGGTTTCGGCGTAGGTGCGGTAAGCGCTCTCCACGGCGGGCATCAAATCATTGCGCACTTCCTTTGTGGAGAAAGCGGTCATGTCGATGGCGCGGGTTTCGTAGTCGTAGTAGTAGGTGGGGAACACCATGATGAGGGGCTCCACAATGCCCACCTCGATCATGTTGTCCAGGGCGTTCTTGGCCTTCTCGTCGCCGATCAGGCTGTCCTGGGTTTCGTTGGTGCCGTGGAGGAAATAGACCACGTTGTAGCGTTCGGCGCCGTTCTCGTCGTAGCCGTAGGGCAGGTACACGTTTGCCCAGGCGGGCTGTTCTGCGCCGTAAGCGGTGGTTGTGTAGTCCAGGCGCACCACGGTGCCGGGCTGTTCGGACGCGGCGTCGTAGAACTTGTTATCGTACTTCTTGAACACGGTTTCCGCGCCAACCACGTCGGTGGTGGTGATGACCTTCTTGTCCTCCGGCGCGGTGCGGCCCTCCGCCAGGGCGGGGATGGATGTAAGCAGGAGCATCAAAGCCAGCAAAAGAGCAAAGCACTTTTTCATAAGGTTCTTCCTTTCATTCGATATTTGGCGATTTCCCCTTGAACGCTTTGGAATCGGCTGAAGCAAAATCAACTTGAAGGGTCAACCAAGTAATAATCCATCAGCCACTCACCACTGTCATCCTGAGCGAAGTGGAGCGAGAGCGGAACGGAGTCGAAGGATCTAAGCGTTGGATATCCCGCTGCTTGTGTAAATATGTTTCTCCCAGGTCCCTCCACTCCGCTCCACTTTCGTTCCGCTTCGGTCGGGATGACAGTATGGAAAATATTCATTCAATCATTTCAGCTAACATTGTTCCGCCAAATTACGCGGCCTTTTTCTTCGCCTTGCGGCTGCTGATAATGCTCAGCGCCAGGAACAAGACGGCGAGCGCGCCGGTGCCGATCTGGCCGTAGGTGATGGCGTCCTGCCACCAGCCGTGCACTTCCTCGACCACAGTGTTGAAGCCCATGCCGTTCATGGCGTTGGAGTTCGCCACAGTGTAGAGGATGTGCTTGGTGGCTTCGCGCATGGCGGTGACCACCTGCGGGTCGTCCTGGTAAGTCTTGAGCTTATCCGTCCACTTGGCGGCGTCGTTGCAGTCCCAGCCGTCTCCGCCCGCCAGCAGGCCCTGGATGACATCCATGAAGTTGTTGTTGTTGGAGAAGTCGGTCAGGGCGAAGCCCGGCATACCGAATTCGCCGCGCAGGATGTTGGTGATCAGGTTGTAATCGCCGCCCGCCCACATGGTGCCCAGGCGGTTGAAGGAGGTCATGACGCAGTAGGCGTTGGCGTCGGCGATGGGATACTCAAATGCCTGGAGGTAGATTTCACGGGCGGCCTGCTCGTTCGTCCACACGCAGATGCCGTCACGGCCGGTTTCCTGGTCGTTAAAGGCGAAGTGCTTGTTGTACACATACACGCCCTTGCTCTGGATGCCGTCGGTTTCGGCGGCGCAGGTCTTGCCGGAAATAAAGGGGTCTTCGGAATAGTATTCAAAGTTGCGGCCGGAATAGGGCGTGCGGTGGATGTTCGCGCCGGGGCCATACACGCCGCTGTACGCCTTGCGGTTCGCCATCAAGCAGTCGTTGCCGATGGAGCGGCCCACGGCTTCCGCGATGGCGGGGTCGAAGGACGCGGCCATCACGTCCTCGCTGGTGTAGCTGGTGGAGGAGGAGCCGCCGGTCAGGGTGGCGGTGATGCCCTGGGGACCGTTTTCATCCTTGGTGGCGGGCTTGCCGACGCTCTTCATGGCGGCGGTGGCGTGATAGGTCTGGCCGATCAGCTTCGCCATTTCGTTGAACTTGGCCTGATCCAGCAGATCGTCCCAGGTGTAGGTCTGGCCGTTCTGCAGGGTGATGGAGCCGTCCAGGGGGATGCCGATGAAGTGGGCCAGGGTCAGTTCGCCCTCCTTGCCCATGGTGGGCATGGTGCCCTGCTTGGTGGAGTCGATGATGGTGTTCAGCGCTTTCACCATTTCGTCGTTGGCGGCCATCTGCACAGCGGCCTTGTACACGCCGGAGGAGAGGTCAGCCTTGGGCATGGTGCCCGCCCAGTCGGCGCGGGTCAGGTACTTGACGTCGTTGCTGGTATCGGCGTCCACCTTGTTCAGGTCGCCGTGATCCAGCTGGTTGGTGATGGCGAAGCCGGTGCGGGAGGTGGCGTAGGTGGTGGTGTCCTGCTTGGCCTGCTTGTAGACCACAGCCAGGTCAGCATTGCCCGCGCCCACCATCTTGGAAGCGTCAACGGTGCCGTTCAGGGTATCGTTCCGCGCGGCTTTCTGCATCAGGATGTTGTTCAGCGCTTCGTGGGCACCGTTGCCGGTGGCAAAGTAGTAGTTGCCCTCATCCACGATGTAGGTTTTCGCGCCGTTGGCGTCGTAGGCGCGCATTTCGGATTTGGCGACGGTGACAGTCGCGGTCACGGTCTTGCCCGCGGGCACGTCCACCTTGGCGTAGCCCACCAGTTCCACGGCGGCCTTTTCGATGCCGTTCTGCTTGTCATAGGCGGTGTAGGGGCTCTGCATGTAGATCAGCACCGCTTCCCGGGCGTCGCGGCTGGAAGGATTGGTCACGTCCACAGTGAAATCGAAGTGGTCGCCGTTCTCCTTCATGTTCAGCTTGCCGTAGGAAAGATTGCTGTAATTCAGGCCATAGCCGAAGGGGAAGGCCACGGTCTTGGCGTAGTCGTAATCGCC
>CADAKE010000065.1 GCA_902788445.1 uncultured Eubacteriales bacterium
AGGGCCTGGTGAAGCTGAATATGCTGGTGGATGAAACAATCTATACAAGGGAAACCGATACGTCCTCTTTTGACGAGGCCGCCTATACCACCATGCGCGGTGTCATCCGTCAATATTTGACCGCGGACGGAAAAACCATCGACCGCAGCGTAACGAATACCGAGGGCGGAGTTACCTACGACGGCGCTGTATGGAGCAAGGGCGTAGCCGCCACCATGCGGGACGCCATGGGAGAAGAAGCTGGGCACAGGTTGTTCAGCAACGCTACCCCGACTGGCGCTTTCTATGGCACGGCGCTGTATAAGGATATTGAATATCCGTGGGATAAGCAAACTGTAGTAAGCAGCGATTTCACGGTATATTATTCTAACAACACCGGCCCATCCATTAAATTGAAGGTTCCAAATGGAACTGCTTCCCATACTACGGATTCCACCATCTATCCTCGCGAGGATGGGAACGTGTATACACTTCTGACCGGTACGAATATCACCCCTGAATTTACCGCCACCGCAAACGGAAAGAATTCCCGGTTCCGCATTTATGTGGCGTATTCCGGCCTGACCCATAACCCGTTCAGCGACGGTTATGTACTTAAAAACTTGCAAAATCGTCCCGTTTCAATCAAAAAGGTTGATGGATTGCCCAATACCTATTGCCTGGAATTTGATTTGGAAGCCGCTGAAACCACCGTATTGAATGATATTTCATTTGGCTATCCTTCTCCAACCAGCGCGGGCGGCGACGTGGTCATTTGGGCCGACATTTTGGAAAAGGGTTCTGACGAAATCACGGAAGATGATTGGAAGAAAGGTACAGACGGAAAAGGCAACAAGATCTATATTGTACCCCATAGCACAGGTGATCAAAGCAACGTGCTAAAAGCCGAATGGGAACTGAACCGGCAGGAACGTATCGTGAAAAAGAGCAGCACCACGGCCCGGGTGGATATTACCGGCGACGGCACACCCACCGGCTCGTCCCATAGCTTCTATGTGGGGCCGTTCGGCTGGCGCATCGCCCTGCAATATGAAGACCCCAACGGCGCCCGCAAGAATCAGGGCCAGGATATGGTGGTGCAGGCCGACGTAGAAGACCCCATTACCCTGCCCGCGGGCATCGTCTGGCGAAGAGACATCCTCGATGCGATTCGGAGTAATGGTTATTCCGTCACCACCGCCGGCCGGAGCAACGGAGATAAGGAATATAGCCTGAACGTGGGCGGCCAAACCGTGCTGCGGGTGATTCTGCCCGGCGACGCGGAAACCGAAGCGCCGACCTTTACCTGGGATGGAACGGCCCAGGAGGTAAAAATCAATTGGACCTTAGTCAATCCCAGCAAGATCACCGACCTGAGCCAGAACAACGCGGAAATCATCTTTGAAGATCAGACCCTGATCATGGATTTGAATCAGGTGAGAGTGAAGGACGGCCTGCCCGTACCGCTCGATACAGAAGGCGCTGAGCCCGCTTCCGAAGCGAGCCTGCCCCTGACCTTTACCATTTCCAATCAGGCCAACGCGGTGATGCACTATACGCATACGCCTAACAGCGAAAAGAAGTATTCCAACGTGCCCAGCATCTCCACCGTGGCCGATGAAGCCAACCTGACCATTTCCAAGGAGCGAAACAGCAACACCACCCCCCTGCGCCTGGGCGACGACGTGGATTATCGCATCACGGTGAAAAACATCGGCGCGGGCGCGGCGAAAACCGCCGTGACCGTTTCTGATGCGCTGAGCGTATACCAGTATATCACCCCGGCGGATATGGAAGCGCTGTTTAAGGATGCGGTGTATATCCTCAACGGCGACACGAAGCAGAAGCAGGCGTATGGCGAATACCTGACCATTACCCTCGAGAACGCTTCGGCTTACATCAATTCCAGCGTACCGAATCCTGACAGCACTGCTTATATCTCCGGCAGCGGCTCCGCGGCTTTGACCGACGAAACCTCCGGTGAACTGGTACGGCGGGGCAGCGCTTCCGATTTGATCATTACGTATGATAAAACGACCAGCGTGTTTACCGGAACCTTCAACGGCACAACGCAAACCGCCGCATCCGTTTCCGATATCCTTTCCGCGTTCGCTTATCATGTGGACGCCTCTGTTCAGTATGTATTAACATGGAAGTTCCCCCATACGAACGATTTCCGGTTCAGCGGCGGTATGCAGGTGGAGCTGCCCGTGTACACCAATAATAAGGACACCTTCATGCTGCTGAAGGAGGATACGCCCGTCCGCTATCAGTATCCGGACGATTGGCAAACCACGGTGACCAACCGCGCGGAAATGCAGTATAAAAATAACAAGGACGAAAACGTGACCCGGGAGGACAACAGCAACAGCTACATTCTGAAAGCGGAATACCAGATCACCAAGGGCGTAAACAGCAATATCGCCACGGTAACCACGGAAAACAGCGGAAGCAATAACTATTACGACGACCCTGTGCGTCTTTACGCCGTTCAGGTGTCCAACAACAGCCAACAGCCGTATAACGGCCGCAGCGACTTGCCCGTGACCGACGAACTGACGGGCGGCCAGCTGCTGCTTGCCCCGAAGGAATTGAACAACGGAAATACCAGCGTGAATAACTGCCCGGTAGTCACGGCGGGCGGTGTGGACTACTATGTGCTGACCGAGGGCAATTACACCAATGTTTATCTGGAAAATGGGAAAAAGGCGGCGGTCATTACCGTAAGAGGCTCGACCGGCCATGCAAGCGAAGAAGAAAGCGACGCGGAAACCGAGCCGCGCATTATCACCCATGTGACCTGGTTCCTGCCGGAATTGAAGGGCACGCAGAGCGTGAAGCTGGAATACCATTCCCTGATTCTGCAATACGATCCCGAGAACGGCAGGCCCTTTACCAACTACGGGTTTAACAACGTGGCCTACCTGAACGGCCGGACACACGACCGGCTCTTTGCCTCCGTCGGCGCGGGCGGGGCCTCCTTCTCCATGAGCAAAAAGATCGTAACGGCGAAAGGCGCCGCTCCTGAAAACGACGTGCTGGATGAAGACGACCTGACCTGGCTTACCGTGGAAGACAATTCCGCCCTGTACCGCGTCCAAATCAAGTACGCCCCCAGGGACTCCACTTGGTTTGCCCGCATTCCGCTGAAAGACATCTATGACGTGCTGCCGGAAACCAAGGGAATATTCAATTGGGGAAAGCCCTCAATTGTTGACGTTAAGAGTGTCGGTTCAGTAAAGGTTGACAGAGCCGATGCAGCCGCGTTCTTGGAGGATAACGATAACTGGGAGCTTGAGAGCAGCGGAGACGGTGCGGAAAAAATCTGGTATCTGAGAGCTGGAACGGGCGATTCAGATCACCGCGTGCTCTCCATGACCGGAACGTGCGAATTGGATATTTACATCCAACTCACCTTCCCCAAGACAAACTGGATCGATTACTGCGGCAAACTGAAGGGCGCGCTGATTACCAATACCGCCTATGTGGGCCGCAAGAGCAGCGCGGTGCATCACGAAGTGAAGACCGGGGCTTCCGCCTGGCTGCAAAAGGGCGTCAACTATGTGTACAACGTGGGCGTGACCGGCAGCCGCTTTGAATACAGCAATATCGAAGGCGGCGTGGAATACTACACCGTGCTGTACAACAGCGGCGTTGACCGGCTGTATCTGAACGATTTGGTGGATAACCTGCCGGGTGGCTTTAGCTATATGAAGGGCGCGGCCACCGCGCGTCAGTGGAATCCCAGCCAGAAAGATCCCGTTATCTCCTCCTTTACCACCTCTACCAATCGGAACGCTTCGAACTTCCCCGTTTCGATCGCGGAGGGCAGCGAGAATATTACCTTTGTGGAAGCCAGGCTGATTCCCAGCGTGGAAACGGACCCCAGCGGCAACCAAACTGTCACCTTCCACTTTGATAACACCTATTACGACACAGGAACCGGCAGCCGGGTGAAAAAAGATACCACGAAGAGCCCGGCGGAAGGAAACCTGTATTTGATGCCGGGCGAGGCCATTGCCTTCGCGTACAATGCGCTGGTGAATGAAGACGCCAGGAAAACCCAGCAGGACGCCGTCAACTCCATCCACATGGTGTATAACGATCCCGCGGGTCTGGGCGTTGAACGCCAGGACGGCGGCGTGAAATGGACGGGCTGCCGCCGGAACGATACATCCGATCAAAACGATGGCGATGTCGTTTCCTACCAGGATATGGGTATCCAATCCTCCGTGAAGGTGTCCCGGGGCCAGATCATTCCCGGCGTTCGGAAGTATGCCGTCCAGTACAGCAGCGATTTGTTCGGCCAGACCTTCCAGACAATTCCTGATAATCACGTGGTCACCGGCGAATCCATCTTCTTTACCAAATGGCAGGTATTTGCCGACAACACCGGCACCGCGGAAATCAACGGATATTCCATCGATGAAACCATCGAATATCCCTTCCGCTTCCAGGACGAAGTGAGCTATGCCGTGTACCGCAGGAGCAATTCCGGCTCCGATACGCTGATGCTTGCCGCTTACCAGACGGAGAGCTCATCCAGCCCCAGCGCGATTTTCAAGATTGTTGGACGGACGGATGAGGGCGTGCAGGTCATGGATATGGCAAACCACACGACCCTGGTGCCCTATGCAGGCTCTGCGGAATTTACCATTCCCGTTGTGAAGAATCTGACCAGCGGCGTTGTGGAAACGGATGTAAAATTCACCCTTTCCTTCTCCCTGAACAGCGATCGCAGCGAAAAAATGACCCTGACGTTCCCTGAAAACACCATTCCCGTCGTGCCCAATGGCTATGGCCGTATGGATTTGACCACCTTCTCGCGAATCGAGGTGAAGAACGCGGATATCAATAATACCGTCGTTTTCCGCCCCGATGAAAATGTTTACGGCACCACCGGCGCGGGCAAGCTGATCACCGACGGCGGAACGAAAATTGGTGTGCAGAATGACGACTTCGTCAGCCAGCGCGGCTCCGGTACCACGGACGCCGTCAAGAGCGTTGCAAAAAAGGACGGCACCACCAAAACCAGCGAGAATTCTAACGATTGCGTGGTGCTGCTGGACGATTACACGGACGAATTTACCTATACCTTGAAGGTTAAGAATCATATCAGCGAGCCGATGACAAAGCTGGTCATTGTGGATAACCTGCCGCAGCCGGGAGACAAACTGTCCATTCAGTCCGATACGGACAGAAACAGCGAATTCCTGGTGAAATTCCTGGAGGGCGTTATGCCTTCGGTTGTCGTGAAGAATACAGATGACCAAGTTGATCCCACCACACACGAAGTAACATATGAATACAGCGCGAAAACTACCTTCAGCGAGACCGACCGGACGGGAACATACACGGATGGATGGACAGCAACCCATGATGATCCGAATACCCGTTCCATCCGCATCACGGTTTCCAATGTTCCCGCAAATGGCTCTGTGGAAATCACCTTTAAGGCGAAGCAGGAGGGAGGGAAGCCGGGCCAAATCGCTTACAACAGCTTTGCGTATTATTATGAAATGAATAACTCTGGTAACGGCGTGTCCGCCGCGCCCCATGTGGTGGGCGTGCAAATCCCCTTCTTCCCAACGCTGAAAAAGGCTGTGTTTGACGATCAGGGCGTGGCGAAGGCTGTGGAAACAGAGAAGAATTTCTATTTCCTGATTTACCAAGGCGAAAAGAATCTGGTCAGCACCGTTGTGGACTGGGTGAAAAAGACAGAGGACGCTGTGGTAATGAGCAGCACTGGCCTGCCTGTCCTGTCCGAGGCCTTGACCGATGCCCTGAATGGAAAAGTGTATCAGGTAGTCAAGGTCACTGTTCCCGCCGGGCAAAGCGTCAGCCTGGAGCCTGCCATTGATCAGCTGTATCGGCACGCTTTCTGGAAACAGGGAGAAAAGTACACCATTGTGGAATTGCCGGTTCTGGAGCGGTATTCTCAGACGGGCTGGGACCAGTACAAGAATAACGTGAGAACGGCCCAGTATGTTACCACCGGCCCTGTGGAATTTACATACGATAGCACCCAGGCCATGTCCTTTACCGCCAAGAATAAGGATAAGGAATGGCAGGTGGAAATCAGAAAGGTGGACAGCGCTTCTCTGACGAACGTTTCCGGGGCGGTATTCGCCGTTTACCGGAAGAAGAGCGCAACCGTTACCGACGCTGTGGAATTGGATAATCTTCTCGGAAAGGAACTGATTACGAACACGGAATACTACGACAACCTGAAAACATATCTCCGCAGCAAAACCAGCCCAGCCAGAACGGAAACCTGGTACTTGTGCGCGGTGCTGAAATCCGGGGAGGACGGCATGATCCGATACCCCCACGCGACGGACGATATGTATCTCGTTCGGGAAATTCAGGCGCCGGATTACTATCAGGAGACCACGGAGCCGTATCGAATCATCGAGCGCACCAACGGCCTGGAATCCTATAAGAACACCCGCAAAACCGGCTCCATCACGATCAGGAAAACTGTGGATGGCTTGAGCGAGGAAGACAACGTGCCGTTTGACTTCACCGTTTCTTTCCAGGATACCCTGGCGAATAATGGTGAAATTCGGACGGAAACGTTTACGCTGTATGCCCGTGAGGAACAGGATAAGCCCAATGAAAAGACGATCAGCGGCATTCCTTATCTAACCCGAATCACCATCGAGGAAGCCCCCAGCAACAGTTTCGCCGTCAGCATGAAGCAGGGGGATTCGCCCTTGACGCTTGATAATGGGAAATATACCTTCATCCTGCACCCCGGTGCGGGTGATACGGAGCCCCTCAAGCTCAGCTTCGACGTGACCAACACGAGAGATGAACAGAAGGTTTCCTTTAAGAAGGTGGACGCCCAGAGCAAAGCAGCGCTCAGCGGCGCCGAATTCAAGCTGTATCAGGTGAAAGACGGCGTCCGGGCAAGCGCGGCATTGCTTGAATTGGTTTCGGCTAATGACGGAATGTTAATGGATGTGGACTCGAATAAGGAATTTACACTGAAGACCGGCGTGTATCACCTGATTGAAACCAAAGCGCCTGCGGGATATAACCTGAAGACGGAGCCCGTAGTGATAACGGTATCCAAGGATCAGGTTGTATTCCAGGATGGAGAAACCGAGGCAGCGACGAGCTTCGACTCCGGAACCAAGGTATTCTCCATGGACATCCCCAACACGCCCGGCGTGGAGCTCCCCGCCACAGGCGGTCCCGGCAGCCTGGGCTACACCTTCTTTGGCGCTGGCCTGGCCCTCCTTGCGCTCCTCGCTTTCCTGAAACGCAGGAAGGAACAGGAATAATCCTGCCTTCTCCGGGCGTTTCCGGCCCTTAGAGGATAACAGGGTGAACAAAAAAAGACCGGCCGAAGCAGCCGTTTGGCAGCTTCGGTCGGCTTCTTTTTTGCTGAAAGGATACAGCGGAAAATTAGAGAACAGCTTTGGACAAGGCGTCGTTGATGGCTTCCTTGTAGCCGTCCAGCGTATAGGTGGCGCCGGTGACCACGTCGATATCCAGGCCCTGCTTGTCGATGGTCTGCTTCACGTATTCGGGCAGCGCCGCTCCGCCGACACCCTCGGTTTCGGTCTGGCTGAGCACTTCCACGTTTTCGATCTTGCCATCCTTGATGGTGACCTTCACGTTGATCTTGCCGCCGAAGCCGGTGCCGGTGCCTTCGTATTCGCCGTCCTTGAAGGTGCCGGTGACGTTCTCGCCAGCGGCCTTCACTTCGCCCGCAGGGCGGGTGGTGCCGGGCGCGTAGATATCGCCTACCCAGGTGGTCACGGGCGCTTCTTCACTCTTGAATTCGCCCTTGGCGCGCTTGGCGGCGTTGGTGCCGGAGATGCGGCCGAACACCATGGTTTCGCCCAGGTTGCCGGAGCCGTTGTACATGTCGCAGAAGATGGAACCCATTTCACCGGCCTCGAACAGGCCCTCGATGGGCAGGCCGTCGGTGTTGATGACCTGGCCGTACTTGTTCTTGCGGGGGCCGCCCTGGGTGTTGAAGTAGGTGGGGCCGATCTTGGTGGCGTAGAAGGGGCCTTTCTTCACGGGCACCATGGTGCTGAAGGGACGGCCATAGTCGGCGTCCTCGCCCGCGTCATAGCGCTTGTTGTAGGCGTTCACGGTGGCGACGAAGCGCTCGGTGCTGAAGTCGGGCGCGTCCTTGCCGCCCTCGGACTGGCGGATGGCTTCGGCCAGGTCTTCGAGGGTCTCGCCCATCAGCACTTCGCCGGTGGCCAGTTCGTCCACATAGCCGTCGGAGAAGGAACCGACCAGCTTCTTGCCCGCGGCCAGCTGATCCGCATCCTGCACCAGGTAGGCGGGCAGGGGCATGGGCGTGGAGATCCAGCGGCCGCCGATGTAGATACGGCCATGGCGGGTCGCGGCGGATTCGTTCATGAAACGGTCGCCGCCGAGGCCGACGTAGATGCCGCTGCCGGAGTTGGGGCCGCCGAACAGGCTGACGGTGTCCAGATGGGGCCGCTTGTGCGTCCAGGTGAAGCCGGCGGAGTTGGACATATGCCACAGGTCAGCGCCTGCGCCGAGGGCCATCTTGATGCCGTCGCCGTCGTTGTACAGGCCGCCCTGCTGGTGTACATAAGGCATTTGCAGATAGCTGGCGATCATTTCCTGGTTGTGCTCAAAGCCGCCGCAGGCCAGCACGACGCCGCCGTTGGCCTTGACCTTGAGGTCTTTTCCGTCCTTGCTGATGATCACGCCGATGACGGCGCCTTCGGCGTCGGTGATCAGCTTTTTGCCGGGCGCGGAGAACCACACGTCGATGGGACGGGCTTTCACGGCGTTCTGGCACAGGTTGTAGTAGCCGCGGTCAAAGCGGGTGCCGGTGGCGGTCAGGCACAGGCAGTGCTTGCTGGACGGAATTTCGGGGAACTCGGCCCAGTTGTAATACCAGTAGTCGTTCTTGCCGATCTTGTAGGGGTCGGCCAGGTTGCCGTCGTTGCCGTCGGCCAGTTTCCAGTCCTTGTTGTTGGCTTCCATGCCGGCGGAGGGATGATCGGTGGGGGAGATGATGGCAGGGTCGCCGCCCATGGGGCCGGTCATCCAGTTGTAGTTTTCCGCGCAGCCTTCGCAATAGGCGCGAACGGCTTCGGGGTCCCAGTTCTGGAACTTGCCCATCAGGGTGGTCAGGTAGTCATACAGGCCGTCCGCGTCGTCGGTAGCCATAACGAACTGGCCGGATACCGCGGTGTTGCCGCCCTCAGCGCCTTCGGGCGCTTTCTCGGCCAGCAGCACCTTCGCGCCGTTTTCATACGCAGCGACCGCGGCGTTCGCGCCCGCGCCGCCGTAGCCCAGCACGACCACGTCGTATACCTCGTCCCAGGCGATTTCATCTTCCGCTTTCGCCTTCGGAATGTTCAGGCCAGCGCCCGCAACGGCCAGCCCGGCGGCGCCAATCGCTGCGCCTTTGAGGAAGGAACGGCGGGAAATGTTTTTTTCCATAGGTATAAAACCCCTTTCTGTTTGCCGAATACGGCTAATTATTTACCCATATTATATAGTTTTTGGACTTGATTTTGAAGAAGCATTCTCGTATAATCGTAGAAAGAAAAAACTTTCCACGAAAAAAGGACGAGGGGAACGATGAATTTTAAGAACCTGGAAACCTTTATCGCCGTCTCAAAGTTCAACAGTATCAATGCCGCCGCGGAATCCCTGTTTATTTCACCCCCGGCGTTGCAGCAGCAATTGAACCGGCTGGAAGGGGAAATCGGCTTCAAGCTGTTCGACAGGAATCCCGGCGGGATCCGGCTCACTCCGGCTGGGACGACTTTTCTGGAAGGAGTCCAGAAGATCCGCACCGATCTGGATCTGCTGCTGGGCCGGTGCCGTGAGATCGACTCCATGAACAACTGTATCCGTTTCGGCGCGATCAATACCCTGAGGCCGGATTTGTATCCCAGAATCAGCGAAGTTTTCTTCCAAAAGTATCCGCATGTGATTCAAAAGCCGGTGATGAAAAGTGAGGAGCAGCTGTTCATCGACCTGGACGCGGGAATGCTGGACGCCGTGGAATACTTTGACGGCCCCCGCGCCCACGCGGCGGGACGCATGTTCCAGCCCCTGATCCGGGAAGGAAGGAACTGCCTGATGTGGCCCAGCCATCCGCTGGCATCCAGGAAGGAACTGACGCTGGAGGAACTGCGGGGGCAGCACATCGTTGTTCACCGGTTTGAGCGCATTCCCGGCTTCCGGGAATATGTGGAAGAGCACTACCCGGATATCCGGCTGAGCGAGGAAGGAAAGGTGCTGGATTTCTATTCCATGGTGCGTTCCTTTGAGGATGGGCATATCTTTCTGGTTCCGCCGCATTTCGAGAGCAACTTCCTGCCCCTGAAAGCGATCCCCCTGCGCCTGGAAATGCGCTGGGCCATCGGCCTTGTATATCGGGAGCCCTGTTCGCCGATCCTGAGGCAATTTATCGAAACTGCCAAGCAAGTGTTTCATACGGATGAAGAGGAGGACAAATAATTCTATACAATGAAAAAAGGCGTCCCTTTGCGGAAGGGATGCCATTTTTCATTATTCCCGTTCTTTTGTTTTGGTGATGCGGCAGACCTGAATCCCGATTTCGTACAGCGCCACCATCGGCAGCCCCAGCGCCAGCTGGGATACCACGTCCGGGGGCGTCAGGATGGCGGCAAGCACGAAGATGCCTAAAATGACATATTTGCGCTTGGAGGCGAGCATCCGGTAATTCGTCCAGCCCACCCGCGTGGTGAGGTACAGCGCCACCGGCAGCTGGAAAGCGATGCCAAAGGGCACGATAAACCCGAACAGGAAGCTGACATACTTGTCGATGGACAGCATGGGCGTGGCCAGGTTGTCCCCCGCCACCAGGAAGAAGTCCACCGCCAGTAGGTACACCGCCGTATAGCAGAACACGACGCCCGCCAGGAACAGCAGCAGCGCAATGAAAAACAGGATGCGGAACGCCTTTTTTTCCTTGGGGTACAGGGCAGGCTTGATAAAGCCCCACACCTGCCAGATAATGACGGGGCTTGCCACGATCGCCGCCGCGATGAGCGCCACCTTGAACTTGGTCACCAGCGCCTCGGACATGGCGGTGTAGATGACCTGGATGCCGCGCTCCGTGATCGGCTGAATGATCCAGGCCATCAGCTGGTCGATGAACAGGTAGTACACCAGGAAAAAGGAAATGATCACCGCCAGCGCGGATACGATCAGCACGCGCCGCAAAGCCAGCAGATGGCTCAGCAGCGGCGCTCCTTCGACCGGCGTGCTTCCCGCGTCAGCCTGGGGCGCTTGTATCTTTTTTTTCAGCATTATTTATCTTCTTCGGCTGTATCGGATTTTTTATCGTCGTCCTTTACTTCATTTTTGAAGTCCTTGATGCTCTTGCCCAGGGCCTTGCCCACGCCCGCTTCCGTAGTTCCCAAACGCATTGTGATAATCCCCCTTCAATTTTATCTTTTCAAGCTTTTATGGTTATGGTTCAGTCGTTTCATTCGTAGGACACAATAAACTCAGATAGGAGTTAGGAGAGAGGAGATAGGAGATATATTATAGATAAAACAAAGGGCAGAAGGCTGACTTACGCTATTTGTAAACATGATTTAACTCCTATCTCCTATCTTCTATCTCCTAACCAAGTTAAAGCGTCCTTTTAACAACAGCAACAAGCCAGTTCAGACTTTTATGTCAAGCTTCCTTTTTCGCCGTGCTCTCTTTGCCCTGCCGTTCCGCCTGCTTCAGTTCGTCCTCCACCCCGCTTACGCTCTTGCGCAGTTCTGAGGAGGCGTCTTTCAATTCCGGGGAAATGTCCACGTCCTTTTTCAGATCGTTCAGGGTCGTGTTTACTTCCGTCTTGGTGTCCTTGAATTCCTTCTCAAGGTCATCCCAGCCGGTTTCCTTCTTCACTTCCCGGATCAGCAGCCGCAGCTTTTTCACAGCGCGGCCCAGCCATCGGGCAACTTTGGGCAGGTCCTGCGGCCCTACGACCAGAAAAGCGATCAGCAGCACAAGAATCAGTTCCGAAAAACCAATGTTGAAAATGCGGCCTTCCCCCTTTCTGTGCCCTGAATAAATTATAGCCCGTTTGCCGTCATTTTGCAAGAAGGATTATTCTTTACACGAAAGGATTCATAAAATGAAACGTAACTGTTCCGTCGCGGTCAGGAGAGTTCTAAGCTCAAAGTTCTAAGTTCTAAGATATTTATTTTACCATACAAAGTGTAAATGGCAAATATATGTACCATATATAGCCAGGACAATCACTTGTTGCAATTCTGTAACAAAACAGTTACGAAGCTGAGAAAGAATTGCGTTCATTGTAGGGGCGGATATCATCCGCCCGAAAGAAACGGATGGCAGCAATCAGCATTTTCAAGGCTTGTATGACATTGTTTAGCGCGGGCGGATACTATCCGCCCTTACATACCCGGGATTTCTTGTTGTATACAATCTGTAAGCGATTGCCCTGCATATATAGCAAACCAATGGCTTAGAACTTAGAACTCGGAACTTAGAACTTTGCTGCTTCTGAATACGACTGAACAGTTACAATGAAACGCGGCTTTCAGGCTTGTCCGTTCCGCGCCAATTTGGGAAATCTCTTCAAATCCCGCTGCCGCTGTGGTATAATACCCGTATTGTTTTTCGAGGGGAGAAAAGCCATGGCGGACGAAAAGAAAACCCGGATTTACCGGATTGGCGATTACGCGCAAAAGATGAGTGTTACCCCCGACTTGCTCAAGCACTATGAGAAAATGGGCTTGATCCGCGCCAGAACCACCGAGAGCGGCTACCGTTATTATCCCTTCCCGGAATCGGTGCCGCTGCTGGAATGCTTGTCCCTGCGGAATTACGGGTTTTCCTTGCAGCAGATGCGGGAACTGCTCTACCAGGGAAATTTAGCCTCCTTTGAGCAGGCGCTTGGGGCGCAGGCGGAGCAGATTCGCCGGAGTATGGCGCGGGAGCAGGCCGTGCTGGAAGAATACGAGGCCCAGTCCCAATGGTTTCGCCGGATGGAAAACCGTACCCTGTATATGCTGCTGGAGGAAAAGGAGGACGTTTACTTCCTGCCGCACAGCAAGCACCACGATTTTTTGGAGGACGACCGGATACAGGCGCTTCTGTCCAAGTGGGTGGAGTGGATGCCGATGGTGAAATCCTGCCGGAAAATCATCCTAAAATCAGGGGAGGACAGCTTGCGGGACGGCGTTTGGGGCCTGAGCGTGCCGGTATCGCTGGCCGAGCGCTTCGGCCTACCGCTCAACAGCGTGGTGGAACGCCTGCCGGGCGGACGGCATCTGATCTGCCATTATATCCTGACGGACGAAACGCCCTCCGCAACGAAGCAGCTATGGCAAACGATCACGGAAAACGCGCGAAAATACGGCCTGCCCCTGAGCGGCCCCGTGCAGCAAATTGTTCTGACCACGCTGTTCACGCCGGGGGAAAATGTCCGCTGCGGCGTCTTTTCCATTCCAGTTTTGGTATAACAGGTCATTCCTTCCTCCTGCCGGTAGCCGCGTAAGTTTGCGTTGGTTTCAAGGATTCTTTTCTTGACTTGGGTGTCGCACGCGACTGTATAATATTTGCAGGTCAAAAATCTTTTTCCCTACATAACGACAGGAGGATGATTGCGATGAAAGACGTATCCCGCCGCGACTTTTTGAAAGGCGCGCTCACCGGCACCGCCGCGCTGGCCGCTGCCGGCGCTCTGGGCGTGCCCGCCCTGGCCCTGGCCGAGAATAAGCCCCTGTACACCCCCGGCACCTACAGCGCCATGGAAAAAGGCGCGATGAGCACCGTGAAGGTGACCATGACCTTCTCCGAAACCGCCATCACTGACGTGGTGGTGGACACCTCCGGCGAAACCGCGGGCATCGGCCTGGAAGAAGGCGAGCGCCTGGCGGGCCTGCTGAAGGATTTGCAGGACAGCTATATCGAAGGCCCCATCACCCTGGATGGAAAAACCGGCGCGACCCTGACCCGCACCGCCACGGAAAAGGCCGCCTACAAGTGCGTGCAGCAGGCGCGGGGCGAAATCCCGGTCGAAGTGATCGAATCCGGCGCGGAAGAGGCCAAGGCGGCCGACTGGCTGGGCGAAGCGCCCGAAGTGGCTGAGAGCGATATCGCCGAAACCCTGACCACGGATTTCCTGGTCGTGGGCGCTGGCAACGGCGGCCTGGCTGGCGCGGCCTATGCTGTGTCCAAGGGCTATGACGTGATGGTCATCGAAAAGGGCTCCACCCACGCGCGTGTGCGCGGCTGGTACGGGGCCATCGACTCCGAGGACGCGCTTGCCCTGGGCGAAAAGCCCGTGGATCGCGGCGCGCTGCGCCGGGAATTGAAGCGCTATTCCTCCGGCAAAAACAACCTCACAGCCTTCAACACCTGGATCAACGAATCCGCCGATATGCACAAGTTCGTGAAGGAATGCTACGCCAAGTATCATCCCGACGCCAAGGTGGAAGTGACCGCGGGCGAGGAAGCCGTATGGCCGGAAGCTGAAACCAGCGGCTATTTCTTCCCCGTGTGCGAGCATTTCTGGGGCTTTGGCGGCGACCGGCAGGATATGTTCCAGCAGATGGTGGAGGAAGCGGGCAAGGAAATCCACTTCAACACCCCCATGGTGAAGCTGGAGCGGAATGAAGCGGGCCGCGTGACCGGCGTGATCGCCCAGGAGACCGAAACGGGCCGTTACCTGCGCATCAACGCCAACAAGGGCGTCCTGCTGGCGACCGGCGGCTATCCCTGCAACCCCCAGATGATGGAAGCCCTGGACCCCCTGGGCACCGCTGTGACTACCTCCAACGTGGCCTGGCCCACCGACACCGGCGACGGCATCAAAGCCGCCAAGTGGATCGGCGCCGCCATGCAGGCGGAAGCGGCTCCCATGCTGTTTGACCGCGGCATCGTAGCCCCCGGCATCGACGCGGGCTACAAGATTACCTCCACCGGCGATAAGGTGTTCCCCGCCACCGAAGGCCAATTCAACCTGGGCACCCAGCCCTTCCTGAAAGTGAACCGGAACGGCAAGCGCTTTGCCAACGAAAGCGGCACCTATGACCAGATGCCTTACGCCGCCTACAACCAGCCCGGCCGGGTGTATGCCTCCATCTTTGACGCGGGTATGCCCGACGACGTGCAGCGCTTCCACACCCTGGGATGCTCCGCCGCCACCCGCAAGAACCCCCAGGGCCAGTTGGACAGCTTTGAAAAGCAGATCGCAAAGGGCAACGCCTTCAAGGCCGACACCATCGAAGAACTGGCCGACAAGATGGGCTTCACCGGCGAAGCCAAGGAAAACTTCCTGGCTACCGTGGCCCGCTACAACGAGCTGTACGACAAGCAGGAGGACGAGGACTTCGGCAAGCCCGCTTACAGGCTCAGTGAAATCCGCAAGGCCCCCTTCTACGGTTTCTGGATGGGCGCCTGCATCCTGACCACCGAACAGGGCATCCTGGTCAATGAAAAGGCCCAGGCCCTGGACGAAGACCGCAAGCCCATTGAGGGCCTGTTCGTCACCGGCGACTGCACCGGCGGCTTCTTCGTGGACAACTATCCCTGCCTCATGCCCGGCATCGCCATGGGCCGCACCATGACCTTCGCTATCAAGGCCGTGAAGGTCGCCATGGGCGAAGAAGCATAATACACCGATACAAGTATGAAAACACCAGCGCCGCCTCCCCGCCATACAGGGGAAGCGGCGCTGATTTTGTTCTGTTGCGTTTGGATTATACGCTGATGTCCCGACGTCCGGTGAGCTTGAAGAACAGCAGCAGGGACAGCACGCTGGTCACGGTCAGCACGGTGGAATAGGCGGCGGCGTTGCCGAAGCAGTCGCGGATGACCTCGGTGTACACCGCCACGGTGAGGGTCTGGGTGCTGGCGCGGTAGAGCATGATGGAGGAGGAGAGCTCGCTGATGACCGTCACCCAGCTCATGATCGCGCCGGAAATGACGCCGGGCATCATCATGGGCAGCATGATCTCCCCGAAGGAGCGCACCTCCGAGGCACCGAGGGACACGGCGGCCTCCTCGATGGAGGGGCTGATCTGACTGATGATGGCCGTGCTGGAGCGGATGGTGTAGGGCATACGCCGCACGGTCAGCGAAATGATGATGATGAGCGCCGTTCCGGTCAGGGCCAGCGGCGGCTGGGCGAAGGCGTACAGGAAGCAGATGCCCAGCACGGAGCCGGGGATGATGTAGGGCAGCATGGTGAGCGTGTCCACGGTGCTGGTGATGATGGACTTCCTGCGCACCGCCAGATACGAAATCAGCACGCCCAGCACGACGACTAAGGCAATCGCCGCCAGTCCGAACAGGTATGTGTTCGGAATGACGCGCGGGTTCTTGGAGAAGATGGTTTCATAGTTGATGAGCGAAAACTCTGTGGTGAAGATGCCGGGGGTGGATTCCTTGAGAAAAGACGTGACAATGACTGTCAGCTGGGGCAGCAGCGCCACCAGCACCACCAGGTACACAAACACATGGCACAGAATTTTCGGCAAGGTTCGCTGAACGCGGGGCAGCATGGGCTTGAGCGCCGACATGGCGTAGCTGTGCCGCCGGGCGATCCAGCGCTGGAGGAAGAAGAATACCAGCGTAATCGCCATGATAATCACGCACAGGGCGGCGGCGAAATAGCTGTCGTTGGTCACTTCGCCCATGAACTGGTTATACAGCACCACGGGGAAGGTGCGGTAGCCTTCGCCGATGAGCATGGGCGTGCCGAAATCGGAGAACACCCGCATGAACACCAGCAGGGAGGAGGCCAGCACCGTAGGCAGCACCAGCGGCAAAATGATGCCGGTCACGCGCTGGAAGTTGTTGGCTCCCAGGCTTTCCGCCGCTTCGTTCAGGGAGTTGTCCAGGTTCTGCAAAGCGCCGCTCACATACATGTACACCAGCGGGAAGGATTGCAGCGAGAACACCAGCACGATACCCGCGAAGCCGTAAATCCCGCCGAACTTGATGCCGAACAGTCCGTTGATGATCCGGGTGAACAGTCCGTTGCGGCCCAAGAGCTGAATCCAGGCGTAAGCGCCGATGAAGGGCGGGGAAAGATAGCTTACCACGATACAGATGTTCAGCCATTTGCTGCCCGCGATTTTGTACTGCCGCGTGATGTAGGCGATCACCAGGCCCAGCGTAGCGCTGATGAGGGTAGACACGATGGTGACGCTAAAGGAGTTCAGCAGCGTATTGGTGTAGTATTTCCGGGTAAAGAAGCGGGTGAAGTTTTCAATAGTGAAACTATTGTCCGAGGGGTTCACCACGCTCTTGTACAAAATCAGGATCAGCGGATATACCACGAAAATCACAAACAGCGCCAGGATCAGCAGGGCCAGGAACGTCCAGATAGGGGAATATCTGCGCTTTTTCATGGCCTTCACACTCCCTCCCGAATCAGGGTGGCCCGGGTTTCCGCGTCAAAGATGTTCACTTTGAGGGGCATGATCTCCAGCGACACTTCGCTGCCGTCGGGGATGATGTCGGTCAGGTCGCTGTTTTCCACGACCTCGATTTCCTTGCCGTTCTTCAATTGCATGAAGTAGTGCTGGGTCATGCCCAGGAACACGCTGCTCGTTACCGTGGCGGGAATGCCGGGCGTTCCGTCGGTGTGGATGATGAATTCCTCGGGCCGCACCGCCACGTGTACTTTGCCGGAAACGCCGTCTTTCAGCGTCGTCACTGGCACGCGGTAATTGTCCCCAAAGTCCAGGGTATTGTCCTTGCAGTCCGCGTCCAGCAGGTTGGAAAGGCCAATGAAAGTGGACACAAATTCATTGGCGGGCCGCTGGTAAATGTGCTTGGGCGTGCCCACCTGCTGGATCACGCCGCCGTTCATGACCGCGATGCGGTCGGAAATCGCCAGGGCTTCCTCCTGGTCATGGGTCACATACACGGTGGTGATGCCGATCTGGTGCTGAATCTGCTTGATGACGTTGCGCATTTCCACGCGCAGCTTGGCGTCCAGGTTGGAAAGCGGCTCGTCCATCAGCAGCACTTCCGGCTCGATCACGATGGCGCGGGCCAGGGCCACGCGCTGCTGCTGGCCGCCGGAAAGCTGGGTGGGCATCCGGTTGGCGTACTGGTCGATCTTCACCAGCTTCAAAATTTCGTCGGCTTTCCTGTACCGCTCCGCCCGGGGGATGCGCCGGGTTTTCAGGCCGTAGGCCACGTTGTCCCGCACGCTCATGTGGGGGAACACGGCGTAATTCTGGAACACCATGCCCATGTTGCGCTTGTTGGTGGGGATGTTGTTGATCACCTTGTCATTGACTCGAATCTCCCCGGCCTCGATCGTGTTGAACCCGATGATCATGCGCAGCAGCGTGGTCTTTCCGCAGCCGGAGGGCCCCAACAGCGTGAAAAACTCGCCGGGCCTGATCTCGGCGGATAAGCCCTGGATCACGATGTTTTTCCCGTATGCCTTGGTGACGTTGTTTACATGGATCGCTACGCCCATAAGATGATCTCCTTCTTGCAGTTGTTCGGTTGTTATAAAGGCGCTTTAAGTCATTAAGGCAATAGGCATTAGGCAATAGGCATTAGGAAAAAGGTGATACCGACGCTTCGAGACGATATTTATCGAACATGATTTACTAATGCCTATTGCCTATTGCCTAATGCCTTTTCTTACTTAAAGTCTCCTTTTATGAAGGCCGGGAAGTTTCCGCTTCCCGGCCCGTTGGTACGAAGAATGGTTGTCTGGAAAAATTATTCCATGTTCATTTCCACATGGTCGAGGTACATCTTCACGATCTCGGCCTTGTGCTCCGCCACGAACGCGGTGGAGTAGGTGTCGAACTGCTTGATTTCGCTGTCGGGAATCATCTTGGCATTGACCGGGATGCCGGCGCGGAGGGGACGCAGGTTCAGCGCGGCGGCCACAGCGGTCTGGCTTTCTTCGCTCAGCACGAAATCAACGAACTTCTTGGCGGCGTCCATGTGGGGCGCGCCCTTGATGATCTGCACGGATTCGCCGGGATACACGGTGCCTTCCACGGCGTAGACCACCTTCACGGGCTTGTCGCCCTGGGCCTGCAGTTCCACGCAGGGATCTTCATAGCTCAGGCCCACGGCATATTCGCCGTTCGCCACGCCGTTGTACACCTGGGAGGAGGAGTTGGCGGCGATATCGCCCTTAATCTTGAGGAAAGCGTCGATGTAGTCCCAGGCTTCCTTGCTCATGGGATCGCCGTTGCCCATGCCGTACAGCATACCGATCAGGCACTGGAAGGCGGAGGAGGAGTTGGCGGGGTCGGCGGAAATGATCTTGCCCTTGAGTTCGGGCTGGAGCAGGTCGGCATAGCCGTTCACTTCAATGCCCAGCTGGGCCAGCACTTCGGTGTTCACGATCATCACGTTGGGCTCGGCGTAGGCGTTGTTGAAGCAGTTGGTGCCGTCGTTCTGGAACTGGGGATACAGCGCGTCGTTCTCGGTGGACACATACACCTCAAACAGATCGCGGTTCGCGGCCAGCATGGTTTCGTCGGCGGCCCAGTGAATGTCCACTGTCACGTTGCCGGTTTCTACTTCGCTCTTCACGCGCTGGAGCACTTCGCCGGAGGAGCCGGTGATCATTTCGACCTTGATGCCGGTGGCGGCCTCAAACGCGGGGATAACGATGTTGTTCAGGCGTTCGTTCCGGGCGCTGTAAATCACCAGCACTTCATCCTCCGCCAAAACGGGGCAGCACAGGCCCATCAGCAGGATGGCCGCAAGCGCGAAAGCAAACAGTTTCTTCATGGAAAACCCACCTTTCAATAATATGGTATTTTGTTCGGGATGAATCTCTCCCGGTTTGTATTTAGTGTACCGCAAACCGACCAAATTGTCAATAGAAAGATGCAAGCCGCGGCCCCGGTATCACGGAAAGAAAGTTACCATTCAGCTATCGCATGATGCTTGTTAACCGGGAGCGAGGGCCTGTGCGGCCCGCAGCCTCAATCGGCGCAACTCGCCATGATGGCGAGATTGCTTGTTTCGGCTGATCTCACCGCCGATGAGATTTCCGCCACAGGCGGTCATCGGCGG
>CADAKE010000066.1 GCA_902788445.1 uncultured Eubacteriales bacterium
GAGGGCTTCTGGCCCAAGAAAGCCCGGGAAAATCCGAGGGGGAAAGCTCGCTTTCCCCTGCGGATTATTCCCTGGCTTTCCCGGATGCTTCGCATCCGGATTGGCGGCTGAAAGCCGCCGGGCCAGAAGCACAACGGCGTCAAGTCAGGCTTCTGCGTCCTTTCCCGCATCACCGGGAACCAACTTCATTTCTCTTCTCAAGCAGATTCCGGGGCAAGAGGTCCAGGAGGTGAAACCTCCTGGTGCAGGTGCACGAGGGCCGCACAGGCCCTCGCTCCGTCGTTCCTCAACCCTTAAAACATGGCTTTAACAGGATAAACCGCCCACAAAAGAACACCGGCAGCGTGAAAAACTGCCGGTGTTTTTATGATTGCCAATATTCTTACTTCACGATTTCGCCCATGACGTTGCCGCCGCAGCCAGCCGCGTTGGATTCGTCGGTGTCGATATGCATAGCCAGGGCGTACTTGGGGCTGACGCGCACGACCACGTCGCCGAAGATCAGGGAGCGGCCCTCGGTGTCCACCTTCACGGACACGATATCCTTGTCCTTCACGTCAAATTCCTTGGCGTCGTCGGGGGTCATGTGGATGTGGCGCTTGGCGGCGATCACACCGATGGGGCATTCCACTTCGCCGCAGGGGCCCACCAGCTTGCAGGAGCCGGAGCCAGCGATGTCGCCGGATTCGCGGACGGGCGCCACGCAGCCAATGGAGCGGGCGTCGGTCAGGGACAGTTCGATCTGGGTTTCGGGGCGCACGGGGCCCAGGATGCTCACGCGGCTGAGGGTCTTCTTGGGGCCGACCACGTCCACGCGCTCTTCGCTGGCGTACTGGCCGGGCTGGCTCAGATACTTCTTGGGATGGAGTTCATAGCCCTTGCCGAACAGGGTTTCCAGCACTTCCTGGGTGACGTGCACGTGACGCGCGGAGGTTTCCACGATGAATTGCTTGCCCATGGTCATCTACCTTCTTTCCCTACTTTTATCCGGCAAAAGGCCGGATGATTTATCCAAATCTATTATAGCAGGTTTTGCGCGTTTTTACAAGGCATTGCTTGCTTTGTCGATTTTTTCGCTTGCTTTTATTCCATGATTCGATTATAATAGACACGATGGGGAAAATTATTCCAAATTAGTCATGCGTTTTCAAACCATATCAACAGGAGGACGGACGGATGCTGAAGGATTTTGAACGGAAAAAGCCGGAGGACAAGGAAGTGCTGAACGCTGAAATCAAAGAAATCCGGGAAACGTTGCTGGGCCAGCAGCAGCTTTTGCGCGACGCCAAGCTGCCCGTGATCGTGCTGATCGAAGGCTGGGCCGCCGCGGGCAAGGGCAGCCTGATCAAAGAACTGATCAGCGAGATCGACCCGCGCTTTTATAACGTGGTGTCCCCGGTGATCGTGCCGGAATCGGAGGAGCGCTATCCCTTCCTGTATCAGTACGCCAGCGCGATTCCCGAGAACGGAAAAATCACGTTCCTGGATTCCGGGTGGATGGAAAGCGCGGTGCGCAAATTCCTGCGCCATGAAATCACCAAGGACGAGTACCGCCGCCGGGTGCGCCAGGTGAATGAATTTGAACGCCAGCTTCGGGACGGCGGGTATCTGGTGCTGAAAATATTCCTGCACATCGAAAAGAAGGAGCAGTTTGAACGCCTCCAGGCGCTGGTCGACAACCCCGAAACCGAATGGCGCGTGACGTCGGAAGACCTGTGGCAGCACAAGGAATACAAGCGCTTCGTGGAAGCCTACGACGAGTTCATGGAGAAAACGGGCGACACCATCGCCTGGCACATCCTGGACGGCAGCCGCCGCAAGACCGCCGTGCGCGACGCCATGAAGCTGCTGGCCCAGAAGATTCAGCACGGGCTGGACAACGGGCGCTATGTGGGCGAGCCCTTTGAGGAAGAATTTGAACTCAAGGAAATGCCGAAGCTGGCGGACGTTGACCTGTCCCTCACCATCGACGACGAGGAATACAAGAAAGAACTGAAAAAACTCCAGACCCGGCTCAGCGAACTGCACAACGTGATCTACCGCAAGAAGATACCCGTGATCCTCTGCTATGAGGGCTGGGACGCCGCGGGCAAGGGCGGCAACATCCGCCGCGTGGCGTATCCGCTCGACCCGCGCGGCTTTGACGTGCGGCCCATCGCCTCTCCCCTGCCCCACGAACTGAACCGTCAATACCTCTGGCGCTTCTGGACGCGCCTGCCGCGCACCGGCCACATCTGCATCTTTGACCGCACGTGGTACGGCCGCGTGATGGTGGAGCGGTTAGAAGGCTTCTGCTCCGAAAAGGACTGGCAGCGCGCCTACAACGAGATCAACGAGTTCGAGCGCCAGCTGACCGACTGGGGCGCGGTGGTGATCAAGTTCTGGATTCATATCGACCAGGATACCCAGCTGGCACGCTTCACCGAGCGCCAGAACACCCCCGAAAAGCAGTGGAAGATCACCGACGAGGATTGGCGCAACCGGGAAAAGTGGCCGCAGTACGAGGTCGCCGTGGACGAAATGCTCCAAAAGACCAGCACCAAGAACGCGCCCTGGTACATCATCGAATCCAACGACAAGAAATACGCCCGCATCCGCACGCTGAAAATCATCATCAAGGCCCTCGAAAAAGCCTGCGAGGATCACTTTGAGCAGATGATGGATCGGTAATTCCCATACAGCAAACTGCCCCGGAATGGGTTTCATTCCGGGGCGGTTTTGGATGGGGCGTATTGAAAAGGGGACTTTAAGTAAGAAAAGGCATTAGGCAATAGGCATTAGGACAGGGCAATCGCTTACAGATTGTATGCTGCAAGAAATCCCAGGTATGTAGGGGCGGATATCATCCGCCCGCGCTAAGCAATGTCATGCAAGCCATGAAATAATATCCGCCCCTACATTGATCGCACTTATTTCTCGACTTCGTAACCATTTTGTCACAGAATTGCAATAAGCGATTGCCATGGACATTAGGAAAAAAGTTGAAACTGCCCGTCGAGTTACTGTTGCAGATCACTATTTACTATTGCCTATTGCCTAATGCCTATTGCCTTAAAACGTCCTTCACCGTCCAAGCGCCTTCATCACAGCGTCCACCGCCAGGCGGTCATACTGCCAGGCGGCGATTTGCCATGCGGCGTCCGGGAGGCCCTCGGCGCAGAGCGGCACGTTCATGTTGATAGCAATGGTCTGTATGCCCTGCTCCGTCAGGCGGCGGGCAGCAGTGAGAGCTTTTTCATTGTCCGGGTGTTTGTTCAGGAAAACGACGGCGGTTTTTGTGCCATCTGGAAGCGCTTCTTCCAAACCAATGCGCTGGCCATGGAACGCTTCCGCGCAGATAGCAGCGGCATCCAGCGGCACTTCGTCACTGGCGAAGGAGCCCGCTTTCGAGGAAACGCCGAGGAAAACGGCGGCTTCGTCCACCGTGGGCAGGGGCTGGCCCAGCGGCGCGTGAACAACCTGAACCGCCTCGCGCATGATGTCCTTCGCCAGGACTTTTTGCGCCGCGCTGCCAAACTCCGCTTCGTCCCCGTCCCGCAAGGGCAGGGCCTTTTTCATGTCCACGATATGCGCGTAGTGCGCTTCGATTTCGTCCAAATCCATCTGCCCGTTTTCGATTGCCCGGTAGATATGCTCGCTGGCGGAGGTAGCCTGCTCTTCGGAATGGCAGATCAGCGCCATGTCCACGCCCGCCGCGAGGGCCATGCGGGTGCCCTCCTCGATGCCGTACAAATCCATCACCGCGTTCATTTCCATGCCGTCGGTGAGGCTGATGCCCCGGAAGCCCAGGCGGTCACAGAGCAGGCCGGTCATGATCCTGCGGGACACCGTGCCGGGAATCCGCTCCGGTTCAAAGGCGGGGCACACCAGATGCGCCGACATAACGCCCTTGATACCCGCGTTGATCGCCGCGCGGAAGCTGACCAACTCGCAGCCCTCGATTTCCTCGGCGGATTTATTCAGGATGGGCAGGCCCAAATGGGAGTCCACCGCGGAATCGCCCAGGCCGAAGAAATGCTTCGCGCAGGCGAACACGCCCGTTTCCTGCAAGCCCTGGATGTACGCAACGCCGTATTCCGCCACCTTCTCCGGTTGACTGGAAAAACAGCGGTTGCCCAGCGCGGTGCCGGGATGGGTGAGGCAGTCCATCACGGGGGCCAGGTTCAAGTTGATGCCCACGGCGCGCAGTTCTTCCCCGATCAGACGGCCGATTTTTTTCGCGTTCTCTGGATTTCCCGTCGCGCCGATGGCCAGAGCGCAGGGCGTTTCAGCCGCGATGCCCGCCAGGCGCGACACGCTGCCGCATTCCTCGTCGATCATGATGAACGGTTCATGCCCGGTTTCCCGCAGGATCAGTTCCCGCAGGGACGCGCAGAGCGCTTTCAGCTGCGCGTAGCTTTTCACGTTGCGCCGGAACAGCAGCGCGTTGCCGACCTTGTATTTCTTCACCAGCTCCACGTATTCCGGCGGCACTTCCAGGCCGTCGAATCCCACCACCAATCGCTGGCCGATCTTGATTCTCATGTCTCTGTTCATACAGTGCCTCCTCACTCATACAAAAGGAACGGTTTCCGCTGTTCCAGAAATGCCTGCCGGGCAGGCGCGTGGGCTTCCATCAGGGAATGCGCGTCGTGCTGCCCCAGGCGGTAGCTGTCCGTGCCCAGCAGCTTGTCGATAAAATAGCTGCCCGGCGTATTAGACAGGTATTCCAGCCGGTCGGGATGCAGGGCGCGGATCTCGTCCAGCAGCGTCAGCGCGCCTTCCACCACGTTTGCCGCGCGGCGGTCGGTAATGTGCATTTGCACCCCGGCGCAGGGCTGGCCCGCGTACTTGGAAAAGGTGGGCGTGAAATACGCCGCCCGGAAATGCAGCCCCGGAAGGTTCCGCTTCGCCATGCGCTGTTCCAGGGTCCGCGCGTCGATCCACGGCGCGCCGATGTACTCAAAGGGCATCGTGGTGCCCCGCCCCTCGGATACGTTCGTGCCCTCAAAAACGCAGGCGCCGATATAGGCTAAGGCAGTATGGAAGCTGGCGCAGTTGGGGGACGGCGCCACCCAGGGAATGTCCAGCGCGTCCAGATAATCCATGCGGTTCCACCCGGCCAGCGGAATCACCGTCAGGTCCAGGTTCAGCTTCAAATGGTCTTTCACCCACAGCGCATATTCCCCGATGGTCAGGCCATAGCGCGTCGGCAGCGGATACATGCCCACATAGGAGGCAAACCGAGTGTCCAGCACCGTCCCCTCCACGCGCTCGCCGCCCAGCGGATTCACCCGGTCGAACACCACCACAGGTTTCCCCGCCTTGCTGCATTCCTCCATAGCGAAGGACAGGGCGTAAAGGTAGGTATAGAACCGCGCGCCCACGTCCTGCATGTCAAAGCAAAACACGTCGAAGGTGTCCAGCATTTCCTGCGTCAGCCGGTGCGTTTTGCCGTACACTGCCCAGACCGGAACGCCCGTCACCGGATCGGGCTGGGTTTCATACGCCGCTCCCGCTTGGGCGTCGCCGCGAATACCATGCTCCACGGCGAACAGCGCGGTCAGCTGATACCGGGCGTTGAGCAGATCAATGCCGCTGCGGAACGCATGGTCGATGCCCGTCTGGTTGTTCATGAGGCCGACGCGCTTCCCTTTCAGCAGCCCGTCCGCCAAGTCGACCCTGTCCAGCCCGGAAAGAATCCTTTTCATGCTTCCAATATCCTTCCTTGGAAAAGGGCCCGTTTCCGCAGGGAAACGGGCCCATAGAGTTCAAACCTTGGGAATTATTTACCCAGGAACGTGTTCAGCTGGGTCTGGATCTCGGCGATGATATCCTGAAGGCCGACTTCGTTCATACGATCCAGCATTTCAGGAATGACCACATCGGGATCGGAGGTACCAGTCTGGAGTTCAGGCATGTATTCTTCGATAACAGCCTTGAGGGCCAGGCACTGGGTTTCCACGGGGGTCAGATCAGGCGTGAAGCCCATGGCGGCGGACAGGGTAGCGGTCGCGTAGTTCGCCATGGTCTTTTCCCACTGATGGATGTCGGTGGGCACTTCCGGGAAGGGAGAAGCTTCCAGCGCGCCCAGGGTGTAGTGGCCCTGCGCATAGGCCTGAACGCCCATGTTGGAGCTGCCCAGTTCGGTGCGGGTCACAGTGCCGTCGTCATTGCGGGTGTAGTGCTTGCCTTCGATGCCGTAGCGAGCGGTCTCACGATACCAGGGATCGGTGTTCATGAGCTCGATCAGCTTCAGGGCTTCCTGGGGATGCTCGGAGAAGCTGCTCACAGCGGTCATGGAGCCGCGGATGGAGGAGGTGCTCAGGAAAGCGCCGTCGTAGCGGGAGATGTAGATGGGCTGCTTGATCACGTTGGCCCACACAGTCTCAGCGCCGAACCAGCCCTGACCGGACTGCACCACGCCAGCCTGGGCGCGGGGCATGGACTCGGTGACAGCGGCGTCGGGATTGATGTAGCCCTTCTCGTACCACTCGTGAATCTTCTTGAGGCGGTTCACGAAAGCGGGGATTTCAAGAGCGGACTTCACGGTGTGCTCGTCTTCGGTTCCCTGGGCTTCCCATTCGAGGCCGATCAGGTAATCCATGTTGAGCCAGTCAACCAGGCAGTTCTTCCAGGAGGTGATGCCGCCCTTGCTCATCTTGAAGGGATAGTCGTCGGGATGATCCGCCTTGTAGGCTTCAAAGTAGGGCTCGATGCCGTCGAAGGTGATGTACTGGTCAACTTCAAAGCCCTTCTGGTTGATGAAGTAGTCGGTGTTCAGAATCCAGAACACTTCGTAGCCGATATCCTTCATGTGGGGGATGGCATAGATGCCGCCGTTGACCTTGACGCCTTCCCAGGCCAGATCCACGACGGAATCCTTCAGGGCGGGATAGTTGTCCAGGTCAGCGGTCAGGTCACGGAACATGCCAGCCGCCACGTTGGTGGCATAGTCGTTCCACCAGTCGCAGGTGAAGGCGATATCGAAATATTCGCCAGTCTGGGTGGCGAGAGCGACCTGGCTTTCGTCCATGTACTTGTACTCGCACACGACGCCGATCTTTTCAGCGGAATAGGCGTTCAGGGCTTCTTCCACTTCGGGCCAGTCGATGGGCATTTCACTGGCGGTGTACATGAACCATACCAGCTTCACGGGTTCTTCCGCAGCCGCGAAGGAGCAGAGGCTCAGCATCATCACAGCCGCCAGAATCAGGGCAAGAACTTTCTTCATGCTTGGGTTCCTCCTTTTTTATTTTATTTGATGCGGCGCGTGGCCGCACAAATACGGGGGTTGAGGGAGTAGGGAATAGGGAGTAGTAAAATCCCTATTGCCTACTGCCTACTGCCTACTGCCTTCCATCATCCTTTGACCGCGCCGATGGTGAGGCCGGAGATGAAGTACTTCTGGAAGAAGGGATAAGAGAACATGATCGGCACCACGGCGATAACCACGATGGCCATGCGCATGGTTTCGCTGGGCAGCACGGTGGTGTTGGCCGACATGGCAAAGTCGTTGTTCGCCAGGTATTGAATGTTCTTTTCGATGTTCACCAGCACGTACTGGAGGGGGAAGAGGTCGTGCATCTTGCTTTCGATGTACAGGCTGGCCTGATACCAGTCGTTCCAGTAAGCGAAGGTGAGGAACAGGGCGATGGTGGCAATGGCGGGCAGGGAAATCGGCAGCACCAACTGTACGAAAATGCGAAGCTGGCTGGCCCCGTCCATCTTGCCGGACTCAATGATTTCATCGGGCACGGTGGTCTGGAAGAAGGTGCGCATGATAATCACGTAGAAGCTGGAGCAGGCCAGTGGGAAAATCAGCGCCCAGTAGGTGTTCTTCATGCCCAGCAGCTGGGTGTTCACCACGTAGGTGGACAGCAGGCCGCCGTTAAAGATCATGGGAATGAAGATCAGGGTGGTATACAGATTGCGCAGTTTGAAGTTCCTGCGGGAGAGCACATAGCCCATCGTGGAAATCAGGGTCAGGCCGATGAGCGTGCCCACCACCGTCAGCCCTACAGAGGTCAGGAACGCCAGGATGATTGTGGGCATTCCCCGCGTGTTGCGCAGGTGCCACACATAGTCGTAGGCGTCCGTGCTCCACTCCGCGGGGATGAAGCTGTAGCCCACCTTGCCGATGGAGGCTTCGGAGGAGAACGAAATGATAATGACGAACACCACGGGGATCACGCACAGGATGGCCAGCAGGATAAACAGCGTCGTATAGGCGGCGTTCGTTCCGGGCCGGATGGCGTTGAACCGCTCCATGCCGCTGCCTGTTTCCTTCGCGGAGGAGGGCTTTTTGATTTCAGTCACAGACATGCTTTCTCTCCTCCTTCCTCAGAACAGGGCGCTTTCGTTGTCGATCTTGCGCACGATGGCGTTGGCAACGATCATGGTGACGCACCCCAGCACGGACTGCAGGAAGCCCGCGGCGGAAATGTAGCCGTACACGGGACGGGGGTTATTGAACATGGAGTTGTACACGTACACGTCCAGGGTCAAAAACACGCTGGTCAGGGAACTGGAATTGCGCGTCGTGCGGTAGAACAGGCCAAAGTCGGAATTGAAGATTTTGCCCACGGCCATGATGAACATGATGATCATGATGGTTTTGAGCATGGGCAGGGTGATGTACTTGGTCTGCTGCCACTTGGTGGCCCCGTCGATCATGGCGGCTTCGTAGAGCGATTCGTCGATGCCCTTGATGGAGGAAAGGTACACGACCATGCTGTACCCGATGGTTTTCCAGATGTGCAGGAAAATCAGGAAGAAGGGCCAATAGTTGATGGCGTCCTTTTGATACCACTTGACGCCTTCGCCGCCCATGCTCATGATGACGCGGTTCACCAGGCCGTTGTCCGTGCTCAAGAACGCGAACACGAAATAACCGACGACCACCCAGCTTAAAAAGTGGGGCAGGAACATGGCCGTCTGCGTCACCTTGGCCACCTTCTGGCTGCGCAGGTGGGAAATCATGATGGCCAGCGTTACCGGCAGCACCACGCCCAGGATGATGAAAACGATGTTGTAGCCGATGGTGTTGCGGAACATGTTGATGGTGGTGGCTTTATTGTTGGCAAACAGGAAGCGGAAGTTTTCAAAGCCGCACCATTCGCTGTTGTAAAACAGGCTCCACAAAAAACCCTTGCCGGGAGCCACCTTGTATCGCTTAAAGGCGATAATCAGGCCGAACATCGGCAGATAGCAAAACAGGATATACCACACCAGCGTCGGCAAAGACAGGAAAAACAGCTGCAAATCATCGAGGGTGAACTTTGTTTTCTTTTTGATTGCTTTTCCGTCGCCCGCGATCATCGTTTTCGCTTTCAAGTCAATCGCACCTCAATTCCGGCTTAAACCTTTGAAACGTCAAAAGCAGCAAAAGAGTCATTTTTTTCCATTTATCCAAAAAAGCGTACTTTTTGGAATTTCTTGTTTCTCCGAATTCGTTTTCAATACTCTTTTATTATATGTGAAAATTTGAATAAATGCAACCCTTTTTTGCAATTTTTTTAGTCCGTCGTATACAAAACAAATCAAAATCAATTTTGTATTTAGGCAATTTTAAAAGTACACTTTTTAAAATCCTAATGAAATAAAAAGGACAAACGCGCTCCGTCAAAGAGCATGTTTGTCCTTTTTGAATCAGGGCTATCGCTTATTGCTTTTTTATGAAGAAATAATTACGTAATCAAGAAGCAAAACCACATTGTGTAGGGGCGGATATCATCCGCCCGAACGTTGCATCAACCAAGATGAGCGAAAAATGAAGTATGACGTTTGACCGACAGAGCGGGCGGATGGTATCCGCCCCTACTTTTTTCCGTGGATTTACAGCGTGCTGATTTCGTAAGCGATTCCCCTGCTTTTTGAATGATTTAAGTTGTAATTCAAACCATGAAATGATATAATAATTTCAGTTTGCTCAGAACCCTGTTTTGTATTTATAAAGCAGCAGTTAAGTTCAAGGAGGAAAACCCATGGCTGTGGATTTAAAAAAGCTCGACACCGAAAAGCGCAATCCCCGTTCCGCGCAGATCGACACCCTGTCCACCCTCGACATGGCGGCGCTGATCAATGAGGAGGATCATCGCTGCGCCGAGGCGGTCCAGGCTGTGCTGCCGCAGATTGCCGAAAGCATCGACTTAATATATGATAAAATCCGTTCCGGCGGGCGGCTGTTTTACGCCGGCGCAGGCACCAGCGGACGGCTGGGCGTGCTGGACGCGGCGGAGTGCCCGCCGACCTACGGCGTCGACCCGGGGCTGGTGGTGGGCCTGATCGCGGGCGGCCCGGCGGCGTTCCTGAAAGCCATCGAAGGCGCGGAGGACAGCCGGGAGCTGGGACGGCAGGATTTAATCGACCATCAGTTTACGGCGAACGACGCCCTGGTCGGCATCGCGGCCAGCGGACGCACGCCCTATGTGATCGGGGCCATGGACTACGCCCGGTCGCTCGGCGCGCCGGTCATTGCGCTCACCTGCTGCCACGACAGCGAACTGTCCCGCCACGCGGACGTGACCATCGACCCCGTGCCCGGCCCGGAAGTGGTGACCGGCTCTTCCCGCATGAAGAGCGGCACCTGCCAGAAGCTGGTGCTGAACATGATCTCCACCTGCGTGATGATCAAGCTGGGCAAGGTGTACGGCAACCTGATGGTGGACGTGAAGGCCAGCAACGAAAAGCTGGTGCACCGGGCCATCTCTATCGTGTGCGCCGCCACGGGCGAACCCGAGGACAAGGCGAAAGCGGCCCTCGACCAGTGCGGCTTTTCCTGCAAAACCGCCATCGTGATGCTGCTGCTGGGCAAGACGTCAGCGGAAGCCCAGGCCGCGCTGGAAAAGGCGGAGGGCCGCATCGCTCTGGCCATTCAGCAGAATCAGGAGAAGCAATAAGATGTTTTACTGCGGATGGGACGGGGGCGGCACGAAAACCAGGGCGTGCCTGCTGAACGGAACGGGAACGCAAATGAATGAGGCGGTGTTCGGCCCGCTGAACCCCAACGGCGCGGCGATGGAAATCGTGCGGCAGACCATTCGGGACGGCGTCGCCTGGCTGGCCGACGCCTGCGGCGGGCTGCAAAACTGCGGCGGGCTGGTGGTCGGCGCGGCGGGCATCAGCAATCGGCTCACCGCCGGGCTGATTCAGGACACGTTAAAAGAAGCGGGTTATTCCGGCAGCCTGCGCCTGCTGGGCGACCATGAGATATTGCTGGCCGGGGCCGTCCACGGGCCGGGTGCCATCCTAATCGCGGGCACCGGCTCGGTGTGCTTCGGCCGGGATGCGCAGGGAAAACCCTTCCGCGCGGGCGGCTACGGCTACCTGATCGACGACGTGGGCAGCGGCTACGCCCTGGGCCGGGACATTCTGACCGCTGTGGTGCGCGGTCAGGACGGACGCGGAAAGGATACCTGCCTGTATGAACTGGCGCTGGACGCGCTGGGGCTGAAAGATCTGGGCGGCCTGATTACCTGGCTGTATTCCCCGGAAACTGACCGGCGGAAAATCGCCAGCCTGGCCCCGCTGCTTGCGGACGCGCTCAGGGAAAACGACGAGGCGGCGCTGCTGATTGCCCGGAAAGCCGCGAAGGAACTGAGCGAATTGGTGCTGGCTGGATGGAAGCGGGCGAACCTGACTGGGGGCGAACTCGCCTACAGCGGCAGCATTTTGGAGCATTTCGATCTCATCCGCGACGGCGTGACGGAAGCGGTTCATGCGGCGATACCGGAAATCAGCGTGATTGCTCCGCGCCATTCCGCCGCCCAGGGCGCGGCGATGTTGGCCAGGGAGTATTTCCAATGAAGGAACTGACCGCTGAGGAACTGCTGTTTTTTGACAGGCATCAAGACCTGCTTCCATTATATATTGCCTGGACAGAAGGATTATCCAAGCGCTTTCCGGGCTTTTCGGTCAAGGTGTGCAAAACGCAGATCAGCTTTTTTAGCCGCCGTCTGTTCGCCTGCGTCTCCTTCCTGCGGGTCAAAAAACGGGCGGACACGCCCGCGTCCTATCTGACCCTGACGCTGGGGCTTCCCGCTCCGTTGTCCTCTGACCGCGTTGCCGTCCAGACTGAGCCATATCCCGGACGCTGGACGGCGCACATTCCGCTGTACAGTTTAGACGATTTGGACGAAGAGCTGTGGGACTGGACAGCGCAGGCCCATGCTTTTTCCGAAAGAAAGTAAGCCACAAAATAAAGCAGGCATGAGCGCGCTTTGGCTCATGCCTGTTTACATTTTTTATTATTCCGGAAAGGCGATACTGTCCAGAAATGCCCGGCCGGTTTCGGTGTCGGTCGCTTTGATGGTATAAATCCCATCGGCAGACACATAGCAGTGCATCAGTTCCCGCACGGGAATCATGCCGTTGATCAGTTCCTTCATCTGGCATTTCGCGGAGAAGCCGTACAGCCCGTCCGCCACCTTGCGGATTTCGTAGTCCGTAATCACGTCCCGCTCCTTGTAGCCCTCCGCTGAATTTTCCACAAATTTCTTGATTTCCTGATTGGTATCGCCGCCCTCCTCCGCGAACATCCACAGCGGCATGTCCAGGAAATCCGCCTCCAAGAGCGTCCCATCCGCGCAAAGCACATGCTGGGCAAGATGGCCCACGGCATCCTCCAGCACCGGCGGAACGGGGAAGGTGACGTTCATTTTCCGGATCGTAACGGTTTCCGGCCCGCGCTGTTCGTAGGCGTCCCGGGCGGCCTGATCCACCGCCCGCATCTCCTTGATCGCTTCCAGCACCTCGGGGTCCTCGCGGCCCATCACGAACACCGCCAAATCGCCGTCCAGCATGGCCTTGCCGTAGTGCCAATCCGCCGAGCGGGTGGTTCGGTAGCCGAACAGTACGACCGGCAGCGGCGCGTCCTGCGGCCCGGTGTAGCCCATCGTCGGCGCTTCGGGGATTGAGGCGTCCAGGCAGTCCGCGAAATACTCCGCCAGGAACAGCAGCGCCTGGAAAGGATACTGCTCCTCCTGCTGTTCCGGGTAGCTTTCCCGCAGCCATTTCAGCATCGGCGCGGCGTTCAGGATATGCGCCCGGAATTCCGCGCCGGATTCGGTCTCGCAGGCCAGCTGGATTTTGTCCGTCCAGGCGGCGTAAGGCCCGTCTTTCTCCAGAGATTGCTCGATCGCGCGGTCGTCCTCCAGGATCAGGCTCGGCGCGGCCGGGAACGCAAAAGCGATACGGCCCGCCATCATGCGGTAGGCGGCGTTCGGCGCGGCTTCCTCCTCCGCCTTTGCGGCGGGAAGCAGCAGGCACAGAGCAAGGCACAGCAAAAGCAGATCAGCCCATCGTTTCATCGGCGCTCTCCTTTTCAAGAAAAGCCGTCCGCGGGAAAAAGCGGACGGCGTGGAATCATCGGGAAGAATTACTTTCCCCGGCGCAGGAAGGCGGGGACGCCCAGATCGTCCTTAGCGTTGGCGGCGGGCTGGGCTGGCGCCTGGTACGCCTGCTGCTGCGGATAGGGCTGCGCGGCAGGCTGCTGGGCATAGCCCTGATACTGCTGCTGCGGGGCGTAAGGCACCGCGGGGGCCTGGATGCCGAAATTGGAGGAAGAAGGCATGGCCATGGGCCGCGCGCCGCCGGGGAAGAAGCTGCTGTCGCCTTCGTAGGTGGCGGGGGCGGGGGCGTCAAAGCCCTGGCTCACGTCGGTGTTCAGGTCAGCCCGGGGACGGGATTCATACGGATTGTAGGAAGGCACCGCCGCGCCGTAGGGCGTCGCCGCCGTGCGGCCCTTTTTCTTTTCCCGAGAGGGGAAGGGCGTCTTTTCAAAGCCGGTGGCGATCACGGTGATGCGCACCTCGTCCTTGAGCGTTTCGTCAATGCCCGCGCCGAAGATGATGTTGGCGTCGCTGTCGGCGGATTCCATCACCAGGTTGGCGGCTTCGTTGATTTCCATGATGCTCATGTCCGGGCCGCCGGTCACGTTGATCAGCACGGCCCGCGCGCCGTCGATCTTGGTTTCCAGCATGGGGCTGGAGATGGCCTTGTTGGCGGCGTCCACCAGGCGGGTTTCGCCCTTGCCCACGCCGATGCCCATATGGGCCATGCCGCCGGATTCCATGATGGT
>CADAKE010000067.1 GCA_902788445.1 uncultured Eubacteriales bacterium
CCGCCCTTCATGGCCTATCTTCTTTTGATGCACTTCTGTCCATTTTCTCCGATACTGCTTTTCAAACTGCCTTATCTTGGCGCGACTGAACAATTACAAAGAAAAATCAATACAGTGTTTTCAGTATGGCTTTGCTTTCATTCGCGCGGATTTTCCTGGCAACTACGATCAGCCGGTCGTCCCCCACGCAGGTACACAGGGTCAGCAGCGCGTCCTCCGGCTTCACGCTGATATAGGTTTTGTGGCAGGATAAGGCTTTCAGGCGCTCCACATACATTTCAAATTCCTGGTCGCTGGAGAAAGTGGGATGGGTAAAAAAGCTGACGAACCGTTCGTTCTTCGGATTGACGGATGATTTGACCACGGCGAAAATCACATATTCCTCTTTTTCCCACAGGGTGCTGAAACGGATAAAGGGGTGCTTTTTCAGGTAGTCGGCCTGCTGGTAATGGGTCAGCAGGCCGAACATGCTGCCGTCCCGCATATTATGGCCGTAGATCAGCAGGTTTTGCGCTGTGTCCGTGACCGGGTGATTCTCATCCAGAAACAGGGTGCCCGCGTCGTTTTTCGTCCGGTCAAAGCCATGGTTCATGTAAAACGTGTTATCGCGGCGCACCACCGGCAGGTCGAGCAGGCCGTCGATGGTGAGCCAACCGACCAGGTCGCTGTTTTTTGAACGAAGCGCTTCCATTTCCGGAAGCAGCGCGCCGGAAATAGTGTGAAAGGTCGTGCAGGTCACAGCGTCGGGAACGGTGATCCCCATTTCCTGTTTAGTTTCCCTTGTGATTTGGGAGCCATCGGGCATCGTCATTCGCTGAAACCGGACGGAAGATGTTTCCTGCCCCGCTTCCGATTCAGCGTCCTGCTTCCATACGAGGTAGGTTTGATTCTTCCGCGCGTTGAGTATCGACCGTATCCCCAGGCAGGCAGACAGAAGGAGCAGCCCGGCTGCGAACGCAAACAGCGCTGTCCACAGCAAATCCCCGGCGCGGACAAGTCCTTGCTGACTCTTTGGCCGAAAATGGTAGCTCCTGTGTCCTGGCCGCCTGCCTGGCATACGGAATAGAGGCATGGTATCTTCCTTTCGTTCAGCGGATATTCATTCGTGTTGTTTTTTCGTCCTCTCTCAGGACGCCTGTTCGCTTTCCTTCCTTCTGCGCAGGGCGTATACAATGCAGACAAGCATCAGCGCGGCGCCGAGTCCCAGGTACAGCAGGGGGTGCGTGGTGTCGCCGGTGGCGGGGAGCTGTTCCAGGACGGTGAGGATCGCTTCGTCGCTGACCGCTTCGTCCTGGTTCATGTCTCTGACCACGCAGCGGAAGCGCTGGCCGTTCATGCTCAGGGCCACGTCCTCCAGCGTCAGGGTATCCGTCGTTTCGTTCATCAGGTTCTGCCAGCCCAGGTCGCGGCCCTTATACTGTTGCCACTGATAGCTGTAAGGCGGTGTTCCTCCCCCGGCTTTCACCGTCAAACGCACAGTCTCGCCGACGAGCACGGTGCGGCTCTGGGGCTGAACGATGATGCTCAGGGCTTTTTTGCCGTCCAGCTCCACTTCAAAGCTGTTGTCCAGCACGCCCGTTTCTTTTCCGCTGATGCCGCGGATCGTTACCTTCGCCTTCTTCGCGTTCGTGCCATTGGCCAGCGCGGATACGGGCATATCGAAGGTATGCGTCCGCTCATGGGAGGTGGAATCGGGATCGTAGGGCAGATCCATGTAGATCGGCTTTTCGCTGCCGTCCAGATACACTTCGCAGTACAGGCGCGTCGTTCTGTAATGGGCGGCGTCGTTGCTGAGCGTGAAGGAGACGCGGCGCTCACCGTCCGGGGTCACGTACACGCGGTGCATCACCACCAGGTTTTCTATCTCATGATCCAGCAAGGCGGATTTAGGCGCATTGGACATGACCGCGTACAGGCCGCCGTTGTCCGCGGCGTTATTCGCCCGCAAACCGCCGCTGCGAGACCAGGTGATCTCATTTGCGCCGGGATCATTCGACGGGGGGATCAGGCCGTTCTGAACCGCCATGGCCTTCAGCTGATTGCGGTTGGCGGTAAAGTCCTCCAGCTCGAAGCGCAGGTCTTTATATTCCTGTTCCTTCCAGCTTTCGGGCGTCTTGATGATCATGTAGAAGTAGCCCACCTGTCCGGGCAGGAGTTCCGCGGCGTCCAGGGTAACGGTTTCCTCCTTGTCCGTATAGGAAGTCGGGCTGGTGAAGGTTCTGGTCGTCTTCTTTACTTCCCAGTAATTCTGTGTCAGGTTGTCCATCGGCGGTTCGCCGTGCCAGAGGGCTTCTTTGCCCGTGATATCGTTTTCGGGTTTATCCCCGTCCAGGTGGAGATAGTTGTTGTCCGGGTTCACCATATCGCAGTGCCCTGTCAGCACCAGTTTGGCGTTGCTTCCCGAAACGACGGATTCCGTCAGCGAGAAGGAACGGATGGCCAGGCTGCCGCTGTTGGTGACGCGGAACGCGATGGTGTCGTTTTCTCCCCTGTGAACCACGTCGTTATCCAGCACCACGCAGTCCAGATCGAGCGCCGCGGTCAGGCGGAAGGTGAAGCTGTACACCGACGCTTCTTTGCCGTCTGTTTTACTGTTGCTGATGGCGTAATAGCCCTTTCCTTCCTTGGTCAGCAGCACATTATGGATCGTCTGTGTGGTTGGCGCTTTGAACTGGGCCAGCACGAAATCGTCGGAGCTGATACCGCTGGTCGGGTCATAGGCCACCGCCCGGAGCCTGTATACGCACATGGTGTCGTTCTTGGCGTCCCGCTGGGTTTCCAGCCAGTAGGCGTAAACGGTGCCCGCCACCTCCTGCACCTGGAACTGCGCGCCGGGAATGGTGATATCCAGGTCGACGAAGGTATACACCATATCGTCCGGGTTATTTCTAAAATGCTTGATACGGGCCGCTTTCATGTGGTGCAGGGCCTGGCCGTCCGGGGATTCTTCCTCCACCAGGTAAAACACCTGGTCGTAATCATCCCCCTGGAGCACGTTGTAATAGGGGATCGTTTTTTCCTCAGCGATCATGCAGCCGTATTCTTCCGCTTTGAACCACAGCTGTTCATTTCCGTTCTCGGCGGTTTCGATGGCGTAGTAATTCGGCTTGAGCACTTTCCGGGTGGAGCTGGTCTGCACCCGCGCGCCGGTGACTTCCGGGGTGGCCGTGATGACGCCGCCGTGCATGCCGGGAATCATGATATACTTATCCAGATAATCGCCGGATTTGACCATGCTCGATTCAAAGGTACGGTGGATATTGGGCGCTTCAAACGTGAAGGTCTTGACCGTCTTGCCGATGGCAAGGGTGACCTGCGCGTCGTACTCATACAAATCCCAGGTGGAACTGGCGTTGGCCGCCTGATTTGCTAATGACATATGGCGATCCTGGAACACGCCGCTGCTGGACAGGGAAGAGGACAGCAGGTCTTCCGTGTCCGTAATCCGTTCTGACCAAAGCATCCGCCAGGTAATATCCCGGGAGGGCTGCACCGCGGGCTCCAGCCTGCTCCCAGACGAACCGTTCAGGAGATCCATGTCGTGGATGGACGGCAGGTCGCAAGTGAGGCCGCCGCTGCCGTCCGGCATGAAGCCCAGCACATACACTTCCGTTTTCCCTGTCAGCGAAGCTTCATTTTCTCCCGTCTGTTCCACAATCCCGTTCAGCACGGAAATCGCCCAAAGATCTTGAAAGACCGGTTCCAGCGCCCGGCTGTCGTTCGCGTCGATGCGGGCCAGGCTGAAGAATACGTCGTCCCGGTCATACAGGTATTCCTGGTAGTCTACGAGGTTTTCCCAATTGTGCACCTCATCAATCTGGCTCAGGTCAAGGATATTGCTGTCGTCGCTGTTGCGGGTGAAGCGGTACTTCCTGTCTGCCGCGTCTTTGAGGGCCTGCTCAAAGGTGCCGGTCTGCCCGGTGGCGATATTGCGCCAGGTGACGCGGTCCCGCCCGTTGGCTCCGGCTTCGGGAACGATGTAGAAAGCGTACACCGCGCCGCCGATCTCGGCCACCTGCATATTGCTGCTGATTTGGGTGACCGGGCCGTATTCCAGCGTCACCTCGGGGGCCAGCTCCGGATAATCGGCGGCCACGTAAGGAGGCGTTTCCTCCGGCTCTTCCTCGTCGGCCTGGGCGCGGGTGAGGAAAAGGTCGCTGTATTCAGGGGCCTTCGCCGACGGTTTCGGCCATTCGCCTTCATAAATAGGCTTTTCTCCGGAACCCCAAATATCAAAACGCGCATGCACGAAGATCACTTCAAGCAGGATATAGAACCCGCCGCCTCCCGACACCTTTAAATAGCGTGAACCGTCCCAGTGCACCTGGAAGACGATGTTGAAAAACGCGTACGCATTGACGGTAGCGGAGGCGAAACCCTTTACGCCTAAGCCTATGAAGCCGGTGATCATGAACTTGAAAAAGATCGTGAAGCCGCCCAGTTTGGGGTCAAACCCGACGCTTTTCACGGCTTCGTCCGTCAGCTTCAAATCAGAATTGATCGAGCAGGTGCCGCCCAACTGGAACGATATGCCCAGGGAAGCCGATATGTTGAAGCCAACTGTGATCGGGAACACGCCCGCCATGAATTGAAACGAGAACGTGACGCCCAGGGTGAACGCGCCGCCGATGATGCCCTGGAGATTCGTGCTGCTCCATTTTCCTTCCGCCTCGCTGTATTCAATGCCGAAGATCAGCCCGACGAACACACCGAAGGAGCCCTGGACATTGCCGGTTTTCAGGCCGCCTTTGCCCTGCATCAGAGTGGCTTCCGTACACCCTTTTTCCACTTTGTTCATCCAGGCGTATTGGTATTCCTGGGCCTTGACATATTTTGAAACAAAGGCGGCGTCTCCGCTCTGCCAGCTTTTGATGGGCCCTTTTTCTTTGCCGAAGGTTCCCGCGTCTTTGCCGACCACCAGGCTGAAGGAGCCGTCGATGGCCACGTTCAGCCTGGGAGTAAAATCGGCGAAGGGCAAATCAATCCCCGCGGAACCGGTGGGAAATACTTCTCCGCCGATGTTCATGGGGAAGGAAATATCCGCAAACCCGGTCATGCCGGACAGGAAAGATGGGTTGCCCGGCACGCCGGTAAACGGCTGGCTCAGTTTGGCGGCTTCCACCTTCAAATTGGATTTGAAAAGGATGTAATTGCCGTTCGTCAGCTTCGGCGCGCCTTCCACTGCTTTTCCGTCGTCACTGGCGTTTGCGCTCGTTTTTTGCAGCGCAAGGAGTACGACCCGTTTATCGTCCGTGCCGCTCTTGCTGTCCTTGCCGTCAATGTTCAGCGTATACTGCGCTCCGCCGGGCTTGACTCTCCTGCGCCATTCCTGCTCTATTTCAATCTCGGTTTCTTTATTGGCTTCCACGTTCCGGCTGAAATAGAACTGCTTCGGGTTCTTATCCTTATCCGTGTCCACGTCCTCATAGATCAGGTGCAGCTGATAATGGTCGCTGGTAGGATTGACAACAGTTACCCGGATGGGAAACTCATAATGATTTGCGTTGCTGTACAGCGCCATATACTCGTTGAACAGGCATTCATGCCCGTCGAAGGAACATTCGGCGATGTACGGCGTTCCGTCGTCCACTGCCAAATACTGCTTGTAGGTGCCGCCTTTTTTCAGGTCCACTTTCCCCAGGATCGCCTTGCGGTAGCCGTCCGCCGTGATGGTGATTTCCACAGTCATCGTATCTTCTTCCAGCTCAAAGCCTTCGATCGGGATGCTGGCAATGCCCATATTCTCCGTCTTTTGGGTGACTGTTTTCGGGTCTTTTTCCGCAAGCTGATCCTTTGCGGTCACTTGCGCGCCGTTGATATCCTTTCCCTGGGCGTCTACGACCTTGATATAGACATGCTTCTCGTCCGCGACAAGCACGGTGGCTTCCTGCTCGGTATCCGCCTGGGCGTCCGCAATGGGGGACAGCCGCCCCAGCAGCGTTTGACGCTGGGGGAAGAGGGAGGCTGCTTTCACGGAGGTTTCGCTCACCGGCGCGGAATTGCTGTCCAGCACCTGCTCTGCCCAGAGGCCGATGATCGCGTCCGGGCCGTTCGCGTTGGAGGGGACGCCCTTGAACAGATTCAGCTGGCGGGTCAGGGAATCCATATGCCCGTCCGCTTCCTGCACGATCTCCGTCCGGATCGCGCGGATTTCTTCCACGGCGCTGCGGATGCGGTGCACGCAAAGCCGGGTTTCATAATCGGTCAGGCCGCCGTCGGAAAGCCGGTCAACGTTATTGAGGATGGCTGAAGACTGGTAATCCAGGCGGGTTTTCCAGTATTCGAGCTGGGAGCGCGTCCCTTCCGTCTGGCGGAACAGGGTGTGCAGCTTGTCTTCCATGCCCTCGTTTTCGCCGGATGTCATGCGGGCATACGCGGCAGCGTTATTCTGCCGGAGATCGTAAAGCGTATTCTCCAGGTCTTCATAGTAGTTTTCCAGGGTATGGATTTCGCTGTCCAGCACCTCATCCAGATACTCGATCAGCTGCTTGGCCGTCAGGTTGCCGTTGACCTCCATGCCTTCGCGGAAGCCCGGCGCGTCGTCGCCATACCCGGCCAGGGCGCAGGCCGCCACCAGCTCGTTTTCTGTCATGGCAGAGGTTTCCGCCAGCGCGGAAAGCGGCGTGGCCTGAACCAGCAGGATCAGCGCCATCAAAACAGACAGGAACTTTTTCATGCGTGCACTCTCCCTTATTCGTCAAAATGGATACCGGAAAGATCCGTGAAGATGTCGTAATCCGAACGCCAGCCGTCGATCAGTTCATTCAGCTTTTCCAGCTGGTAATAATACAGCGCGGACTGCTTTAGCTGCATTTGCTCGTCCAGGGACAACGCGCGTTCGCCGCCCGGCGCGTCGCCCGCGTAATAAATCAGGTGTACGCCCAGCTGATCGCAGTAGGGTTCGCTCAGGCCGCCGATCTGCGTCACCGCGTCGATCACTTCATGGGCTTCCCGGGGCCAGAGCGTGGAATCGGCGTGATACAGCGCGCCGGGCTTGTCCGTGCCTGTCTGCTGCTGGTCCAGGCTGTATTCCGCCAGGAGCGTTTCGATGCTGATGCCCGCCGCGAGCTGCTCCCGGATGGAAGCGATGGTGTCCGCCAGCAGGGGCAGCGCGTCCTTTTCTTTTTCCCGGTATTGCTGTTCCAGCGCGTTGACGGCTTCCAGCTTCTTGTCGTAAGCCGCTTTGAGCTCCGTCAGTTCCTCGCCTGCCGCCGCCGCTTCCGCCAGCTTGTTATAGGCTTTCTGCGCCGCGTTGACGACTTTCCTGCCTTTCATTTCAATGGCGGCAAGCTCGTTTTCCACTTCCTCCGGATAGGCCAGCAGGAAGTTCTTGATGTACCGGTATCCCTCCGGGATGTAGAAAGCATTCAATCCGCCCACCATCACTTCTTCTTCGTAGCGGGGCACGTCGCTTTGGTATTTTTCCCTGTCCGGCTCCAGGAACTGCTCCCGGTAATAGCGCTGCACGTCCTCGTCCGTCACGGTTACGTCGGCGCAGTACAGATCCAGGATGCGGCTTTCCCGCTCGCTGGCCATCAGTTCCCGCAGAAAGGCATCCTGCGTATAGCCCTTCTGCGTCATCCAGGCAGTGATTTCCTGCTCAGTGATATCATTGGCATAGTTCCGGGCGTCCCGGTAAATCTGCTGCCAGGTCTGCTCGTACTGCCTGGCGGCCTCCGCCCGAAGAATATCCATTTCATCTTCGGTGAAATCGTTTTTTCCCGCTTCCCGCAGTTTATTCTCGATTACGCCAATGCCGATAAAACGTTCAACAGTTTCCTGAAGGATATTTTGTTTGTCCTCCTCGGTGAGTTCTTCGTCCGCCGCTTCCGCGATGTCCACATAAGGGTCGACGGAAAACTGCACCAGAGACAGCGGATAGGTAACCTCGCCCACCCGCACGGCGACAGGATCGTTTTCTTTCGCCGCTTCCGCCCGCGCGCTTCCCGGCATCCATGGGCCGGTAAACACCGACAGAATCAGGAGCAAAGCAAAAATCGCGCTGCAATATCTTTTTCCATCTCTTTGCGAACACCGCACTTCGCGCCGCGCTCTGATATTCGTTTCCTGAAAGCTGTTCCATTTCATCATCATGTATTCCTCCAATCCTCTAACGTAGATATCACAGTACACCATCGTGCTATTATACCATAACGCCCGCCGCCTGTCCCTTCGGGAGTCGGCGGGACGGCCGACCGCGCTTCGCGCCGGTCGCCTCGTTATTATACCATGAAAAAATAGAAAAACTTTGAAACTTACAAAATTGTAAGCGAAGAATTTCTTCGGGTTACACTTCCTCCAGCGAATAGCCCGCTCCCCGCTGATAGAGCACCCGTTTCTTGACGCTTGCGCTGTCCAGCTTTTTGTTCAGGCGGGAGATGGTGGTGTGCAGGGCGCTCAGGTCGTCACCTGCCGAAGCGCCCCAGACGGCGGCGTAGAGTTCCTCTTTCTCCATCGGATGGTTGGGATTGCGCAGGAAGGTCAGCAACAGAAGATATTCCTTCTGGCTCAGCAGCAAATCTCTATCTCCGTAATAGGTCGCCAGCAGGGCCGTATCCAGCCGCAGCCCAGCGTAGGTGAGGAACCGCTTCTTGCGCTGGGCGGCGCGAAGCCGGGCTTCCACTCGGGCCAGCAGCACCTTGATGTCATAGGGCTTGGGCAGGTAGTCGTCCCCGCCTACCCGCAGGCCCTCGATGATCTGCTCGTTCTTGCCCAGGGCGGAGAGGAACAGGATGGGTAGGTCATACTGCGCCTTGATTTGCTTACACAGCGTCAGGCCGTCGCTGTCCGGAAGCATGATGTCCAGCACGATCATGTCCACGTCGTGCTCTTTCAGGCGGGCCATACATTCCTTTCCGTCCTTCGCCTCCAGCACGTCGTACCCTTCCATCATCAGCGCTTCATGATTGATCTCCATAATATGAGGATTATCTTCTACCAGCAAGATCGTATAGCTCATAGCTTTGCCCTCTTCATTCTACATTCTGCGTTCTACATTCTACATTTCTTTGGGAATCGTAAATCGAAAAGTAGTTCCTTGCGCCCCGGTTTCCGCCAGCTCCAACGTTCCTCCATGCAGGCGCACGGTATCCATGCAGATGGACAGGCCCAGGCCCCGGCTGTCGTCGGTGGAATAGCCCTTTTCAAAGATGTGGGGCGTATCCTCCGGCGCGATGCCCTCGCCGGTGTCTGAAACGGAAATCTCCACAGCGCCCACATTGTCTATCGCCTCCACGGTGATGCGGCCTTCTTCGGTGTGGCGGCTGGCATTGACGATCAGGTTGATCAGCACTTGCAAGAGCAGCTCGGCGTTGCCGTGAAGCTGGGCTGCGCTGCTATTGTGGAAGGTCAGCGTATTGCTCTTCTTCGCGCACACCGGGGTCATGATTCCGGACGCGCTGTGGAACAGATCGTCAATATTCACGGCCGTCATTTCGGCTGTTTTCGCTTGCCCGTAGGTGTAATCCATGAGGCGGTTCACCATCTCCGCCAGCCGGTCCGCCTCGCTCTGGATGGTTTTCAGGCGTTCCGGTGTTTTGGGGGAAACCGTTCCGCCCTCCGCCTGGAAGCCGATCAACTGCGCGTAGCCGGAAATCACGGTCAGCGGCGTGCGCAGTTCGTGGGCCACGGTGCGCAGGAAATCGTTGTTGGTAGCGTTCATTTGCAATAACAGCTCGTTGCGCTGCCGGGCTTCCTGCAATTGGGCCATCTGGCGGCTGATCTTTTCATTGTTCACGATGGCCAGCAGCAGGATGCACACCAGCATCGCCAGGGGCGTGATGCCAAAGTGGTTGACGGAAGAATCACTGCCTGTAGCCATGCCCTCCCGGATGAGCATGAAGGTAAAGAAAAGAATGGCAGCCAAGGTGATTGCGTCCGGCACGTTCGGCTTCTGCTTCTTAAAAGAGAGGAGCAGGCGAACCAGGAACCATAGCGCAAACGGCAAACACGTATAATAGCAAATGTGGCACAGCAGCACCAGATCGTGGGTATCCAGAATGAAATGCAGCGCCGACAGGACGAGGCAAAGGAAGGCAAAAAGGAGAAGCAGCTTCTTTTCCGTGGAGCGCGGGAAGAAAGCGGTCAGCAGGAACACCGTCGCCATGGAAATCCAGCTGACATCCAGGATCACCAAGCGATATTCAATATAAAAGCTGATGGTCGCGGGCAGCAGATACTGCACAAAGAAAAACTGGTTCCGCAGGGAGATGACCAGACAGCACAACGCCAGCGCCGCGTATTCCCGATTCTTCTGAAAGGCGGCGCACAGCAGGAAATAGAACATGAGCATAATCAGCCCGCCGCTGACCACCGTGGCGTTCAGCGTCAGGCCTTGCTGGTATTCGTCGATGTTCTCCGGGGTTGAGATTAATGTGTTCTGAATGAAGCCGCCGTCATGATGCACATAGTTGGCGTATTGATAGATGATTTCGTTTTCGCCGCTGTCATCAAAATACAGCGGCAGCGTCACATACTCCACCTTGGGGACAGCCTGGGCGGGATCATCCGACACAAAGCCGATATTGCGAACTTCTTTGCCGTTCACGAAAATGCGGGTGCTGTAATCAATGGAGAAGGAGCAGAGGGAAAGATAGGTGTTGGGCTGGGCATGGATGCGAAGCCGCCAGGTGCCCTTGGCCGCGTCGATGGGGGCGTCATTGTCCTTTTCCGGGGTGTTTGCAGGATCAGAAAAAACATCCGGAGAAAGAATCTGGCCCGGATAGTAGTCCCAGTGGTTTTCCAGATGGTACACGCTCGCAGAAAAATCTACTTCCCGGGCGTCCACCACGCCGTCCTTCGGGCGCAGCAAGGGAAACTCCGTCTGCACCCGGCCCACGCAAAGCGCATAAAAAGTGACAACGAAAAGCAGCACCAGCATGGGTAAAACATACCGGCGCGCCGCGATCATCGTTTTTCCCGTCTTCAAACCGTTCGCCCCACTTTCCCTCGATAGGCTTCAAAAGCATTATACACCATAAATTGGGGAAAACGGCGAAACTTACAAAATTGTAAGTTTGGGAAAAATCTTTCATATTACATTGTGGTAATTAAGAGCGTTTTTCTTTTTCTTCTTGAGAATTTTGTCCAAACCCATTGACAACTAATTCGCCATGATACAATTCATGGCCGGAGCTGGTGTCGCCATCATCGGCCTGACCTTGGTTCCCCTGCTCAATAACCTGTTTACCATTA
>CADAKE010000068.1 GCA_902788445.1 uncultured Eubacteriales bacterium
CGGCGAGCTGGCCTTCGTGGTGGCTGACCTGAACAAAGGCGCTTCCTTCACCAAGAACGGCGTCAACTGGGAATACTTCTTCTCCCTGAAGGGCCCCGCGGGGTACGGTGCCCGCACCGCCACCGACTCCTTCGCCATCGCCGCCAAGGCCAAGGAACGCGGCAATGACGAATTGGCCGCCAAGGCGCTGGCGCTCATCACCTCCGGCGAAGTGATGGATAAATTCCACAGCGAAGTGTTCTATCTGCCCCCCTTCACCAAGGACGCCACCTTCGTCAAGGACGAAGTGCTCTACGCCCTGACCAGCGAGCACATTGACAATGTGTACGTCGTCAGCGAATTTGAAGGCAAGGCTTCCTTTGAAAAGGAACTGCAGGCCAATATCCAGATGATGTTCATGGGCGATCTGACTCCCCAGGAAGTGCTGGACAACACCATGCAGTACTACGCGGAACAGATCAAGCAGTAATCCCTGATCCCGGAGCTCCGGCGGCGCTGCCTCCGGAGCTCCTTTTCATTCGCTTTCCCGGAGGTGTCAATCCATGACCACCGCTCCATCCGTCAAACGAAAAATGAGCGTCCGCACGCGCAGACAGGCGCTGATCGGCGCGGCGTACATCGCCCCCAGCTTTATCCTGATGGCGATTTTTAACGTCGTGCCCATTTTCCTGTCCGCCTATTTTTCCTTCACCAAATACAACATGGCTTCTCCGCCGGTGTGGATTGGGCTGGATAACTACGCCAAGCTGTTTTCCAACCGGGTGCTCTCCGAAGCGCTGAGCAACACGGTCTGGTATGTGCTGTACACCGTGCCGACTCAAACGGTGCTTTCCCTGCTCATCGCCGTGTTCATCGCGGAACATATGAAGAACCGCTATGGTTCCTTCCTGCGCAGCGTCATTTTTATTCCCGTGATCGTGTCCCTGATCGCGTCCGCCACGGTGTGGAATATCATGTACCAGCCCAAAGGCGGCATCATCAACCAATTCCTGAATTTCCTGGGCTTTGAATCCGTGAATTTCCTGGGCAAAAAAGCCAACGCCCTGCCCAGCGTGGCGGCTGTTGCCATTTGGAAAAACACGGGATATTATATGGTGATTTATTACGCCGGGGTGATGAACGTGCCCGGCGACGTGCGGGAGGCGGCTATCGTGGACGGGGCCACGCCCATCCAGCGCTTCTGGCACATCACGCTGCCGATTTTAAAGCCCATTACCTATATGATCGTAACCCTCGGCATCATCGGCTCCTTCCAGGTGTTTGACCTGGTGTACAAAATGACCGGCGGCGGGCCGGGGCGTTCCACCTATACGGTGGCCTATGTCATTTACACCTTCGCGTTCCAGGATAAAAACTACGGCTACGCCAGCGCGGTGGCTATCTGCCTGCTGATCGTGATTCTGCTGATTCACCTGATTCAGACGCTGTTTTTCAAGGAGAAGGATGCGTGATGAAGAAAAAACATTTGTCCCCGTGGGTGATTATCGGCATTGTTCTGGTCACGCTGTTCGCGGCGCTGTGCCTGCTGCCGCTGATCTATATGGTGGCCGTTTCCTTTACGGATTCCGAAACGCTGTATATTAAACTGAAAGACCTGCGCCCCAGCCTGTACAATTACTGGTATGCCATCGTGAAACGGGACTTTGGCACCGCGCTCAAAAACAGCGTCATCACCGTGGTGGGCTCCTGCCTGCTGGTGGACGCGGCTTCCGCTATGGCGGCCTATGGCTTTGAAAAAAAGCCCGTGCCCGGCAAGGAGGCGCTGTTCCAGGGATATCTGGCAACCATGATGATTCCCGGCCAGGTGGTGCTGATTCCCATGTTCGTGATGATCAACCGGGCGGGGCTCACGAACACCTACGCCGCGCTGATTTTGCCGATGGTGGGCGCGTTCGGCATTTTCCTGATGCGCCAGTTCATGGTGGCGGTGCCCAATGAACTGCTGGAGGCGGCGGAGATTGACGGCTGCGGGGAAATGCGCAGGTTCCTGACCATTGTGATTCCCCTGGTGCAGCCCGCCCTGATTACGCTCACGATCTTCACCTTTAACGCGGCCTGGAACAATTTCCTCTGGCCGCTCATTATCAACACGCGCTCCGAAATGCGGGTGCTTCCCGTCACCATGTCCACCCTTGCCAGCAACTCGACTACCAATTACGGCATGGTGATGGCCGGGGCGACGCTGACGTTCCTGTTTCCCTTCGTGCTCTACATCTTCCTGCAAAAGCAGTTCGTGGAGGGCATTGCCCTGGGGGGCGTGAAGGGGTAGACGAGGGAATAGGGATTAGGCAATAGGCAATAGGCAGTAGGCAGTAGGTTGGATGATTGGAAGGAAATCAAAATGGAACAGTTAAAACGTCTTTGGGAGAAGCAAACGATCCGCGTGATCGGGCTGATGAGCGGCACATCCGCCGACGGCATGGACGCCGCGCTGGTGGATATCACAGGGTATGGACTCAGCACGAAGATCAAAACCCTGGGCTTCGTTTCCCTTCCGTATTCAGAAGAAATACGAAATGAGATCCTGCGCCTGGCGTCAGGCCGGGAAGGGGACAGCCGGGATTTTTGTCTGTTCAGTTTTCTGCTGGGACAGCTTTCGCTGGAAGCCTGCCTGGCCGTATGCAAAGAAGCCGGGGTTTCCCCGGAAACTGTCGATTTGGTCGGCAGCCACGGCCAAACCCTGTGGCACATTCCCATCGCTGAATCCTACTGCGGGCGGCAGGTGCGGGGCACCTTGCAATTGGGGGAACCTTCTCTGATTTGCGAAAACTTTGGCTGTCCCGTGGTGAGCGATTTCCGCGTGCGGGACATGGCGGCGGGCGGCCAGGGCGCGCCGCTGGTGCCGTATGCTGAATACCTGCTGTACCGGAGGGAAGACCAGACCGTGGGCCTGCAAAACATTGGCGGGATCGGCAACCTGACCGTGCTGCCCAAGGGCGGCAGGCCGAGGGACACCTTCGCCTTTGACACCGGCCCCGGCAACATGGTGATGGATCAGATTGTGGAGCGCGTCACGAACGGCCGCCTGCGTTACGACGCGGGCGGCGCGCTGGCTGCCCAGGGCGAATGCAGCGAAAGCCTTCTTTCCTGGATGCTGCAAGACCCATATCTGAAAAAAGCGCCGCCCAAATCCACCGGACGGGAATATTACGGAAAAGATTATGTGGACGCGCTGACGGCAAAAGCGAATGAAGCGGGCATTTCAGAGACCGATCTTCTGGCGACGGCCTGCCGGTTTACGGCGGAATGTATCCGTGTCGCCATTGAAAACCATTGCGCCATCCAGCCCGATTATCTGGTGATCGGCGGCGGCGGCAGCCGGAACCCAACGCTCATGCGCGACATCCGCAGGACGCTGCACATCCCCGTGCTGGTAAATGAGGACTTGGGCTTCAACAGCGACGCGAAGGAAGCAGTCGCTTTTGCCGTGCTGGCGAACGAATGCGTCCACGGAAGCTGCAATAATATGCCCTCTGTCACCGGGGCGAGCCATCCGGTGGTAATGGGAAAAATCAGCCTGTAAACTGCTTTGAATGGCCGAAAAAAAGCGAACCCCGGAGAACAGAGAATTGTTCTCCGGGGTTTTGAATATCCGGTGCCGCAAAGCGCTGTTATTTCAGCAGGCTGTCGGCCAGGCCGTCCATGCTGTATTCGCCTGGGGACTGCTTGACGATAAAATTCGCGGCCCGCAGCGCGCCGCGGGCGAAAATGGAACGGTCCTGCGCGGAATGGGAAAGGGTGACGACCTCGGAGGGACCGTAGAATCCCACTTCATGCTCGCCGGGCACGGTGCCGCCCCGGATGGCATGAATGCCGATTTCGTTCTTTTCCCGCTTCTGGGTGCGTCCGTTGCGGCCAAAGACCGGTACAGTGTCGGGGTTGCTCACCGCGTCATAGAGCATCAGGGCGGTGCCGCTGGGCGCGTCGATCTTTTGATTATGGTGCTTTTCGATGATTTCGATATCAAAGCCCGGCAGCAGCTTCGCGGCCTGGCACGCCAGCGTTTTGAGAACGTACACGCCCAAGCTCAGGTTCGCGCTGCGGAAAACGGGAATCTCCTTCGCGGCTTCGCAGATCATGGCAAGGTCTTGTTCATTATAACCGGTAGACGCCAGCACCACGGGCAGCCGATGCGCCTTCGCGTATTCCAGCAGCGCGGGGAGGCTTTCCGGGCGGGAAAAGTCCACGATCACATCCGCTTCCTCCGTCACCAGAGAAAAGGAGGGAAACACGGGAAAATCGCTCCACTGTTCGGCGTGCACATCCACGCCGCAGGAAATGACCGCCTGTTCGTCTTCGGCCAGGTTCGCCACCTGATGGCCCATCCGGCCGCAAGCGCCGGACAACAGAATCTTCAGCATATCAAACCAACCTTCTGCATTTCTTCTTTCAGCTTTTGTTTGTTTGCTTCGCTGATCGGAACCAGCGGCAGCCACAGTTCATTTTCACACAGACCCATCATCGCCGCCGCCGCCTTCACCGGGATGGGGTTGACCTCGGAGAACAGGGCGTGGATCAACGGCAGATACTTGAGGTTTAACTGCGCGGCTTCCTCCAGCGGCTTATGCGTCATGTCCCGCATCACAGCGGGCGCAATATTGGACAGCACGGAGATGGTGCCCACGCCGCCGATCGCCCGCACGGGCGCGGTCAATTCATCCGACCCGGAATAGAAAGCGATGTCCTCGCCGCACAGCCTTATCATGTCCATGATCTGGATCATGTTGCCGGAGGCTTCCTTCATGGCAATGATGTTTTCTTCCTTCGCCAGCGCGGCCAGCGTGGCGGGCTGCATGTTCAGCCCGGTGCGGGAGGGAACATTGTACACGATCACGGGCAGCGTGTTGCTGTGGGCAATCGCCCGGTAATGGGCGATCAGGCCTGCCTGGGTGGTTTTATTGTAGTACGGCGTCACGCACAGCTGCGCGTCCGCGCCGAGTTCTTTCGCCCGGCTGGCCTTGCGAATCACGTCGGCGGTGCAGTTGCCGCCTGTGCCGGCGATGACCGGCACCCGGCCATGGACGTGCTGAACAATCAGGGACAGCGTGCTTTCCCATTGCTCCGCCGTCATGGCGGCGGGCTCGCCGGTGGTGCCGCAGGCGACGATGCCGTCAATCCCGTTTTCCAACTGGAAGTCCAGCAGGTTCCTCAGCGCGGCTTCATCCACTTCTCCGTTCCGGATGGGCGTGATCAAAGCGGTCGCGCAGCCAGTAAACAGCGGTTTGCGCATGGTTTACTCCTTTCGGGCGATATACCCCTTGGCGCAGAGCAATTCAGCGGAGAGCACGCCGCCGCCGGCAGCGCCGCGAAGCGTGTTGTGGGACAGGCACACGAACCGGTAATCAAACAGGGAATCGGTGCGCAGGCGGCCGATGGTCACACCCATGCCGCGCTCAAAGTCACGATCCAGGCGAGTTTGGGGCCGGTCGGGCTCCTGCATGTATTTCAGGAAGGGCGTGGGCGCGCTGGGCAGCTGCAGTTCCTGGGCCACCGTATGGTAATTGGCCCAGCGCTCCAGCATTTCGTCCATGGTGGGCTTCTTGTCAAAGGACACGCTCACCGCCGCCATGTGGCCGTCGGACACGGGCACGCGCAGACACTGGGCGCTGATCACAGGCTTTTCCGCCTTGACGATTTCCGTCTTGTCGGCGTTCAGATGGCCCCAGATTTTCAGCGGCTCCTGCTCGCTCTTTTCTTCCTCACCGCCGATGTAGGGGATCACGTTGTCCAGAATCTCCGGCCAGCGTTCAAAGGTTTTGCCCGCGCCGCTGATGGCCTGGTAAGTACACACAGAAATGGCTTTGAGGCCAAAGTCCCGCAGCGGGGTCAGGGCGGGCACATAGCTCTGGATGGAGCAGTTGGGCTTGACGGCGATGAAGCCGCGCTTGGTTCCCAGGCGCTTGCGCTGGGCGGCGATGATTTCCGCGTGGTCGGCGTTGATTTCTGGAATCAGCATCGGCACGTCGGGCAGCAGGCGGCAGGCGCTGTTGTTGCTGATGACCGGCGTTTCCGTTTGGGCATAGCTTTCCTCCAGCGCGCGGGTGGCCGCTTTGTCCATGGCTACGGCGCAGAACACGAAGTCGCACTTCGCGGCGACCGAGTCCACGTCCGCCGCGTCCATGACTGGCAGCTTCGCCGCCTTTTCAGGAATGGGCCAGCTGAACGCCCAGCGACCTGCCACCGCTTCCGCGTAAGGCTTTCCGGCGCTGCGTCCGCTGGCCGCCAAGGCTGTGATTTCAAACCAGGGGTGGTTTCCCAACAGGGATACAAACCGTTGGCCTACCATGCCGGTAGCGCCGATAATGCCCACGCGATACTTTTCCATACTGCACATCCTTCCTATTTCAAGACCGTTTGGTAGCATATTATGCGAATTAGAATTCTAAGTTCTAAGTTTTAAGTTCTAAGCGGATCATGAACAGTTCAGGCTGACAGCTTGGAACTTAGAACTTTGAACTTATTCCTTAAAACTGAATCTCAAAAATGCGTCCGGCGCCGCACTTCTTCCCGAACCGCCCGGTTGTAGTTGATGAAAATGAGGGCCAGGGAAATCACCATACAGGGCGCCAGCACAAAGGGCGACCAGAGAAACGTGCCCGCTCTGCCGTTCATCCGGGCGATCAGCCATTCGATCGCCACACATTCGATGGCCACAGCGGCAAACAGCGCGGCCAGCAGCGTCAGGCGGTTGAGTCTTTCGGTGCGGTAGAGCAGGATGATGCCCGTCAGCAGCACGGCGAACAGCGAAATAGCGGGCAGGGCAATCGGGAAAAACCACCGTCCGGAATTGCTGAGCCTTTCCACCAGAAACAGATAACTGTTCAGGCACAGAAACGTCATTCCGACCACCACGTATACCTGATGCTTTTCCGCCAGCAGCGGCACGCTGACAGCGGCGAACAGGAGGATCAAAGCGCTGGAAGCGTATCCACTCCAGGTGACGCCGCCGGTAATCAGCAGGTCGATCAGCAGGCACAGCGCCGCGGGCGCGGCCAGCATCGTAGCGGCCAAAACAAGCAGGAATTGTTTGTTCCTTTTTAATTCCTGCTCCGGCGTGCGCACCGGATAGGAACGCGGAGCGCTTGGCCGTTCAGGTTCCGATGGATCAATGACCGGCGTAAAGCAGAGCGGGCAGCGTTTCTCTCCGTCGCCCAGCTTCACGCCGCAATGAACGCAGTACGACATCGCTTACTCATCCTCCAGATTGCTTTCCACCATGGCGGGGATTCCGTTTTCCACCAGGAACCGCAGCATTTCCCTGGGCAGCGTGGTTTCCCGGATATTGCTGGAAAAAATCAGCCGGAGCTCGTTCCCGTTGGTGATGGCGGAGACATTGCACAGCGGGGTGGACGGCACGCCGAGCTGGAATTCAAAGCGCCGGATCAGCTTTTCCGTCCCCGTCGGCTTTTCCGTGCGGCCGAGATTCGATAGGGTAGAGGTGACCAGCTTGTCGCCCGAGCGGCGGAAAATCGCGTTGATGATCCAGTTTTTGATCCTCAGCGGCACCAGGCGCACAAACAGGTTCTTTTCATCCGCCACATTGGTGGCGATGGTCGCGGAAAGCAGCTTGGGGTTCACCATGTACCGCATGTATCCGCGCGTTTCCCGGACGATTTCCTCAAACGTGTATTCGCCCAGCCGGGGATCAATGCCGGGATTGACAAAGGAAGAAAAATTCCGCAGCGTTGGGATGGGAAAAAACGCGCGCATATTCACCGGCACCGACACCCTGACCGGCAGCTTTCTGCGGGGATTTTCCTTTTCCTGCTCCCGATACGCCACCCACAGCATCACGCCCACCAGGTACTCCGTCACGGTAGCGCCCAGTTCTTTGGCTTTTCCCAGCAGCGCGTCGCACGGAATCGAGGCGGCGATGATACGCAGCGTATGCGGGATTTCCGCGGTAGCGGGAAAATGGTAGGCGGCGGATTCCTTTCGGGAAATGCGCACCTTGGGCAGCGGCATATTCAGGAAAGCGTCGCGGGTTTCCTCGGGCCTGGGCGCGTCTTTCAGGTTCAGTGCGCCGTGGTCGAATTCCGCTTTCTTTCCGCCGAGCCGCAGATACTCCACCGCCAGCGTTTTGATGAAGACCAGCCCGCCGGAACCATCCGTCAGCGAATGAAAGAACTCGGCGGATATGCGGTTTCTGAAATAGAATACCCGCAGCAGATAGCCGTTATCCTTTTTGAAGCGAAACGGCATACAGGGATGGCCGACGTCCGGCTGCACCAGGAAAGGCGAATTGTTCTCCTCCAGGTAATACCAGAACAATCCGGCCTGCATCCGCACCTTCATCGAGGGAAAGCGCTTCAGCACGTGATCCGCCGCTTTTTGCAGCCTTTGGGGATCAACGGGTTCGTTCAATTCCGCGGACACGCGGAACGTGCTGCTCCATTGGGCGTTTGAAACGGCAGGGTACAGCTTGGCCGCGTTATCCAGCTTGAACCATCGTTTTCCCCGCAAACCGTTTTCCACCTCCCGGCAGGCGCATTCACAACCGGCCCGAACCGATTGTGCGAACGATTATAACATATTTTCCGATTTCATACAAGCAATGTTTTCCTGTTTTTGGTATAAAATGGCTTCATTCTGTATTTTTTATCAGTGCATGTATGAAGATAGGGGAGAGGCGGCCAGTTTATTCATCATCCTCCGGACTGGCAATGTCCGTCCTGGGCAGCGGCACCACGCGGGAGGCTTTGCGCTTGTTCGCGTCAGACATAGCCGCGTAGTGGCGGCGGGTCGTGTTTACGTCGGAATGCCCCAGTACGTCGGCAACCAGGTAGATATCGCCGGTTTCCTGGTACAGATTGGTGCCGAACGTGCTGCGCAGTTTGTGCGGACTGATGCGTTTTTTGAGCGGCGCGGCCACCAGCGCGTATTTTTTCACCATGTTTTCCACGGCCCGCTGGGTCATGCGGCGTTTTTTCAGGGACAGGAACAAGGCGTTCTCGTGGCCCTCCAAGGGTTCGATTTCCTGGCGCTCGGCCAGGTAAGCCTTCAAAGCGTCGGCCACCTGATCGGGAAAATACAGGATGCTCTGGTCGCCGCCCTTGCGCGTGACCAGGAAAGCGTTCACGTCAAAGTCCAGATCGTCAATGTCCAGGCCCACGCATTCGCTGACGCGGATACCGGTGCCCAGGAACAGCAGCAGCATAGCGGTATCCCGGGTTCGGGTGAACTTCAAATACCGCTGCTGGGTCTTTGACAGCCCTTCGCCGGAGGCCACGGTGTCCAGCATTTTCTGCATTTCGTCCGCTTCCAGACGCAGAATCGGCTTGTCATGCAGCTTAGGAAGGGTCACCAATGTGGCGATATTGGCCTCAATGTGACCATTTTTGAATAAATATTCAAACAAAGACCGCAGAGAGCACAGCTTGCGCATGATGCCAAGTTCGTGATTCTGCACCACTTTGGACGCTCCGGTTTCTTCGTCGGTCACATAATATTGCATCAAATATTCTTGAAAACCATCAATATCGCGCATCTTGATCATGCGCAGATGCTGGTCGGTCATGAACCGCGGCTCCACGTCCGCGAAGAAGGGGTTTTCCAGGGTGAGGTACTGGAAGAAGAGGCGGAAGTCGTAAGCGTAGACCAGCCGCGTCAGCGTACTGGTCGTTTGGGCGACGGAACGGAAAAAGTCCGTACACGCCATGGGCAATTCTTTTTCCAGTTGTTTTAGTCGGTCTAAGCGTTTGATATCAGCCTGCGCATGGAATCGTACAGGGTCAGCCACAGAAATCGCCTCACAATCAAAGCTGTGATTCATCATCAAAATATGAAAAGAGAATTTGAAAAACAACGGCGGGATGAAAAACGGAAATGCCATGATAGAAAGGCCAGAAATTCATCCCGTAGTCCGTATTATACCAAATTGGGCCTTTAAACGTCAATAGACTTCGTAAAAGTTTTCTTTTACGAAGTCTATTGAATTCTGATCCCCTGCCCCACGGAGGCGGCTCCGGCTGAAAAACCGACGCCGCTCATGAGGAGAATCACCTATGTTATGTTTCCATCTTGGGCCGATATACCACGAACGCCTTGCCGTTCCGGATAAACTCGCACAGCTCTGCGTAGTCCTTCGGCTTATGCTCAAAGCCCACATACGCCGTCGCCGTGGTGTTTACGTTGTGCGTGTCAGAGCCTGCCGTCCAGGGTTTGCCTTCCCGAAGCGCCAATTCCAGCGCTTTCTGGTTAAAGCTATCCTCCCGGTTGCCCGCGTTGAACACCTCGATGGCGTCCACTTTCAGGCCGGGACGCTCAATGCCTGCCCGCGCGATATAGCCCGCTTCCCGGTAAGGATGCGCGCGGATCACGATGCCGCCCAAGCTGTGCACCACGTCGCACAGGTATTCAATGCTCCATTTATCACAGTCCTTAAGTTCATCGTAGAGATGCTCAGGCTTTAAACCCAGCAGCAGGTAGTCTTCCCCATTGCCGCCCATGTGGGTGTATTCAACCCCGAAGAAAACGTCCAGCCCGATTTCATCGCCGTAAGCCTTCGCCGCCTGGTAGCCCAGCAGATAGGCGTCCATTTTCCCTTCCCAGGTTTCCTTTTCGCGGGCGTAAGAGTTGCCGTTGATGAAATGATCCGTCACCACGACGCCGGAAAAACCACGGTCATAATATGCTTTTACCATATCCTTGGCCGGTGATTGGCCGCAGCGGCTGGTTTCGGCGGTGTGCAGGTGCAGTTCGTAAAAGTACATCTGATCGACCTTTCTGAAATCATTCTGTCTTTTCGACATGATGTATGTTCTGCGCGTTCTTCCAAATTCCTGCAAATTCAAGCAACATTTTCTTCGCAAAAACCTGGTCCGGAACATATCAGACAAAAGCCTGCCACGATTCTGCCGCAGGGCAATCGCTTATTGCAATTAAGTTACAAATCTGTTTCAATTTAGAGAACAAATGTAGGGGCGGATATCATCCGCCCGCATGGTCGGGCAAAATCATTTGGCGTAAATGAATGATTTACAGGATGCGGGCGGATGATATCCGCCCCTACAATTACATGGTTTTTTATTTCCAGGTCTCACATTATTTCGTAAACGATTGCCCTGGATTCTGCCGGATTCAGCGTTGAGAAATCTGAAAAAATATAGTATAATCCCTTTGGATGAATCTGGGAGGTTTCTGAAGATGCGGAAAAGCAAAACGGTTTTCCTGTTGTTTCTGGTTCTGCTGCTTCTTTCCGGCTGCGGAAAAGAGGAAGAAAAAGTGGTGGCTCCCTCCCCCACGCCGGAACATCTCGAAGCGCCGATGATCGCGGGAGACGGGCCTTCGGCGGAAGCGGCAAAAGCCGTGATGGCCGTTTATGAGGATGAACTGAGCCTTGTCGCCGCGCAGAGCCTGGATAACCTGACCTACGCGATTCCCGGCAGCATGATCAACCAATTCCTCCAGGACGCGCAGGCGTCCGGCGCGGAACCCGCTGACGGCTATTACCGCTTCTCCAGGACGCAGGGCGGCGATTATACTTACGAAACGACTGTGGACGACGCGCCGGAGATCGAAGCTGTGACGCCTGACCCCCGCGATGAAACCCCCATGGACAATCAAATGAACGGGGATTACGCGGTTTCCGGCGGCGGAGTGTTTGAGCGCGTGCGCAGCTACGAAATCGCCGAGCCTCTGACGCGCGGGCGCATGGAAATCAGCGACACGCTGAACGGCCAGGTGACGGGCCATGAATACTTTGCTTACAGCGTGCGGGACGGAAACCTGTATTTCGTGGACGCTTCGCTGAACATCACCATCGGCATGGACGGGCAGGGCACCCAGGATGGCTTCCTGACGGCGGTGGGCGTGCTGCGCCCGGACAGCCTGGAGATTCTGGAATGCCTCTATACTGACCCCGACCAGTTCCCCGACCCGGCGAAAGTCAACTGGGCGCAGTTCACAGCGGAGGCCAAATCCCTCAGCCGCCTGTCCGCGCAGGGCGAAAATGTGACAGTTTCGCCGTAAAGCGGGATAATTTCCGCCCAGGGCTGGTCAAAAAAGGAAAGTTCGTGTATAATAACAGCGTGGAACTCCCTGATCAAAAATAGAGAGGATGATTGGAAATGGCTCTGGTTACTTCCAAGGAAATGTTCAAAAAGGCTTATGACGGCGGCTACGCTATCGGCGCGTTCAACGTGAACAACATGGAAATCGTGCAGGGCATCACCGAAGCCTGCAAGATGGAAAACGCCCCTGTGATCCTGCAGGTGAGCAAGGGCGCCCGCGCCTACGCCAACCACACCTACCTAGTGAAGCTGGTGGAAGCGGCTGTCAAGGAAACCGACCTGCCCATCGTGCTGCATCTGGATCACGGCCCCGATTTCGAGACATGCAAGAGCTGCATCGACGGCGGCTTCACCTCCGTCATGATCGACAAGAGCGGCCTGCCCTTTGAAGAAAACATCAAGGAAACCCGCCGCGTGGTGGAATACGCCCATGATCACGGCGTGGTCGTCGAAGCCGAACTGGGCACCCTGGCCGGCGTGGAAGACGAAGTGAAGGTGTCCGCTGAGGATTCCTCCTACACCCGTCCCGAAGAAGTGGAAGAATTTGTGAACCGCACCGGCTGCGACTCCCTGGCCATCGCCATCGGCACCAGCCACGGCGCTTACAAGTTCACCGCCGCCCAGTGCACCCGCAACGCCGACGGCATCCTGGTGCCCCCGCCCCTGCGCTTCGACGTGCTGGAAGAAGTCTCCAAGCGCCTGCCCGGTTTCCCCATCGTGCTGCACGGCTCCTCCAGCGTGCCCCAGGAATTCGTGAAGATCATCAACGAGCACGGCGGCAAGATGCCCGACGCAGTCGGCATCCCCGAAGAACAGCTGCGCAAGGCTGCCACCATGTCCGTTTGCAAGATCAACATCGACAGCGACCTGCGCCTGGCCTTCACCGCCATGATCCGCAAGCACTTCGACGAGCATCCCGACCACTTCGATCCCCGCCAGTACCTGACCGACGCCCGCGCCGCGCTGCGCGACATGGTGCGCCATAAGCTGGTGGACGTGCTGGGCTGCAACGGCAAAGCCTGATCCGTTCATTTCCAAGGACAATTCAACATTGTGCCCGTGTGCGCTCTGTTCATTCCGAGCGGCGCATACGGGCTTTTCTTATGCGATTTACAAAAGAAGAAAAGGGAATTTATTATCCGAATATTACAAGAACCGGTTGAAGAAACTGAAAAACTATGGTAAACTGTCTTTAATTGAATGCATTCTTTTGGAGGTTCACATCCATGATGAACAAACGTTATCTGGTTGCGCTGGATCAGGGCACCACCAGTTCCCGCGCGGTTGTTTTCACGCTGGAAGGCCACATGGTTTCCGCCGCCGCCCAGGAGTTCCCCCAGCATTATCCCCATCCCGGCTGGGTGGAGCACGACCCGGCGGACATTCTGTCCACCCAGATTGAAGCGCTCCGCGCCGCTGTGCGCAAGGCGGAGATTGACCCTAAGGAAATTGCCGCCATCGGCATCACCAACCAGCGCGAAACCACCTTCCTGTGGGAGCGGGATACCGGCGCCTGCCTGTACAACGCCATCGTGTGGCAGTGCCGCCGCACCGCGCCGATCATCGAACAGCTGGTGGCGGAGGGGTACAGCGATACCATTCGGGAAAAAACCGGCCTGGTGCCGGACGCCTATTTCGCGGGCAGCAAAATCAAATGGCTGCTGGATACCCTGAACCTGCGCGAGCGGGCGAATAAGGGCGAAATCTGCTTTGGCACCGTGGACAGCTATCTGGCCTGGCATCTGGTGGAGGGCCATCCCCATGTGACGGACGCTACCAACGCGGGCCGCACGATGCTCTTTAACCTGCACACCCAGGAATGGGACGAACAACTTTTGTCCATCCTGGACATTCCCCGGGAGATTCTGCCGAAAGTGGTCGATACCGCCCAGGTGGTCGGGATGCTGCGGGAGGATTTGCTGGGTGAAAAAATCCCCGTGGCCGCGCTGGTGGGCGACCAGCACGCCGCCCTGTTCGGCCAGGCTTGCTTTAAAGAAGGCGACGTGAAAAACACCTACGGCACCGGCTGCTTCATGCTCATGAACGCGGGCGACCAGTTCCGCCTCTCCCAATGCGGTCTGCTCACCACCATGGCCTGGCGCATTAACGGCAAGCCCACCTACGCTTTCGAGGGCAGCGTGTTCATGGGCGGGGCCACTATCCAATGGCTGCGGGATGAAATGCACATGATCTCCTCCGCAGCGGAGAGCGAGCCGGTCGCCGCGTCCGTTGCCGATACGGGCGGTGTGTACCTGGTGCCCGCGTTCACGGGCCTCGGTGCGCCGTACTGGAACATGTACACGAGAGGCACGCTGGTCGGCATGACGCGCGGCACGGGCCGGGCGCATATCGTCCGGGCAGCGCTGGAAAGCATCGCGTTCCAGAGCCGCGACCTCTTCTCCGCCATGGCGCAGGACTGCGGCAAGGAATCCACCGCCCTGCGCGTGGACGGCGGCGCGAGCGCGAACCAACTGCTCATGCAGTTCCAGGCCGATTTGCTGGGCGTGCCGGTGCAGCGCCCCGCCGTGCTGGAAACGACCGCGCTCGGCGCGGCGCTGCTGGCCGGATTGGCTGTGGGCATGTACAAGGATTTGAACGAAACCGCTTCCGGCTGGCACGTGGCGGATTCCTTCAAGCCGCAAATGGACGCCGCCCGCCGGGAAGAATTGCTTACCGGCTGGCATCGGGCCGTGGACGGCGCGCTGCACTGGGCGGAGATGAATAAATAAGGTCACCGCCCAGTCGGAATGATTGAATGAACAGTTTCAATCAGGTAGGAGTGAGGAGAGAGAAGATAGGAGATTGATCATGATTATGCGTTTAACGGGTGTCGCGGCTAACAATTTTTCATCCGACAATGTAAATCTCCTATCTCCTATCTTTTAACTCCTATCTGATATAAAGCGCTCTCGCTTTAACGTCGGCCGAAGAGATACAAAATAAGATCGCATCTTGACGAAATCGTAAAAGCCGTGTATACTATATCCAACTGAATACCTTATCCAGAGCGGCTGAGGGACTGGCCCGATGAAGCCCGGCAACCGGCGGGAAACCGCAAGGTGCTAATTCCAGCAGCGCGGCGACGCGCTGGCAGATAAGGCGCAAACGAAAGCATCTTTCCGGCCGCTTGTCTGTACGCAGATAAGCGGTCTTTTTGCGGCCCGGACGGTGTTCAGAAATATATTCAAAGGAGAGTCTCCCCCATGCGTAAACTGTTTACCTCTGAATCTGTCACCGAAGGGCATCCGGACAAAATCTGCGACCAGATTTCCGACGCCATCCTGGACGCGCTGCTGGAGCAGGACCCCTTTTCCCGGGTGGCCTGCGAAACCTGCGCCACCACCGGCCTCATCCTGGTGATGGGCGAAGTGACCACCAAGGGCTATGTGCCGGTGGCCGACGTGGTGCGCAAGGTGGTGAACGAAATCGGCTATGACCGCGCGAAGAAGGGCTTCGATGGCGAATCCTGCGCGGTGCTGACCGCCCTGCACGACCAGAGTCCCGACATTGCCCAGGGCGTGGACGCGGCGCTGGAAACTCGCGACGAGGATAAGAACGAAACCGGCGCGGGCGACCAGGGCATGATGTTCGGCTTCGCCTGCGACGAAACGCCCGAAATGATGCCCATGCCCATCGCCCTGGCCCACCGTCTCACCCGCCGCATGGCCCAGGTGCGCAAGGACGGCACCTGCCCCTGGATGCGGCCCGACGGCAAAGCCCAAGTGACGGTAGTCTATGAGGATGGACGCCCTGTGGCGGTGGACACCATCGTCATTTCCACCCAGCACGACGAGCAGGTGGGCCATCGCCAAATCGAGGAAGCCATGCTGGAGTACGTGGTGCAAAAGGTGATCCCCTCCGAACTGCTGACCCATGAAACCAAGTATTTCATCAACCCCACCGGCCGGTTCGTGGTGGGCGGCCCCGCAGGCGACAGCGGCCTGACCGGACGGAAAATCATCGTGGACACCTACGGCGGCTACGCGCCCCACGGCGGCGGTGCGTTCTCCGGCAAGGACCCGACCAAGGTGGACCGTTCCGCCGCCTACGCCGCCCGTCACGCGGCGAAAAACGTGGTGGCCGCCGGGCTGGCGAAGCAGTGCGAAATCGCTCTGGCTTACGCCATCGGCGTGGCAAAGCCCGTCTCCTTCCAGGTGAACACCCGCGGCACCGGCATCCTGCCGGACGATGAAATCGCAAAGATCGTGGAGCAGGTATTTGACATGCGCCCCGACGCCATCATTGAGCGCCTGAACCTGCGCCGCCCCATCTACCGCCAGACCGCCGCTTACGGCCACTTTGGCCGCACCGACGTCGATCTGCCCTGGGAGCATCTGGACAAGGTGGACGAACTGAAAGCGCTGTTGAAATAATACGATAATACAAAAAAGGATTGCCGAACGTTTCATCCGGCAATCCTTTTTTATGCGCTTTATCCGATATTCCCTTTCAAAAATTCCAGCACATCGTGCCACCAGGGAAACAGCACGTTGTCGGCCGAGCGGTAGATTTCGTGCTTCGCGTTGTCCACGACCACATGGGAGCCATCTTTCACGCGGGAAATGAACTTCTTCTGCGGCTCCGGCAGCACGGTATTATCCAACCCGGCGGTATACAGGCGGACAGGACAGGCGATGTTTTCCGGCGCGCCAGGAGCCAGCACGCGGCTGGTCACGCGCACGGATTCCAGCAGCCACGAGTAGGTGGGGCCGTTGTTTTGAAACTCTTTCCGGTTGAAACGAATGTCCTCGTACCAGTCAAAGCGCTCTTTCCCCGTGGCGCAGGAGGTTTCAAATTCCTCCTTCTGCGTGTACGGCTTGGAAACAAAAATGCGCGAATTGCTTTTTCCGATCAATTCCATCCCATGGCAGAGCATCCTGGCGGCGAACGGCGCCAGCCCGCCCAGGTTCGCCTGAATCATCGGAGCGCAGAGCGCGGCCCGGCTGAACACCTGCGGATGCTCCTCCAGGAACAGCGCGCTGACCGCGCCGCCCATGGAATGGGAAAACAGCAGCCAGGGTTTGGGAAGTTTGGAAACAACCGTGTCCATGATGATTTCCAAATCGCGCTTATAATCGGTAAAACGGTCCACATCCGTCAGCGACATATCCTGAATCTTTTCAGAACGCCACGATCTGCCGTGCCCGCGCTGGTCATAGGCCGCCACGTCAAAACCATTTTGCAGCAGGGAATAAATGATTTCGGAAAACTTATAGGCGTTCTCCGTGAATCCATGCACGATCACCACCGTTCCCCGCGGATGATCCGCCTTGAACTGGGAACAGTACAGCGGCCTCTCCCCCACTCCGGGAATGCGCATGTCCTGCTGGCGGGCTTCCAGGAAAGGAAAAACAGTGTGCTCCATGGTTTCGGCGTAATGGGAAGAAAACGCCAGCCCATCGGGATTCAAGTATTCGCTCACGCTTCATTCTCCTCTCGAATGGGAAAGATTATTTCATGATCTTGCTGTAAACCTTCTTTTCGTTGTACATCATGAACAGGATGCCGCCCAGGGCGCACACGACGGCGGCGATGATGGCGATGAGCCGGTAGCCAAAGCCAGTGTCCTGGCGGATAGTACCCAGGGTAGTGACCAGCATGATGGCGACTGCCTGGCCCATTTTCATGGCGAAGGTACGGGCGGCGTAGAACATGCCGCTGCGGTTTTCGTGGGTGTCGATCTCGTCACACTCCGCAATATCCGCCACCACGGCCTGGGGCAGGATGCCGAAGATTGCCATGGCGGGCGCGGCGATAACGCACAGGATGTAGCCCTGAATCTCAGCGGGGATGGGGATGATGCCAAGGCAGGAGGTATAGATGAAAGCCACGGTGAAGATGCAGAAGGCAATCAGGATGAGTTTCTTCTTGCCCATCTTGGGGGTCAGCTTGCTGACCAAGGGATAGAACAGCACGGACAGCGCGGTCATGAGCACAAAGTAAATCGTGGAAATGCTTTCATCCAGCTTGAGCAGGGAGGTCACAAAGTACAGCATGGCGCTCTGGAACATGGTGATGCCCAGGAAATACACGATATCGGAGGCCACGAAAATGCGGAAGTCCTTGTTTCGGAAGGTGGCGGCGAGGGATTTGAGCGCCGTGGACTGGCTGGGCTGGGCGGTGACGTAATCCTTTTCCTTGATGGTGAACACCGGCACGAACATGCACACCAGCGCGATCAGGCTCATGACGGTAAACACCAAGCGGATGGCGGTCACGCGGTCCACGTTCAGCGCCCCCTGCACCATGCCCCACAAAATCGGCGCGGCGTAGGCCACGGCCATACCGGCGATAAACGTGAAGGAAATGGTGGTGGAAATGGCCATGCGGGTTTTCTGATCGGTGCCAAGCTCCGGAATCAGGGCGTTATAGGGCGTGCAGTACATGGTCATGAACAGATAAAACAGCGTCAGCATCAGGAACAGGAAGCCCGCGTTCACCCAGCTTTCCCCGTTCACCGGCGACCAGAACGTGAGCACCGTCACCAGCGCGAAGGGAATGGCGGCGGCGCGCATGAAGGGGATGCGGCGGCCGGACTTGGCGGTGCACCGGTCGGACATGGAGCCGATCAGCGGGTCGGTGATGGCGTCAAACACCCGGCCAAAGCCGGTGATGAACGCCAGAATGGTCAGCACGCCGAAAATCACCAGGCCCTGGGGAATGAAAATCGGCTGGCCCGCTTCGATGGTGGCGGGGTCAGGCGCGTAATACTGCGCCATGAAATTGGAAATCAGCGCGCTCAGGATACTCCATCCCAGCTGGCCGATGGCAAAACACCAGACTTTTCCCGTCGTCAGCTTTTTCTTTTGGCTCATGTTCGTATTGCCCCCTCGTTTTCAAAATATAATGCAAAATAAATGCATTCATGTCCAAATCAGTTTATCACATCTTCGGAAGATTCACAAGCGTTATTTGATCCATTAAAAGCCATATTTTCAAAAGAATCTCCTCAAGCCTGCGGATTTGATCGCTTCAAAAGATCATCATGCAGGCGATTCTTTGGATTTCAGCGTGTTTTTATTCTCATACATGCGCTGATCCGCCCGCGCAAAAACCCTGGCCGCGTTTTCGTCCATCTCGTATTTTGCCATGCCGCAGGCGATGATCACCCCGCCGGTGCGGGCCGCGTCCGTATTGTGGTCGTTGACCCGTCCAAGCAGTTCTTCAATGCTGGCGTAATCGTTTCCCTGCGCGATCACCGCGAACTCGTCCCCGCCGACCCGGAAGACGGGACAATGCTTAAAGATATCGCAGATGATTTTGGAGGCGTCGCGGATGTATTGGTCGCCTGCCTGGTGGCCCGATGTGTCGTTGACCTTTTTCAAATCGTTCACGTCGAACACGACCATGGCAAACTCCATCTGGCGGTGCTCGGCAATCTGCCGATCCAATTGTTCCTCGGCGTCCAAGTAGGCATGTTTGTTTTTGACGCCTGTGAGCGCGTCGATGTTCGCCTTGCTCTGGGCCTGGGCGAGACGGCGCGCGTAATCCTCTTCCTGCTGCACATAGGAATCAATATCGTTGATGCCGACCACCAGCCGTTGACCTTCGTTTTCCTCCACCATGGCCGCCTTGAACTGCACGTAGGTGGGCTTTCCGCGAATCATAAGACGGCAGCTCAGCACAAAAATGCCGCTGCGTTCGATTTCTGCAAGAACGCCCTCCTCGGTGAACAGGGAAAGGAACCGGGCCCGGTCGTCAGGATAAACGAACTTCTTGCAAATGGCCGCATTTGGCGGCCAGCAGGGTCGTAATTCCCGGCCAGTCAGGGTCATAATTGGCGGCCAGCAGGCCGCTTGAAAACCGGGGAAAATC
>CADAKE010000069.1 GCA_902788445.1 uncultured Eubacteriales bacterium
CTCGCCGTACTTGCTCTCGAACAGGCCCATGGCGCCCTGCGCCTTGGCTTCGGCCACGGTCATTTCTTCCATGGTCACGGGCACCTTGGCGTCGATGGCCACGTTCACCAGGCGCTCCACCTCGGTGAGTTCCTCGGGGGTCATTTTGCGGCCAAAGGTGAAGTCGAAGCGCAGGCGCTCGGCGGTGATGTTGCTGCCCTTCTGGTGCACTTCGTCGCCCAGAACCTTCCGCAGGGCGGCCTGGAGCAGATGGGTGGCGGTGTGCAGGCAGGCGGTCTGCTCGCTGGCGTCGGCCAGGCCGCCCTTGAAGCGCTGCTCCGCGCCCGCGTGGCTGGTCTCCTGGTGCTGCTTGAAGCGCTGGGCGAAGTCGTCCTCGTCCACGGTCAGGCCCTTTTCAGCGGCCAGCTCCTTGGTCATTTCGATGGGGAAGCCGTAGGTGTCGTACAGCTTGAAGGCGCTGCGGCCGTCCAGGGTGGTCAGGGTGGACAGGCGGGCGTTAATGGCCGCTTTCAGCGCTTCGAGGTCGCCCTTCTGCGCCGCTTCGATAATGGGCATCATGTCGGGGGAGGGGCGCAGCTTCTTGGTTTGGGCGTGATTCTGGGCGCAGGCCACCGGGTCGGCGTCGGAAAGGATGGAATCCAGCAGGGCGCGGGTGTTCTGGATGTTGTTGTATACCTTTTCAAATTCCTTTTCGCCCTGCTTGAGGGTGCGGGCGAAGCGGTCTTCTTCCAGCTTCAATTGCTCCAGCACGAACGCGGAATTGCTTTCCAGTTCGGGATACACTTCGCTGTACTGGTCGATGATGACCTTGGCGATCTCGCAGGTGAATCCTGCTTCCATGCCCAATTGCATGGCGTAGCGCACAGCACGGCGGATGAGGCGGCGCAGGATGTAGCCCTGGTCTACGTTGGAAGGGGACACGCCGCGGGGGTCGCCCAGGATGAAGGTGGCGGTGCGCATATGGTCGGCGATGATGCGGAACGCCTTGGTGGTTTCCTCGTCGGCGTCGTAGGTCTTGCCGGAAAGTTCAGCGATCTTGGCAAGGATGCGCTCGAAAATGTCGGTTTCGTACACGCTCTTTTTGCCCGTTAGCACGCAGACCGTGCGTTCCAGGCCCATGCCGGTATCCACGTTCTTTTGCTCCAGGGGAATGAAGCTGCCGTCCTGCTGCTTATTGTACTGCATGAACACGTCGTTCCAGATTTCCAGGTACGCGCCGCACTTGCAGGCGGGGGAGCAGTTGGGGCCGCAGGGCTCCTTCACGATCATGAACATTTCGGTGTCCGGGCCGCAGGGGCCGGTGATACCGGCGGGGCCCCACCAGTTGTGCTCCTTGGGGAGATAGAACAGATGATCGTCCTTCACGCCGCAGGAGCGCCACAGGTTGGCGGCTTCCTCGTCGCGGGGGCAGTCGCTGTCGCCCTCAAACACGGTGAAGGCCAGCTTATCCTTGTCAATGCCCAGCCACTTTTCGCTGGTCAGGAATTCCCAGCTCCAGGGAATCATTTCCTTCTTGAAGTAATCGCCCAGGCTCCAGTTGCCCAGCATTTCAAAGAAGGTCAGGTGGCTCATGTCGCCCACGTCGTCTCAGGCGGTTGCCAGCCGGGTGCTTCTGGCCCAGCAGATAGGGAACGAGGGGATGCATACCCGCCGTGGTGAACAGCACGGTGGGGTCGTTCTCTGGAATGACGGAGGCGGAGGGAATCACGGCGTGGCCCTTCTCCTGGAAGAATCGCAGCCACAGCGCGCGCAGGTCGTTGGCGTTTACGGATCGCATGGGAATCAGACTCCTTTTCTGAATGGTATTGTTATTTGTGGGGATGGTTCTAAGTTTAAAGTTCTAAGTTCTAAGCTTTATAGACGTTTAATTGATTCTGTCAATTGAAAACACGATTCAGCTTAGAACTTATCGCTTAGAACTTAGAACTAATAAAAGTGTGCCTGCTCTATCTTGAAGACGAACAGACACACTGTATTCGCGGTACCACTTCAATTGACGCTTTATTCCTTGAGGGAAAAGCGTCCACCTCAAATCCTGATAACGGGGGAGGCCCGACCCGCCTTAGTGGCCCTGGGGCGTTCCGGCGGATGGCTCGGCAGCGGCGAAACACGTTTCCTCCCGCCGGGCTTGCACCCTCCCCGGCTCGCTTTGGGCTGGCTTTGCGCGTTCCTTCTGCGTCACAGCGCGTATGAAATTAGCGAAATTATACAGCGAAAAAACAATTCTGTCAAGGACGTTATTTTTTCTGTCGATGTGACGAAAAGAATCCTTAAATCATGAAGCCTCGTAACCGTAGGGGCGGATATCATCCGCCCGTATTCAGTAAATCATTGGTTTAAAAAAATGAAGATTCTTTCGCGATTCTCAGCAATCGGGCGGATGATATCCACCCCTACATTTAAATGATGTTGTTGCTCAATGTGTCCATATAATAAACCCGCCCGAATGATTTACACCAGCGTCGCAAAGTAATCCTCCGGGGTTTCGGCGCGGCGGATCATGCGGAAAGAATCGTCCTGAGTATACAGGATCTCCGCGCTGCGCAGGCGGCCGTTATACTGGTAGCCCATGGCGTAGCCGTGCGCGCCGGTATCGTGAATGACCAGGAGGTCGCCTTTGCTGATTTCAGGCAGGGCCCGGTCGATGGCGAATTTATCGTTGTTTTCGCACAGGCAGCCCGTCACGTCGTACACATGGTCGGCGGGCGCTTCCCGCTTGCCGCAGACGTGGATGTGGTGATACGCGCCGTACATGGCGGGGCGCATCAGGTTGGAAGCGCAGGCGTCCACGCCGATGTAATCCTTATAGATTTTCTTTTCGTGCACCGCGTGGGTCACCAGCCAGCCGTGGGGCCCGGTCATAAAGCGGCCCAGTTCGGTCTTGATGCCGACGCTGGCTTTCGCCGGGTCGCCAAAAACGCGGACGTATTCCCGCTTCACGCCCTCGCCGATGGCCGCGATATCCGCGCCGGGCGCGTCCGGACGATAGGGGATACCGACGCCGCCGGACAGGTTCACAAACGCCAGCGGCAGCCCGCACGCCCTTTCCATCTCCGCGCCGACGTCAAACAGGATACCCGCCAGCTTGGGATAATAAGAGTTGTCGGTGGTGTTGCTGGCCAGGAAAGCGTGCAGGCCGAAGCGCTTCGCGCCCATGTCCTTTAAGCGCCTGAGGCCGACGGGCACCTGCTCCTTCGTCCAGCCGTATTTGGAATCACCGGGGGAGCCCATGATGGCGTTGCCCAGGGTGAAATCCCCGCCGGGGTTATACCGGATGCACACCGTTTCCGGGATGCCGCCGTGCGCGGCCAGCAGGTCAATATCGCTGATGTCGTCCAGGTTCACGATCGCGCCCAAAGCCCGGGCATGGTCGTACTCCGCCGCGGGCATGGCGTTGGCGCTGAACATAATGTCCTCGCCGGAGAAGCCGCACCTCTCCGCCAGCAGCAGTTCGCATTCGCTGGAGCAGTCCAGGCCGCAGCCTTCCTCCTTCATGATCTTCAAAATGGCGGGATTGGGCAGGGCCTTCACCGCGAAATACTCATGGAAATCCGGCGCCCACGAAAACGCGGCGTTCAATTTTTTCGCGTTCTTTCGGATGCCCGCCTCGTCATATAAATGGAAAGGGGTCGGAAAGGCTTCCGCCGCCCGGAAAAAAACGTCGTCACTCAGCAAAAAATTCGGCATGGTTCGTCATCCTTCCTGATGATTCCAATAAATTGGATACAATTCTCAATAGCATTATATGCGAAACGGAAAGACGCGCGCAATAGGAAAAAACGGAAAGGACAAATTAAGAACATCCTTTCCGTCTACCATTCAGCTGTCGCTGAATGGCGAAGGAAATCTGAATCAGGATTCCGATTTCCTTCGATGCATCAATTTGCTGTAAAAAGGCCTTTCCGGGCTGTTCACCCGAAAAGGCTCTTTTTACGGCCGCAAATTGATATAGGAAGCAACCTAACGGTTGCTCCTCGGCGACGTACATGCCGCCGCCTGCGGTTTGTTGATGAACGGGCCTGCGGGCCCTTCCATATTTTCCCTTTGAAATGAATTTAAGAGAACAGCCCGAGTTTATCCGCACTGCTCTTCTCCGCCGTTTTGCTCCTTGAGGAAGCGGATAAAATCCTGTTCCGGCAGGGGCTTGGAGTAGTAGAAGCCCTGAATGAAATCACAGGACATGCCCTTGAGCACGTCGATGGCTTCCTTGGTTTCCACGCCCTCGATGACCAATTCCTTATCAATGCCCTGCATCATGCGGACGGTGTTCTGCATGATCACCCGGCCATGGCTGGTGAACAATTCGTCCACCATGCTCTTGTCGATCTTGATGATTTGCAGCGGCAGCTTGCTCAGGCGCTGGATGTTGGAATAGCCGATGCCGTAATCATCCAGGGAGAAGCTGTAGCCCATATCGGCCAGCTTTTTGATGTTTCTTCTCGCCACGTCGTTGACCTTTTCAAACGTGGTCTCCGTGATTTCCAGGTTGACCCAGGAAGGATTCACGCGATACTTTTCCTGCAAGCGGGCGATGGTGTCCGGCAGGCTCTTTTGCATACACTGGGCCAGAGACAGGTTGATTTCAATGTAGGAAAGCCCCAGCGCTTCCATATCGTGGGTGCCGATAAAGCGGAAAACCCGTTCCAGCACCTCGTCCCCGATGGGCAGGATAAGCCCCAGGTGCTCCGCTTCCTTGATGAAAATGGCGGGCGGAATGATGCCGTACTTGCTGTCGTTCAGCCGCGCCAGCGCTTCGGCGGAGTGGAAGCGGCCGGTTTTCACGTCATAGATCGGCTGGTAATACATCACGATCCTGTGCTCGGTGATGGCGCGGTTGAGAATTTCATCCATGTGGTTTTCGATTTCAAAGTTATCGTTCTTCACGATTTCCGAAGCCTGGAACAAATCCTGGTCGACGGTTCCCAGCTTCGTAAATCCATGGCCCAGGTTGATGATGTCCTTGATATCCTTCAGGTCTTCCGGGCAGCGGATCAGGCAGAGCTTCGGCTCAAAGCGCACGCCGACCTCCACGTAGTTCCGGGTGCGGTTTTTCGTTTCCTCCAGGAACTGGGGAACCAGTTCGGGCAGGGCTTCGCCGTTGTCTTCCAGGATCAGGTACAGCGTGCCCGGATGCTCGAAGTACATTTCCTGCTGGATATGGCGCTGTCTGGACAGGGATCGGATTTCGTCGGCGATTTGGGCGATGTAGTTGTTGTAGGCGTCGTCCCCAAGATAGGCGCGGATCTCCTGCGCGTTGGACAGCTGCATCACAAGCAGGGAAAACTGCTGCCTGGAATTGATGAGGTTATGCAGGTCGTTCTGGTATGCCTTCCAGCTCAGGATGCCCACGGTAATGTCCATCGTTTCCTCGGGCCGCATGACCATGATCATAATCACCAGCAGGCCCAGGGCGGTGGAGAACATTTCCACCAGCAGCTCGGGGAAGATCAGCTGAATAATCACCGCGATGAAGGTGAGCACATAAACAGAGAGAAGCGAAACCCACTTTTCCACGGTCAGGTAACGCCGGCTGTACACGCAGTACACCGTGCCGATGACGCCGTAATACGCGGATACGAGATACAGCCCGGCCATCACGGCGCCCCGGGCATAGCCGCTTTCCTGCGTGACGGTGAACACATTATGGGCAAACAGGTTTCGCGCCAGCAGCGCAACGGCGGCGGCATACGGCAGCCAGAGCGCGATTTTCGCCGTCAGCGGGCGCAGCTGGTAATCGGTGCGGGTGATGAACATGAGGAACATAAAATACAGCACCAGGCTGGAATTGCGGAGAAAAAAATATAAATAGGAAATGGCGTTGCCCAGAATCATCGCTTCCCGGGACAGCGGGACGGGATTGACCGTCAATTCCATCAGCACGTCCGCCGCCGTGCAGACGAGAGAGACCAGCGTGATGAGCATAAACAGCCTGCTGGATTTGTTTTTGATGAGCCTGCGGGAATATCCGGCGAACAAAATCAGCAGGAACACCGGAATCGCACAAAGATCAAAATAGATATTTCTCACAGGGAGCGTCCTTCTCTCTCAAAGAATCGGGAAGTATCCAGGAATCAACCGATAAAAAACGATCCGTTCGGCGCTTTTCCAGCCGCCCATGAACCGGCGCACTTGCGCAAACCGCTTCGCGGCATGGAAACAACGAAGTAAATTATACAGGAAAAAAACTGAAAAGAAAAGACAAAAAAATAAAAAAATGATAACAAGTGAAGATTCAGCTATCACATGATGTTTGTTAATCGGAGCGAGGGCCTGCTGTGGGGATGGCGCGATAAGGAAGCCCGCTCCCTGAAAGCGTCCATTCTGGCGCATTTAAACAGCGTGGAATATCAGCGCTTCCTGGAAGAAGGCCGAAGAATTGATCCTCTGTATTTGCCTTTGATCTGGCCGCCGGGGAAATCGCGGAGACTTGCAAAGAAGCATCCGAGTTCAATGAATTGCGGATGCTTCTTTGATATGCCAAACCGAAAAGAATCCAATTCGTGTTTACACGCCCTGTCACTTGTTCACACTCGAGGGAACATAAAATGACTGTTTGGGCCCCGTGTCCCGCATCAGCGTTCTTGGGTCAGTAAACCTTGTCAGGTACAGCCAGGTGTCGTACAGGTCGCCGACGCATCCGCCGACATGAACCGAGAGAAGAATGGCGGCGCAGAACTTATCCCAGGGGCCGGGGAGGACAGCGATCAATACCCCGAACAGCACCGTAAACACGCAGAACGGGGCCAGGAGCGCAATCATGGAAGCCTTTCGGTAAACGTAGATATCCGGCACTCCGCAATAGGCGACGGACAGGGTGAAGCCAAAGGTCAGCTTTTGTTTTGTCAGGAGCTTATAGGCAGCGCCATGAACAAGTTCATGGAGAACCAGATAGAGCATGAGCGAAGCGAAAAGGATCAGGGCAGAGCTGATGGAATAGTTTTCAAGGAAATCCTTCGGCCGAATCATCAGATACGCTGCCACCCCCAGCGCAACCATGATGATGCCGCCGATCAGATTGAGGGTGATGGCGAGTTTCTTTTCTGTGGCGTCGACAGAAAAGATTTCTTTATAGCCCGCGGGCAGTTCTTTTTCATAATGTCTCATTGTGTACTCTCCTTTGCTTGTAATTGGCCGTTCGTTAGGTTCAAGGGAATTTTAAGTGATTAAAGGGGATAGGGATTAGGGATTAGGGAATAGGGATTAGAATACCAGCCCACTTCTGTCATCCCGGGCGAAGGTGAGCGGGACGCGAACCTTGTCGTCCCGAGCGGAGCCGAGCCAGAGGCGAGGCGGAGTCGAGGGACCTGGGACTTGAGAGCATAGAATCCTGTTGTCTGGCAGAAGGTGTTTCTTTCAGGTCCCTCCATTCCGCTTCGCTCCAGTCGGGATGACACCTCTGATTCTCCTAATCCCTATTCCCTAATCCCTAATCCCTCTTCCCTGACTTAAACTGTCCATTCAATCAGGGTCGACTGAATAATTGCCTTTGCATTATTTCAGTTCCTTCCGCAATGCCCCTTCATCCGCCCATGGCATCGCCCCGCGCAGATGCTCCATCATCCGCTCAAAGGATTCCTGCGGTTTGCGATTCAGTGAAACAGGGCCAAACCATCTGTCAGCCAGTTCAATCACCGCGTTTCCCCAGCCGTAGGGCTTCCCCTCTTTCGTCAGGCTATACTGAAAATCGGCGCTTACGATGAAGGTCTGCATTTGCAGCCGGGTCAGGACCGTATCATACCCTTTGGAAAAGCCGCATTCTCTCTTGGCTGCCTTCGACATGATATAGGGATGCTTCTCCAGATACGCCATCAGCAGACGATCCTTATAAGGCGCCTTATCATCGTCCACCCATCCTTCCCAATCGTAGCCGTCCCGCCGCCAGTTGGCGAGATCAGGAAACCACTCCGGGCTGATGAAGGCGGCTTTGCCACGAATGAATTTCCCGTAGATACAGAGTTTTTCTGACGCGAGCTGCCCCTTCCATTCCCATGGGCCTTCTTGATTCGTGAACCATACGGCTGGATCAATGTGCTCCTCCACGGACCAGCCGGGAACGGAATTGGTGAAGAAGGGAAGGATGCCGATCTCCTGGATCATCGCCGTCAGGTCGTCTTTTGACTGAATGTAAATCATCCTGAGCGCCTCCGTTGGTGGTGTAGTATGATGATACTGGGAGAGAAGATATCATCATCCGGGATGGGAGCAGCCTTCCGTTCCGCTGATTTCATCGCGCGTTCCTCCGGCAGATCAGTTTTCTTATCGAAAGCGAATGAATCCGTAACAAAAGTATAGCATGTTTTCCGCGTGTTATCAACGAGAAAGCGGTCGCGTTGAACAATTTTTCTCAATCAATCAGCAGAAAATCGCGATTGTAAAATGCTTTCTTTTCCTGTACAATATCAGTAAACGATAATCCAGTAAAGGATGGGACGCGCGTCATGAGGAAAACGTTGGTTTATGAACAGAAAATGACAATCCCCACGTATAAAACCGGCACATTGGAAAAGAACCCCCTGTTCATTGAAAAGCGGGCGTACCAGGGCTCCACGGGCAAGGTGTACCCCGTGCCGATCTGCGAAAAGATCAGCGAAACCAAGGAGGACGTACAGTACAAGGCCGTCATTCTGGAGAACGATTATCTGTACGTGATGATCCTGCCGGAGCTGGGCGGGCGTATCCAGCGAGCGCTGGACAAGACCAACCACTATGATTTCGTGTACTATAACCGCGTCATTAAGCCCGCGCTGGTTGGACTGGCCGGGCCGTGGATCTCCGGCGGGATCGAGTTCAATTGGCCCCAGCATCATCGCCCCTCCACCTTCATGCCGGTGGATTATACGTTCTCCGAGAATCCCGATGGCTCCGCCACCGTGATTTTGGGCGAGACCGACCGTATCCACGGCACCAAGGGCAACGCCAGCATCACCCTGTACCCGGACAAAGCCTACATCGAAATCAAAGGCAGGCTGTTCAATCCTACCGACCACCCGCAGACCTTCCTGTGGTGGGCCAACCCCGCCGTCTCCGTCAACGACGACACCTTCTCCGTGTTCCCGCCGGACGTGAACGCGGTGATGGACCACGGCAAGCGCGCCGTGTCCACCTTCCCCATCGCCACGGGCGAATACTACAAGGCCGATTATTCCGCGGGCGTGGATATTTCCCGGTACAAGAACATCAAGGTGCCCACCTCCTACATGGCCGCGCATTCGGATTTTGATTTCGTGGGCAATTTTGACGAGGGGAAGGACGCGGGATTGCTCCATGTGGCCGACCACCATATCAGCCCCGGCAAAAAGCAGTGGACTTGGGGCTGCGGGGATTTTGGGAAAATGTGGGACAAGAACCTGACCGATGCCGACGGCCCCTACATTGAGCTCATGACCGGCGTGTTCTGCGATAACCAGCCGGATTTCACGTGGCTCAAGCCCCACGAGGAAAAGAACTTCGTCCAGTATTTCATGCCCTATAAGACCGTGGGCCGGGTCAGCAACGCCACCAAGGACGTGATCTTGGGCATTGATTTTGTTGATGAAAACGGCGCGGTCAAAACGCCCAATCCATTTGACAACAGCCGCCGGCGTGGCAAGGCCCGCGTCAAGGTCTACGCCACCGGGGAATACAAAAACGCGCAAATCGTCCTTTGGGTGGATGGGAAAGAAATCTATCGCAAATCCGCCGATCTGAGTCCTCTCGCCGCTTTTGTGGATACGGTGGATGGGCTGCATGATTACCGCGCGGCGGTGTATGATGAAAACGGGAATCTCCTTTGCGAATACACGGAATACGTGAAAGAAAACCAGCCCATTCCAGAGCCTGCCGAAGCGCTCAAAAAGCCGGAGGAAATCCAGTCCCTGGAAGAACTGTATCTGGCCGGGCAGCATTTGGAGCAATACCGCCACGCCACCTTCCTGCCCTCGGATTATTACTTGGAGGGCCTGCGCCGCGATGCCACCGACATTCGCCTGAACAATGCCTACGGCTTGTATCTTTTGCGCAACGGCCAAATCGGGGAAAGCGTGCCCTACTTCCAGGCCGCCATCAAAAAGCAGACCTGGCGCAATCCCAACCCCTACGCCGGGGAAGCGTATTTCAATCTTGGACTGGCGCTGGAGCTGCTGGATGAGCTGCCCGAAGCATACGACGCTTTCTTCAAGGCCACTTGGAGCGCGGAAACGGCGGGGCCCGCTTTCTTCCATCTGGCGTGCATTGCCATCAAACAAAACAATCTGAACCAAGCCCTGCAATTCGTGGACGAAAGCCTGTTGCGGGGAGGACACGATATGAAGGCCCGTTCCCTGAAAGCCTCCATCCTGGCGCATTTAAACAGTGGAGATTACCAGCGCTTTCTGGAGGAAAGCCTAACGATTGACCCACTGTATCTGTCCCTCCTGTGCCGGAACGTTGACCAGGCCGCCTTTGACCAGGCCACCGGCGGGCGCATTGAGGAATACCTGAATGTGGCGTATGAGTTCCTTGGCTTTGGCTTCTGGCAGGATGCTGCCGACGTGCTGGCGAGATGCCCCGCCGAAAGCCCTTTGAAGTATTACGCCATAGCCTATGCCGAAGGAAAATTGGGCCAAATCGACAGTGCGAAAGCCGATGCGGAACGGGCCGAAGCAATGTCCACTGACCTGTGCTTCCCCAACAAATTGCAAGAAAAACTGATTCTGGAATACGCTGTTTCCATCCTGCCCGCCGCGCCGAAAGCACACTATTTCCTGGGCGAATTGCTCTATGATAAAAAGCAGTACGAACAAGCCGTGAAGCACTGGCAGGCGGCGATTCGGGAAATGCCCGTCCTGGCTCCGGCCCACCGCAATCTATCCATCGCTTATTACAATCACGGGGATAAGTCGCTTGCCGCCGGGGAAATCGCGGAGGCTTGCAAGTTAGAGCCGGACAACAGCCGCTTCCTCTTAGAGCAGGAGCAGCTTTTGAAGCGCTTAAATTATCCCGTCAAAGAACGCCTGGCCCTGCTGGAAGCGCACGCCGAAATCCTCCCCGACCGCTACGCTTTAATGCTGGCTTACGTGACCCTGCTCAACCAGGACGGGCAATACGAAAAGGCCCTCGACCTGCTCACCCACTACACCTTCCACGTCTGGGAGGGCGGGGAAGGCAAGGTGGCGGACGAATACAAAACCGCCCTGTTCGCCCTGGCGGAAAAAGCATTAACAACAAACGAACCTGAAAAAGCCATTGCCTACGCGGAACGGACGCTCACCTATCCCGTGAACCTGGGCGAAGGCAAGCTGGAAAACGTGCCAGACAATCGGGCGTATTACACCATGGGCCGCGCTTATCGGATGATGAAAAACGAGGCGAAAGCCAAAGCGTGCTTTGAACAGGCGACCCTTGGCTCCCAAGTTCCTGAACCCGTGCGTTATTACAACGACCAGCCCTCAGATTACATTTACTACCAGGGTTTGGCTTTTGCCGCCCTGGGCGACATGGAAAAGGCGAAAAAATCCTTCCATCAGCTCATCATCTTCGGCGAACGCCATATCTTTGACCGGGTGGGCTATGATTTCTTCGCCGTCTCCATGCCCGAACTGGAGGTGTACCAGGACGATATCCAGCAGCGCAGCGACGATTACTGCCGCCGCATGACGGCGCTGGGGCAGAAGGGCCTGCGGGAAATCAACGGATAATGATATAACACAGGACATTTCTATCGCAAATGAAGAATCAGCAGTTGGAATCATACTTTCCAGCCGCTGATTCCTTATTTACATGAGCGTGCTCATTATTTCCTTTCCATGTATTCAATCATTGTCTACGCCGCTTGCTTTGCTTCGTATTCTTGGAAATCAGGGTTGATTAATCAATTTGGATAAAGACGGAAGCCCCCTGCGCTTCACCTGGCTCGTGCCGCACATCGGTTCCGCCGCTTTCTCCTGCGCCTCCTTCGCTATTGCGGGCGGCCTGGGGATCAGCTTTCCGCTGCTGACGGTGGTGACCGCGGCGATGAATAATTTTGCAGGGCAATCGTTTGTTGCAATTCTGTGACAAAATGGTTACGAAGTCGAGAAACAAGTGCGATCAATGTAGGGGCGGATATCATCCGCCCGAAAGAAACGGATGGCAGCAATCGGCATTTTCATGGCTTGCATGACATTGCTTAGCGCGGGCGGATGATATCCGCCCCTACATACCTGGGATTTCTTGCAGCATACAATCTGTAAGCGATTGCACATACCTGGGATTTCTTGCAGCATACAATCTGTAAGCGATTGCCCTGAATAATTTTGTTTTCCCGCTTGACAAAACGGAAAAGTCTGTTATAATATCCTATGTTTCAAGCAGAAGCTGCCCGCTTCTCTCCGACGCGAATGATGTTTTGCGCGGGTCATGGCATCTTATTGAGGATGAGTGTGCATGGACGGGTGGCTTCACCCGTCCATTTTTATATGGACTTGATTGATTGGGAGGTGCATCGACCATAGCCGCAGAATTGCTCATCAACGAAGAAATCCGGGATCGCGAAGTGCGCGTCATCGGCGCGGACGGAGCGCAGCTGGGCATCATGCCCACGCGAAAGGCGCTGGAGCTGGCCGAGGAGGCCGAGCTGGATCTGGTGAAAATCGTGCCCACCGCGCAGCCCCCTGTTTGCAAGCTGATGGATTATGACAAACACCGCTACGAACAGTCCAAGCGCGAGCGCGAAATGCGCAAGAACCAGAAGGAGCGCATCGTAGCCCTCAAAGAGGTGCAGCTGTCCGTCACCATCGAGGAAAACGACGTGGCCGTGAAAGCCAAGAACGCCGTCAAATTCCTGGAAGCCGGCGACAAGGTAAAGGTGAGCATCCGTTTCCGTGGCCGCCAGATTGCCCATAGCGATATCGGCATGAAGGTGATGCAGGAATTTGCGGAGCGCGTGAAAGACGTCTGCACCATCGAACGCCGTCCCATGATTGAAGGGCGCAACATGATCATGATTCTGGCGCCCAAGGCGGAAAAAGCCAGCAAGGCTGACAAGGCCGCGAAAGCGGCCAAGGAAGAAGCCCCGCAGGCATAATTAACACTTTCCGGAAGGAGGAACTTATTCATGCCCAAGCAAAAGACCCACCGCGGCGCTGCCAAGCGTTTTAGCCTGACCAAGACCGGCAAGGTGAAGCACAAGAAAATGAACGCCAACCATATCCTCAACAAGAAGACCACCAAGCGCATCCGTCACCTGCGCATGGGCGGCAGCCTGCAGAACAACGCCGAAGCCGCCACCATCCGCAAGCTGATCCCCTACAAGTAATCCAACGAGCAATCTCCCCATGAAGGGGAGTTGCGACGATTGAGGCTGCGGACATCGAAAAGGAGGACAAAATCTCTATGGCACGTATTAAGAGGGCTGTCAACGCCCATAAGAAACGCCGCAAGGTGCTCAAGCTGGCGAAGGGTTACTGGGGAAGCAAATCCAAGCAGTACCGCACTGCCAGCGAACAGGTGCGCCGTTCCCTGCGCTACGCCTATGAAGGCCGCAAAATGCGCAAGCGGGATTTCCGCCGCCTGTGGATCATCCGTATCAACGCCGCCGCCCGCCTGAGCGGCATGAGCTATTCCACCTTTATCAACGGCCTGAAAAAGAAGAACATCGAAGTCAACCGCAAGATGCTGGCTGACCTGGCCGTGAACGACGCCGCCGCGTTCGCTCAGCTGGTGGAAATCGCCAAGCAGGCGTAAACAAACGCTTTTCAAAGCGCCATCGGAGCAATCCGCGGGCGCTTTTCATTTGCCGTT
>CADAKE010000070.1:0-10694 GCA_902788445.1 uncultured Eubacteriales bacterium
GAGGCCATCCACGGCTCCGCGCCGCGCATGATCGCCCGCGGCATGGGCGATTACGCCAACCCGGAAAGCATCCTGCGCGCCGCCGTGATGCTGCTCCAGCACATCGGAATGCCGGAGAAAGCCGCCAAGCTCAGCGCGGCCATCGACGCGACCATTCAGTCCACGCCTATCACCGGCACCAAAGAAGGCGCCTCCTGCCAGACCTTCGGCGATGCGCTGGTAAAAGCATTATAATTTTTCTCCAAAGTCACCGATTGAAAAAGCGCCGGTTTCATCCGACGCTTTTTTGAATGTTTTTCCCGTATCCGTTATTTCGTCATAAACAGCACGCCCAGGGTGCCGGGGCCGCAATGGCAGGCGACGGTGCAATTGGTGTCTGTTTCATAAATATTCTCGTCTTTAAAATCGGAATACTTCTTGATCGTTTCTCGAGCGATTTCTACCGCGCCATCCTCCACGGGGGAATGGGTGATGAAAACGCGGTCCAGCTTCAGATCCTTTCGATCCTTGAGCAGTTCCTTCACGTACTTTTCCACGCACTTGTCAAAGCTGCCCCGGAATTTGTCCACCATTTTCATCCCGCCGTCCACCACGGCGATCTGCGGCTTGATGCGCAGCAGCTTGCCACCCAGCGCCATCACGGAGGAGCAGCGGCCGCCCTTCTGCATATAATCCAGCCGATCCATGATGAAGCTGGCGTACACCCGCCCGCGCATTTCATTCAGCCGGGAGCAGATTTCCACGGCGGAAATGCCCTGCGCCGCCAGTTCGCACGCCTCAATGACCAGGTGCCCCTGGCCGGTGGACAGGTTCATGCTGTCCACTACATAGACGTTCGGGAAATTGGCCGCCGCGATCGAAGCGTTCTGATAGCAGGCGGAGAACAGGGAGCCGATCGTGATGTGGATCACCGCGTCATACTGGGACGAGAGCTCCTTGAACACCTTGCGGTAAGCGTCCACATTCACGGCGGAGGTGCTGCACAGCGCGCCGCCGTTATCCACATGGCGGTAAATATCGGCGGGCATAATGTCCACGCCGTCCACAAAAGCAATGCCGTCCTTAATGACGGAAAGAGGAGTGATCGTTATATTGTACCTGGAAAGAAGCTCCGGCGTCAAATCGCAGGTGCTGTCCGAAGTCACTTTGATGTTCATACCCTACGCCTCCAAAACTTCGTGTCATTTTCTGGGAAACCTGAACGGACCGATTATAACACATTGATAGCTGTTTGTCACTCTTTTCTTTGGCATGGCGTCATTTTCCTTATCAGAAAATGTTTCTTCCGCGCGCCTTTCTTTTTTTGATGATTTATGGTATAATTAGTTGGAAAGTATTAGCTTTTCGCGCCGGGATATGCAAAGAAAGCTGCGAAAACGGCGCAAGAAATGAGGGGTTGCGTATGACGCACGATGATATGACGCGTTTGCTGGACGCTATCCTGCTGCTGAAAACCAAAGAGGAACTGGAACGCTTTTTTGACGATCTGTGCACCATTCAGGAAATCAATGCCATGGTGCAGCGTTTTGACGTGGCGCTGCAACTGGACAAGGGCCTGACCTATTCGCAGATCGCCGGCGTGACCCATGCCAGCACGGCCACGATCAGCCGTGTGAACAGGAGCCTGGTTTACGGCGCGGAAGGATACAAGCTGGCCATCGAGCGTATGCGCCAAACCGAAAAAGGGGACGAATGATGGATTTATCGGCACTCAATCCGATGCAGCAAAAAGCGGCGGAAAGTCTGCAGGGCCCCGTGCTGATCCTGGCAGGGGCGGGCAGCGGCAAAACCAGAACGCTCACTTACCGGATCGCTAACCTCATGGATCACGGCGTGCAGCCGTGGCACATCCTGGCCCTGACGTTCACCAACAAGGCCGCGAAGGAAATGCGCGAGCGCGTGGAAAGGCTGGTGGGCGAAAACGCACAGGACATGTGGCTGGGCACGTTCCATTCCGTGTGCGTGCGCATCCTGCGGCGCGACATTGAAAAGCTGGGGTATAAGCGCTCCTTCACGATCTATGACGACGACGACCAGCTTCGCGTGATCAAGGATGGATTAAAAGCGCTGAACCTGGATGAAAACCGCTCCCAGCCCAAGGAAATGCGGGCCAGGATTTCCAGCGCGAAAAACAAAATGCTCACCCCGGACGAATGGTTCCACGATTCGCTGAAGGACTACCAGGCGCAGCAGTTCCACAACCTGTACACCTATTACGAGGACAGGCTCCGCGCCGCCAACGCCCTGGACTTTGACGACCTGCTCCTGCGCACCTTGCAGCTTTTTGTGGATCATCCACCGGTGCTGGACTATTACCGGCAGCGCTTCCAGTATGTGCTGGTGGACGAATATCAGGACACTAACGCGGCGCAGTATCACTTTGTCCGCCTGCTCACCGAACAGAGCCGGAACCTGTGCGTGGTGGGCGACGACGACCAGTCCATCTACGGCTGGCGCGGCGCGGACATCCGCAACATCCTGGACTTTGAGAAGGATTATCCCGACGCCCAGGTGATTAAGCTCGAGCAGAATTACCGCTCCACCGCCAACATCCTGGACGCGGCGAACCAGGTGATTGCCCACAACGTTGGCCGCAAGGAAAAGGCGCTGTGGACGGACGCGGGCGAGGGGGAGAAGATTCACCTCTACTCCGCCGGGGACGAACGTGAGGAAGCCGCCTGGCTGTGCGAACGCATCAAGCGCCTCCAGCGCGGGGGCGTCCCTTACGCCGAGATCGCCGTGCTGTACCGCAACCACAGCCTGAGCCGCGTGATCGAAGAAATGCTCACCCGCGCGGGGATTCCCTATAAGGTGTTCGGCGGCACGCGGTTTTATGACCGCAAGGAAGTGCGCGACGCGCTGGCGTATCTGCGCGTAATCGTAAACCCCGCGGACGACGTGTCGCTGGTTCGCATCATCAACACGCCCAAGCGCTCCATCGGCGACGCGACGGTGGCGACCCTCCAGGAATACGCCAAGCAGGAAGAACTGCCGCTTTTCTCCGTGCTGTCCGACCCGCCGGAAACCCTGTCCTCCCGGCCCCGGAAGTGCATCGGAGAGTTCGCGCTGCTGCTGATGAAGCTGACCGCGCTCAAGGAAACGCTGCCCCTGTCCGAACTGGTGACGACCATGCTGGAGGAAACCGGCCTCAAAGCGCAGTTTGATCTGGAGGGCAACGAGGAAGCGCAGGCGCGGCTGGAGAACCTGATGGAATTCGCCGCCGCGGCCAAGGAGTTTGAGCTCCAAAGCGAGGAGAAAACGCTCGAAGCGTTCCTGGAAAACGTTTCGCTCGTCACCGACCTGGACGGCCAGGAGGCCGCGCCGCAGTATGTGACGCTCATGACGCTGCACAGCGCCAAGGGCCTGGAGTACGACGCCGTATTCATGACCGGCATGGAGGAAGGCATCTTCCCGTCCATGCGCTCCCAAATGGACGAGAGCAGGATGGAGGAAGAACGCCGCCTGTGCTACGTTGGCATGACGCGGGCAAAGAAGAACCTGTTTTTGTCCTTCGCCCGCAAGCGCATGATCTACAATCAGAGCACCCACAACCCGCCTTCCGTGTTTTTGCAGGAAATCCCCAAGCGCCTCATTTTTGACGAATGGGAGAACACCGCGAAGCAGAGCGGCTTTGCGCCGGAGCCTGTGAAGCCTGTTATCGTGTCCCGCCGGGATCGGCCAAGGAACCTGAGCTTCGGCACGCCTGGCATGGCGGCGGGCGGACGCACGGCGCTGGGCGGGTTCCAGTTTGGCACAGGCGGAAAGCCCGGGCTGAATATCCCCGGCGTGCAGAAGGGGTTTGTGGCGTCGCCCGCGCGGAATGTGGAAAGCAGCGCCATGAACAAGCTCTTTCAGCCCGGCGACCATGTGCTGCACCGCAAGTTCGGGGAGGGCACGGTGCAGGCCGTGCGCGGCTCCGGCGCGGACGCCCGCATCCAGATCGCCTTTACCGCTTATGGCACCAAGGAGTTTTCCCTCTCCATCGCGCCGATCGTGAAGATCGACGAATGATTTTCATAAAGCCTTCTCCTTGAGGGAAGGCTTTTGACTGTAATATTTCTTTTTCTCAGGAGGGCAGCACCATGCCGAAAACCTTTCCCGACATGCGTTCCCTGGTGGACTACCTGAACAAGACCGCCCATGAATATTATGTGCTGGACAATCCTTCCATTTCCGACGCGGAGTGGGACGGGCTGTACAACCAGCTGCTGGCGATGGAAAAGGAGACGGGCACGGTACTGCCGGATTCGCCCACGCACCGCGTCGGCGGCGCGCCGCTGGCGGCGTTCACCCAGCACCGCCACATCACCCGCCTGTGGAGCATGGACAAGGCGCAGAGCGAGGATGAGCTCAACGCCTGGTTTGACCGCACGGAAAAGCTCTGGGCGCAGGACGGCACGCTGCCGCCGCTTCGCTATGGCGTGGAATACAAGTTCGACGGTCTGACCCTGAACCTGACCTATGAAAACGGCATCCTGACCCAGGCCGCCACGCGCGGCGACGGCGAGGTGGGGGAAGCCATCCTGCCGCAGGCGCGGACGGTGAAAGGCGTGCCGCTGTCCATCCCCTGGAAGGGGCGGATCGAGGTACAGGGAGAATGCATCATGCGCCTGAGCGCCCTGGAAGCGTACAACAAAACCGCCGCCGTGCCGCTGAAAAACGCGCGGAACGCCGCGGCGGGCGCCCTGCGGAATCTTGACCCCGCTGTGACGGCCAGCCGGAACCTCTCCGCGTTCTTCTACCAGGTGGGCACGATTGACAATCCGCCCTACCACGACCAGGTGGGTATGGTGGATTTTATTCGGGAACAGGGCTTCCCCGTCAGCCCGTACTTTGAAACGGCGGACAGCCGCGATGGCGTGATCGGGCTCATCCGCGCCATTGAGGAGCAGCGGCCCAGCCTGGATTTCCTCATCGACGGCGCGGTCATCAAGGTGATGGATCAGCGCACGCGGGAGACGATGGGCTTTACCGACAAATTCCCCCGCTGGGCGGTGGCCTATAAATTCGCCGCTGAGGAAAACACGGCCACGCTGGAAAGGGTCACTTGGGAACTGGGCCGCACCGGCAAGCTGACGCCGCTGGCCCACGTGTCGCCGGTGGATTTCGCGGGCGTGACGGTGAAGAAAGCGACGCTCAACAACGCGGGCGACATTCAGCGCAAGAAGCTGACGCTGGGCTGCACGGTGTGGATTCGCCGCTCCAACGACGTGATCCCGGAGATTTTGGGCTGCGTGGAGGACGGCATCGAGGGCAAGCCCATCGAAACGCCCACGGTCTGCCCGGCGTGCGGAGAGCCGCTTACCTGGCGCGGGGCGCACCTGTACTGCCTGAACCGGGAGACCTGCCGCCCCCAGGCCGTGGCGCGGCTGGCGCACTTTGCCTCCCGAGAAGCCATGGATATTACAGGCTTTTCCGAAAAGACCGCCGGGCTGCTCTATGACGCGCTGGGCGTGCGGGACGCCGCCGACCTGTATCACCTGACCGTGGATCAATTGCAGGCGCTGGAAGGCTTTCAGGACAAGCGCGCCCAGAACCTGGTGAACGCCCTGGAGGACAGCAAGCACTGTCCGCTCTCCCGCTTCCTGCTGGCCATCGGCATTCCCAACATCGGCCGCAGAACGGCGCGGGATTTGGCCGCCGCGTTCGGCACGCTGGACAAGGTGCGCGCCGCGACGATGGAGGAACTGATTGTCATTGACGACGTGGGGGAGATCGTGGCGCAGAGCGTGATCGACTTTTTCTCCTTCGCCGAAAACGGCCGCATGATCGAGCGCCTGCTTTCCGTCGGCGTGGAGCCGCAGCCGGAAGAAAAGAAGCAGGGCGGCGCTTTTGCCGGGCTCACGATGGTCGTCACCGGCACGCTGCCGACCTTCTCCCGCCAGGAGGCGGAAGCCTTTATCCGGGAAAACGGCGGCGTGGCGGCGGGCTCCGTCAGTAAAAAGACCAGCTATGTGGTGGCGGGCGAAAACGCCGGAAGCAAGCTGAACAAGGCCCAGACGCTGGGCATCCCGATCATTTCGGAGGAAGAACTGAAACGCATGGCGGAGAAAACGGAATAAGCGAAGCAGGAGGTTCAAACGGCCTCCTGCTTTTCTCATATTTTGATCTCTTGCGTTTTTTGTCGAAAGCGGGTACAATAAGAGCGAATCCATGTGTTTGGAGGTCGCCATGCTGGGCGTTGCTTATTTTATTTTGTTTCTCCACTGCGGCGTCATCATCACTTTTTCGCTCTTTCCGCGCAAGCCGGTGGTGGTTCGCTGCTGGCTGGGCGCGTGCCTGGGCGTCGTGCTGATGATGTGGCTGCCCGCGCTCTTTGCTTTTATTTGGAATTTTTCGTATCTTTCCCACGTCGCCGCCATGCTGCTGCTGATGGCGATAACAGCCGCGGCGTATTTCACGCGGGATCGCGCCGACTGGGCGGCCTGGGACGAGCGGGATGAAAAGCTGGTCAAGCTCCTGCTGTTCGTCGCGCTGCCCCTGACGCTTGTGACCGCCTGGCTGCACTGGACGCACACCATCCGCCCGATGGCGGACGGCACGCTGCACGTGGGACAAAGCACTTACGGCGATTTGCCGCTGCACCTGGCCATCACGTCCAGCCTGCGCAACGCCTCTTTCCCGCCGGATTACAATATCCTGCCGGGTGAACTGCTGGCTTATCCCTTCCTGGCGGATTCGCTGTCCGCCAGCTTCATGCTGCTGGGCTGTTCGCTTCGCGCCGCGATCCTGATTCCGGGCATTTTCATGACCGCGCTGGTATTCGCCGGATACTGCATCCTGGCCGAGCGCATGGCGGATTCCTGGAAAGGAGCGCTCTTAGCCGCCCTGTTCTTTTTCCTGAACGGCGGCCTGGGCTTTTTCTACATGCTGGACATGCAGGGCGCGGCGCTGGGGACGAGCGGCAATAACGAACTGCAAAGCGTCGCCGGGCTTTGGAACCGCATCCAGCTTGTGGTGAACGGCTGGTACCAGACGCCCGCGAACCACGCGGAATTTGGCACCTACAACCTGCGCTGGAGCAACGTGATTGTGGACATGATGGTGCCGCAGCGCACCACGCTGGCGGGCTGGGCGGAGGTGATTCCCTGCCTGTACCTCCTGTACGACGCTCTGCGGCCTGAAATTCCCTGGGGCATGGAACTGGTGGACGGCGACAGGGGCCCCACCGCGGTATGGCACAAGCGGGAAATGGACTGGCGGCAGGGCGCTGTGCTGGGCATCTGGGCCGGCACGCTGCCCATGGTGAACACCCATTGTTTCCTGGCCCTTGGCCTGATCAGCGCGGGCTGGATGGCGTATGACCTTGTTTCTTCCCGCCATCACATAAAGAACGCGCTGCTGTTCTGGGCCGCTTACGGCCTGATTGCCGTCGCGGTCGCCGCGCCGCAGCTGTTCACCTGGACCTTCAACCAGGCAATCGGCAATTCCCGATTTTTACAGTTCCATTTTAACTGGGTCAACAATACCGGCAGCGGCCTGCGGGACGGCTACCTGTGGTTCTATCTCAAGAACATCGGCCTGCCCTTCCTGCTGATCCTGCTGTCGCTGCTCGAAAAAAACGAAAAACGCCGGTTCATTGCCTGCGGCGCGTTCGTGGTGTTCCTGGTGGCCGAGTTTGTGCAGATTCAGCCCAACGAATACGACAACAACAAGCTGTTCTATATCTGGTATATGCTCTGTGCCGTGCTGGCGGCGGACTATGGGCTGGAGCTGCTGGGCCGCTTGAAGGGGCTTCGCGCCAAGCCGGTGGTCGCCGCGCTCTGCTGCGTCCTCTGCTTTTCCACGGGCGCGCTTGCCGTCGCGCGGGAATGGAAGAGCGATTATGAAATGTTTTCCAAAGACGCGGTGGAAGCCGCCGCTTTCGTGGAGGAAAACACCGACCAGCACGCCATGTTCCTGACGGATTATTCCTGGCATATCAATTTCGTGAGCAGCCTGGCCGGACGAAACATCGTCTGCGGCCCGGACACCTGGCTCTATTACCATGGCTACAATACTTCGGAGCGGAAGAGCGACATCGCGCGCTTTTACGCCGACCCGGAAAACAGCCTGGACGTGCTGGACAAATACGGCGTGGACTACATTCTGGTGAGCAACACGGAACGGGCGCGGTATCAGGTCAATGAAGAAGCGCTGAACCGGCTGTTCCCGGTGTTTTACCAGAGTGATTGGGGCGGCATCATGATTTATTCTGTGGGGAGTCTCTGACGATGGTGCGAAGGTTTCTGCTCTATTCCCTGCATCATGACTGCCCGGTGAAAGCGCTGTTCGCGGACACGATGCAGTACAGGAATATTCGCGTGGTCGCGCTGGAAGGGGACGTGGTCACCTACCGGCTGCCGGGCCGGAAGAACCCCGTCACATCAACCATCGACGCGTTTCTTACGGTTTCCTACGCGCGCGGCGACGACGGCGACACGCTGAAATACGCGGTTTGGGATCAGGGAAACACAAAGGGCTGACGCCTGCCAGGGGGGCAGAACGTCAGCCCTGTTTTTTGTTGATCAGAACGGCGGTTCAATGGAAAAGGTTTTCCCGTCCAAATAAGAGAGAACGCCCTCCGCGCGCAGCGTCAGTTCCGTGGCGCAGAGGCGGAGGCTGGTCGTTTTGAAGCGCTTGTTGAACGCGCGGTCGCCGTACTTGTCGTCGCCCAAAATCGGGTGGGACAGAAAAGCCAGATGCGCCCGGATCTGATGGGTGCGTCCGGTCAGCAGCGTGACCCGCAGGCGGGAGATTTCGCCGTCATAGCTCAGCGTTTCATACCGCGTGGCGATGGGCAGCGCGCCGGGCGTTTCGTGGGTGACGACGCGCACCGTGGCCCGTTCGGCATCCTTGATCAGGTAGGCTTCCTTCAGGGCTTCCTTCGGCCGCATCTCGCCCCGCACGAGGCATTGGTATTTTTTATCGAGCGTGCGGTCTTTGAACGCTTTCAGCAGGAGGGCTTCGCTCTCGTCGTCCTTGCACAGGAGCAGCAGCCCGCAGGTGGGATGATCCAGCCGGTGGCAAAGCCTTGGCCTGTACGCTCCTGCCGCGCGATCCGCCATCAGGGAGAGCACCGTCATGCCGCCCCATTCGTCATCGTCGCAGCTGATCCCGGCAGGCTTGTTTAAAAGCAGGATATGTTCATCTTCATAAACGACCGGAATGTCGGGAACGTAATTCGTATAAAGCTGGATTTTCTGTTCCGCGAAAACCGCCGCTTCCCTTCCCGTCCGCTTTCCGTCCGCTTTCACATCCCGGCGGTTAAAAGCGTCCCGCAGAACAGCGGCAGGCAGGAGCGAAAAAGCCAGCGTCACATATTTCTCCAGCCGCATTCCCTCCGCTCTGGGAGGAACGGTCGCTTCGTAAATCCGCATCAGTTCAGCACCGCCGGAGGCATCCCGATCCAGCGCACGGTCTGCAAATGCAATTGCTGCAGGGCCTGAACCATTCGCGGCGTGGGCAGCACGCAGAGCATACTTTCCATTACCTCCCGCATTTCGGCCAGGCTGGCGCCCTGCTTAGCCATCATGCGCAAATCCTCCAGCGCTTCCTCCTCGTCATATTCGGGACGGATCGCCCCGGCCAGCGCGCCGCGCATCGTTTCGCAGGAGGCCACTTCCTCGGGGAGCAGGCCGTTCAGACCGCCCAGCATCATTTCCCGCGTGATGGCGACCTCGGTCGGCGGCATTTGGGCCAGCGTGGATAATAAATGCTCCGGGTCGGCCAGGCCGGGATGCAAAAGCAGGATTTCCCCCTCCGGCGTCTGCGTGTAATCAAACGCCGCCCGCAGGTAACGCGCGATCAGCAGCGCGTCTTCCGCGTCGGAATGCTGATCCATGCTCTGGTAGAAATGGGTCAGCGGCACGGACGCGTGCAGGAAGCCGGAAAGGTACAGCAGGCTGTGCAGCGTGGCGTCAAAGGAAAACAGCCGTTTGCGCGTTTCGGCGTAGTCCCTGGAAAGCATGGACCGGGTGATGGGATGCACCAGTTCGGGCGCGAGGATGAGCCGCGCGTTGTCCTCATCCAGGATTTGCAGCGTGCACCACAGGCGGGAAATCAGCGCTTCCGCCGCGCTGATTTCGTCCCAGCTGTTCAGGAACGTTTCCCCGCCGTCCATCAGCATCCGCTTGACCAAATCGTCTTCCCGGGGCGAGAGATAGCAGGTTTCCTTTTCCGCGCGCTTCGTCACCAGCTTTTTTAACGCTTCCTGGTCGGGCACGCGCGTTTTGATTTCCTGCGCGTAAAAAGAAAGATAAAATAAATCCCGCGCTTCGTCGGCGCAGAGTTCTCCGAAGATCCCCTGGGCTGGGCAGCGGTACAGCCGATCCTGGCAGGCTTCCAGCTGACGCTCCCGCATCACACTCATCGTTTTGTCGCACCAATGCTCCACCCGGCTTGTGCTCGTTCTGAACAAGTTCCGCTTCTCTCCCTTCGTCGGTAAACTGCCCAACTCTTTTGTAAGCAGGCACAACGCATCTATACAAATTATACAGGCAAATGGCGGCGTGTCAAGCCTTTTTGCATGGAATACCAGTTTATCCAGCGCGGGTCATCGAAAAATCGTTACCACTCAAATATTGCTGAACCAATAAGGGATACGCTGGGGGCTGCGCGCCCCCAGACCTGCGCCAGGGTGGTAACCGTCCGCAGCCTCAATCGGCGCAAGTCCTGCGGACATTGCTTGTTTCGGCTGAACTCACCGCCGATGA
>CADAKE010000070.1:10726-13395 GCA_902788445.1 uncultured Eubacteriales bacterium
CGAGGGGAAAGCTCGCTTTCCCTGCGGATTATTCCCTGGCTTTCCCCGGATGCTTCGCATCCGGGTTGGCGTCCGAAGGACGCCGGGCCAGAAACACAATGCGGCCAACTGGAACACCCGCATTCCTCCAAGTATCAGCGGGAACCAACTCAAATCATACGCGCACGTTAATTCCGCAGCCGGAGTCCAGAGGACGAAGTCCTTTGGCGCAGGTGCACGAGGGCCGCACAGGCCCTCGCTCTGGTTAACAAACATCATGTGATAGCTGAATGGCAACGAAAAATCTGTAAACAAAATGGGGGAAAGGCGGACGCACCGCCCTTCTCCCCTTGCTTTTGTTCAGCGGGTTCCGCAGGTGCGGCAGGTGCTGCCGCAGTTGCAGCAGCCGCTGTTGGAGGTACTGGTGATGGGAATGCCCTGGGTGCCGAAGTTCTCGTTGTCGCAGAGCGTCGCGGGCGGGAACAGGGGGAGGGAGAAGAATTCGTTTTTCATTTCAAAGGGCCGGCGAAAGGCAAAAGAAAAATATTCAGCGTGATATTTTCGCGGGGGTCCTGGCCGCGCTTGCAGGGCGCTGTCTTGGCGTACTCGATGCGGGAGACGGCGGCGCGGAGCAGGGCGTTCTGCTCGGCGGCAGTGACCGCGAAGGGCCAGGCGTCCAGCACCTGCCGGACGCGCGGGAGGGCGGGGAAAATTTCCTGCTCGGGGGTTGTAGGCTGGGATTGAAGCCGCCGGATTTCGGATTCGGCGGCTTCGATTTTTTCGGTCAGGACGCGGCGGCGGTCAAGGTATTCTTCCGCGGAATACACCTGGCGTTCCAGCATGTCCTGGGCGATGGCAAGCTGCTTCTTCGCGGCGCCGACGCTGGCCTGGGCAATGGCGATGGCGTCGGTGTAATCCGTCTCGGGCGGCGCGGCGGGCATAGGAAGCGCATCAGAACTGCGCACCGTCCATTCGCGCAGGGCGGCCAGCGCCATGGACAAAACCACATCCAGATGCGCGGAAGAACAGGCGCAGCCCGGCTGCGTGCACGTGATGAAAACGCCGTTTGGGTTGTTTCGCCGGTGCATGGCGTAGCCGCACAGGCCGCATTTGAGCAAACCAGCCAGCGGATTGCTGATCTGCTTGCCCTGGACGTGAGCGGCGGCGCGGCGCTGGACGGCCATTTCTTTCACCCTTTCAAATTGTTCTTTCGTAACGATCGGTTCATGGAGCCCAGGGGCCAGGATATACCGGTCGGAACAGGGACGCCGGACGACGACCTCGCCGCCTGAAACAGATTTCTTTTGTTCGCGCCTGAGCCATTGGACGTACCCGGCATAGACCGGCTGGCGCAGCATGTTCCGGATACCGGCGGCGCTCCAGGCGCGGCCGTTGCAGGTGGAACAGCCCATGGCAAGCAGCTTCTTGGCGATGGCCGACGCGCCCAGGCCGGAGAGATACCAGTCGAAGCACTGGCGCACGACGCGCGCTTCCTCGGGAATCTGCCGGAGGGTGCAGCCCTTCTGGCCCTTGCACTTGACCACCTCGTAGCCATACGGCCGTCTGCCGCCCACATAGTGGCCCTCGCGCACGGAGGCCGCGCGGCCCGCCTGCATCCGGCGGGCGATGGCCTTGTATTCCCGGCGCGCCATGAACAGGGAAAACTCCAAAAATTCCTCGTCCATTTCGTTGTCGGGGCTGTACACCTTGTTGGGCGTGATGATGCGGGTGCCGCTGTACTTGAACGCCTGGGCGACGATGCCCTGGTCGATGGTGTCGCCGCGGGCCAGGCGCTCCACCTCCGTGCACAGCACCCCTTCCCACAGCCCGTCCCGCACCTCGCGCAGGAGGCGCTGCATCATGGGCCGGGCGGCGATGGTGTCGCCGGAGACGATTTCCCGATAGATCGCGCCGGGCGGCACGTCCAGGCCCATCTGGTCGGCCAGGCGCGTGAGGATTTGCAGGTGGCGGGAGAGCGTTTCGCCCTCGCCGCGGGCTTCCGCTTCCAGGTCGGCGCGAGACTTGCGCAGATACATGCAATAGGGCATTTTCGATTCCTTCCGCTTTGCTCCATCATAGTGAGAGGGAAACAGTGACAACCGTTCCGATTCCTTTCCGGGTGACTGTTCCTTTTATTTTTATCGCGGTATGAAAGGGATTATGAGCCGACAGGGCAAAGGCGTTCGCGGAAAGCAAAAGCGGAAGAAACAGGTCATAGAATGGAAAGAGCAAAGCACGGAAGGAGGCAGCGTATGGCGGAGCTGTTGGGGGAGGCGCGGCGAGGCGGCGGAGTCGTCCGGTTGTTCATGGAGGACGACGCGGCAGGCAGCAGCGCTAAAACGGACAAAGCGCCGGGCTGGGTGTGCGTGGCGCGGGATTTAGTCTATGCAAGGCTCCGGGAGTACCGGGATGAAACGGGAAAGACGCCCTCCGGGGAATTGCTTCAAAAGTTCCAGGACACGATGCGGGAACGGATAGATCAGTTTATTGAGCATCCGAAAGAGCGGCCATTCCGGGTGATGCGTTTAAAGGAGTTTGAAAAGAGCATGGAGACGACATCCGTTCCGCGCGAATGACCCTGACTGGATTTCCCTGCAATTTGGAAAGGGAATCCCCGGATGGACAAGCCGTAAAAGGGAACTGGCCAGTCGAAATGATTGAATGAACACTTGATATTAGATGGGAGAGAG
>CADAKE010000071.1:0-6539 GCA_902788445.1 uncultured Eubacteriales bacterium
TACTGCCGCCAGAAGGGCATTCCCATCCTGCCGCCGCGCATCAATTCCTCCTTCGCGGCCTTCACCGTGGACGAAGCGCCGGACGGCAAGCAGGGCATCCGCTTTGGCATGGGCGGGGTCAAGAACGTGGGCGAAAAGGCGGTGGAGGCCATCGTGCGCGACCGCGCGCAGCACGGCCCTTTCCGGGACATTTTCGATTTCTGCCAGCGCGTGGCGGGCGAGGACGTGAACAAGCGGGCGGTGGAAAGCCTGATCAAGGCGGGCTGCTTTGACGGCCTGGGCGCGGCGCGTTCCCAGTGCGCCGAGGTGTTTGAATCCGCCATGGACGCGCGGATCAGCCAGCGCAAGCAGAACGTGACGGGCCAGATTTCCCTGTTCGATTTCGGCCAGCCCGCCGAGGAACTGCATATGGAGCAGACCTTCCCGCGCATCCCGGAATACCCGCTGAAGGAATTGCTTTCCCAGGAAAAGGAAATGACGGGCGTGTATTGCAGCGCCCATCCTTTGGACGAATACGCGGAGCAGCTCAAAAACCTGCCGGTCAACACGGCCTACCTGGCCGAGCTCAGCGACCGGGAGGACAAGGGCCTCGATGAAGATGGCCGCCGGGTGACGATGGGCGGCATCATCGTGGAAACGCACAGCAAGGCCACGCGAAAGGGCGGACTGATGGGCTTCTTCACCCTCGAAGACCAGACCGGACAGGTGGAATGCCTGATGTTCCCCAAGGTGTTTGAGCGGTATGGGCACGCCCTCGCCGCCGACCAGGCGGTGCTGGTGACGGGCAGGCTGTCCGTTCGGGACGACGAGGACACCAAGCTGCTGGCCGACGTGATCGAGCCCCTGACCGAAGCGCCAAAGCCCATCGACAAACGCACCGACGCCCAGATCGCCAAGGACGCGAAAACCAAGCTGTACCTGCGTCTGCGGCGGGAACAGATGCCAGCCGTCCAGGCGATACTGTCAGGGACCCCCGGCAGCGTGCCGGTGTACCTCAATCTGCCGGACGAAGGCATTACTCTGCTCTGCCCCCGGAACCTGTGGGTGAAGGACGCCGCGCAGGCCAAAGGCGCGTTGCTCCCTGAACTGAATGAACAAGACATGAAGGTGGTGGAGAAACCGTGACCCCCATGACCGTGACTGTGCCCGCGAAGCAGGAATGGGTGATGGTGCTGCGCATGACCGCCAGCGGCGTGAGCGCGCTGTACGACCTGCCGCTCGACCTGATCGACGACCTGAACACCGCCGTCGAGGAAAGCTGCGACCTGCTGCTGCACCAGGACTATACCGCGGAATCCATCACCATGACCTGCGAGCAGAAGCAGGACTGCCTGCACGTGACCCTCACCGCCCAGCAGCGCACGCGCTGCGAGGAGGAAGAAAAGGCCGACGCGGACATCGCCCAGATGATTATTCAAACCCTGGTGCGGGACGTGACGCTCGACCAGGAGGAGGGCGTGGTGCACTGCGTCCATATGACGCTCCCCGCCGGAGTGTGAGCCATGGCCGCCATCAATGCCGCCGTGATGCACGCTTTGGCGTGCCAATACGCCGCCGCGCCGTCGGAAGCCTCCTTGCGGGAAGCGGCGGAGGCCTGCTTTCCCCTGTGCGCCCTGATCGCGCGAAGGTTTCAGAGCCGCGGCGCGGAGTACGACGATCTGTTCCAGGTCGCCTGCCTGTCCTGCGTCAGCGCTTTAAAGGGCTTTGACCCGGAGCGCGGGCTCAAGTTCACCACCTATGTGACGCCCACCGTCACCGGCGCGGTGCGCAATTACCTGCGGGATCAGGCGCCGCTTTTGCGCGCGCCGAGGGCGCTTCGGCAGCAGGCGATGGAGCTTGAAAAAGCCAGGGAGGCTTTCCTGGCCCTGCATCACACAGAACCCACCGCCCGGCAACTGGCCGGTCAATTGGGCTGGACGCTTGAAAAGGTACTCACCGCCTGGGCCGCGCAGGCGGCGAGCCGCGTTTCCTCCCTGGAGGAGACGGACGAAAACGGCCTGACCCTGGCGCAGCAGCTTCCCTTCCTGGAACCCGGCTTTGCGCAAATGGAGCAGCGGGAAGATTTATCCCGCGCTCTGGCCCTGCTGTCCGGGGAAGAGAGGCGGCTTTTGTCCCTGCGCTTTCACGAGCGCCTCAGCCAGCGCGACGCCGCCGCCCGCATGGGCAAAACACAAATGCAGATTTCCCGTATGGAACGCAGGCTCCTGAACGCCCTGCGAAAGGAGTTGACCTGACCGCCATGAAAGCACAGCCGCAGCTGAACGTCCGGAAAGCCGCCCTGTATTCGATCATCATCAACGCCCTGCAAATCATCGCCGTCTGCGCCCTGGCGGTGTACATCCTGCACGACGGGCTCAACCAGTCCCTCCGCGGGCCGCTGGGCGATATTGTGGTGCTGATTTTGGCGGCGGTGGTGTCCTGGGGCGCGGTGATGGATATTCGGGAAGCGTACCTTGCGGGCAAGCTGTCCTTCAAGCTGCACGGCCTGGACGAAACCGTGCACCAGATGAACGACATGAACATCGCCCTCCGCGCCCAGCGCCACGATTTCCTGAACCATTTGCAGGTGGTGTACAGCCTGATCGAGATGAAGGAATACGAGGAGGCCAACCGCTACATCGAACAGGTGTACGGCGATATCCAGTCGCTCAGCCAGGCGCTCAAAACCCGCTGCGCGCCGGTCAACGCCCTGCTTCGCGTCAAAATGGCGGAGGCCCGGCAGCGCGGCATCCAGACGGAATGCACCGTTCACGCCGCATGGGAAGACCTGCCCCTGCCCGCCTGGGAAATGTGCCGGGTGCTGAGCAACCTGATCGACAACGCCATGGACGCGCTGAAAGAAACCGAAAACCCCTGCCTGTGGATTTCGCTGAATGAGGACGTGAAGAGCTATTCCTTTGAGGTCAAAAACAACGGCCCCGCCATCCCCGAAAAAAACCTGCATTCCATCTTTGACGCCGGCTTCTCCGGAAAAGGCGAAGGCCGTGGGATGGGCTTGTTTATCGCCCGCGAAACCATGCGCGGCGTGAAGGGCGATCTGAACGTGGAAAGCACCAACGAGGCCACCGCCTTCCAGGGCTGGGTGCCCAAGCCCCTCAAGGACATTGAAAAAAACCTCAGCGCCAAATGAGGCAGTTTTGCATATCCTGAAATTTTATGCATTTCTTTTCAGAATTTCAAAAAATATTTTTCGATTATCCCTTGACAAATCAAAAATCAGATGTATAATCTGTGTGTATTTATTCAAAGAAGGAGTAAGGAACCATGGATAAAAGCAAGATCAAGAAAGTCGTATTGGCATATTCGGGAGGGCTGGATACCTCCATTATTATCCCCTGGCTGAAAGAGAACTACAACAACTGCGAGGTCATCGCCGTGTCCGGCAACGTGGGCCAGGCGGACGAACTGGAGGGCCTGGAGGAAAAGGCGCTGAAAACCGGCGCGTCCAAGCTGTATGTGCTCGACCTGACCGACGATTATGTGGACAACTACATCATCCCCACCATGCAGGCGGGCGCGGTGTATGAAGAATATCTGCTGGGCACCTCCCACGCCCGGCCCTGCATCGCCAAGGGCCTGGTGGAAATCGCGCTCAAAGAGAACGCCGACGCCATCTGCCACGGCTGCACCGGCAAGGGCAACGACCAGGTGCGTTTTGAACTGGCTATCAAGCACTTCGCCCCCAACATGCCCATCATCGCCCCCTGGCGGGAATGGGACATCAAGAGCCGCGACGAGGAAATCGACTACGCCGAAGCGCATAATGTCCCCCTCAAAATCAACCGGGAAACCAACTATTCCAAGGACAAGAACCTGTGGCACCTGAGCCATGAGGGCCTCGACCTGGAAGACACCGGCAACGAGCCCCAGTACGAGAAGCCCGGCTTCCTGGAAATGGGCGTGTCGCCCCTGAAAGCGCCGGATGAACCGACCTACATTACTTTGGACTTTGACCAGGGCAAGCCCGTCAAGCTGAACGGCGAAGCCATGAGCGCCAAGGAAATCATCTGGTGGGCATGAAGTGCCGCGGCGTGTACGAGACCCCCGGCGGCACCATCCTGTATAAAGCCCACAGCTATCTGGAAAGCGTGTGCCTGGACAAGATGACCGCCCACGAAAAGCAGAAGCTGTCCATCACCTTCGCCGAACTGGTGTACAACGGCCAGTGGTTCACCCCCCTGCGGGAAGCGCTCACCGCGTTCGTGAACAAGACCCAGGAAAAGGTCACCGGCACCGTCAAGCTCAAGCTCTACAAGGGCAACATCATCAAGGCGGGCGTGTGGAGCGATTACTCCCTCTACTCCGAAAGCATCGCCACCTTCGGAGAATCCGACTACAACCAGCAGGACGCCGCCGGGTTCATCAACCTGTTCGGTCTGCCCATCAAGGTTCAGGCCATGGTGGACGGCAAAAAGTAATCCATGGTTTTCATTCGCCGCTTCGCTCTTTTGAGCGGAGCGGCGTTTTTGCGGTTCTCAATGGGATGTAATTTCAAGGGCGCTTTAAATCATCAAGGCAGTAGGCAATAGGCAGTAGGCAATAGGCAATAGGCAATAGGCAATAGGCAGTAGTAAATAATGATCGACAAAATGTCGCCTCAAAGCACTGGTTTCGTCTTGCTTTCCTAATGCCTAATGCCTATTGCCTACTGCCTTTCTTATTTAAAGCCCCCTTCCCTCTCCCCTGTGAATCAATAAACAAATTTAGCCTTGCTGGAAAAAAAGATTGTCAGAGGGTGTCGTTTATGATATAATTTCTTACGGTAACGAGGAATTTTGAGGTTGGAGGGTTTATGTACAAACTGCTGCTTGTAACAGACCGGGAAGACCTGCGCGCCCAGTTCCGGGACCAGATTGATTGGGCCAGGCTGAACTGCCGCGCGCCCTACATGGCGTCTTCCCCTCAGGAAGCCATTGACCTGCTCAACTCCAAACCCATCGACGCGGTGGGCTACCGCTTTTTCACGATGGACGGGATGCAGCTGACCAAGTTTCTCCGCTACGGCCGCCCGAGCCTGCCGATTTTCCTGGTATGCGAAACGGTAGAGCAGCAGACGCCGGTATTGGAGCAGACGGTGTCGGTGCTCAACCGGCTGCGTCAGGATACGTCCGACACCTATTATGACGAAGAAACCATGCTCACCCTACAAAGGGACGAGCTGATCCATTCCCTGCTCGCGGGTGAAATGCGCGACTGGGAAGGCGTGCTGCGGGAAATGAAGCTGATCCGCGCCCACGTGAGCCTGGACAAGCCGTGCGTGCTGTATGAAATCGACATGCCGCAGGGCGAAGTGTATCTGTCCGAGCATCACGGCCCTGCCCAGGAACGGCTGGAAAGCGCCCTGCGCAACAATTTCTTTGGCCGTTACGTGGAGGGGATTTATTACGCCGTAGCGGTTCTGACCAACCGGCACATCCGCGTGGTGTGTATGCCGATGCACGGCCAGGCCCCCGAAACCCAGGAAGCCTTCGGCGCGCGCACCGACGCGCATGTGAACGAAAGCATCCAGAAGATCAAGGAATACCTCGACCTGGATTTGAACGTGACGCAATCCGCCTGGCTGGACAGCGTGAAGAACCTGCTGGGCGACGTATAAAGGATCAACCGTTGACATAGAACACCGGTAAAGGAGGAATTTTTATGGGTATTCTCAATATGCTCAAGGGCCAATTGATCGACGTGATCGAATGGAAGGACGATTCCAACGACACGATGGTGCACCGCTACGAAAACAACGGCAAGGAAATCATGATGGGCGCGCAGCTGACCGTGCGCGAAAGCCAGGTGGCCATCATGGTGAACGAGGGCAAGCTGGCCGACGTGTTCCAGCCCGGCCGGTATGAACTGTCCACCCAGAACATGCCCATCATGACCGCGCTCAAGTCCTGGAAGTATGGCTTCAATTCCCCCTTCAAGGCGGAAGTGTACTTCATCAACACCAAGCAGTTCCTCGACCAGAAGTGGGGCACCAGCAACCCCGTGATGATGCGGGACGCGGAATTCGGCATGATCCGCCTGCGGGCGTTCGGCATCTACTCCTTCCGCGTGGGCGACCCCGTGGCCTTCCTGAAGGAAGTGTTCGGCACCAACGCTTACATGACCGTGGAAGGCGTGACCGGGCAGATCAAGCGCACCCTCGTTTCCGGCCTGTCCGACGCCATCGCCCAGAGCAAGATCCCCGCGCTTGACCTGGCTGCCAACTACGATGAACTGTCCCAGTTCGCCCTGAACACGCTGGCTCCCCGCATCGCCAACCTGGGCCTCAAGCTGGAGAGCTTCGTGATCGAAAATATCTCCCTGCCTGACGAAGTGGAAAAGGCCATCGACCGCCGCACCTCCATGGGCGTGGTGGGCGACCTGAACCAGTACACCCAGTTCCAGGCTGCCGAAGCCATGCGGGATGCCGCCAACAATCCCAACGGCATGGGCGGCATCGGCGCGGGCATGGGCGCCGCCGCCATGATGGCCCAGGCCATGCAGAACGCGGCGCAGGCGCCTGTGGTGCCCCAGTACCAGCAGGCCGCGCCCGTGCAGCAGCC
>CADAKE010000071.1:6612-31370 GCA_902788445.1 uncultured Eubacteriales bacterium
CCCGAATGCGGCGCGAAGCAGGCGTAAACCCTTCAACGATTTCAAAGGGCGCAGGGAATTAATCCTTGCGCCTTTTTTGTTATCGCTTTCAATAAATCGAGGCAGCAAAAAGGGGCGGATATTCTCCGTCCCTTTTTGAAACTGCGAGGGATTTATTCCTTCACGCCGCCCAAGGCAACACCGGCGATGATGTACTTGCTGAACGCAAAGTACACGATAATCAGCGGCAGGGCGGTCATAGTCAGACCCAGGTAAATGGAGCCGTACTCTGTGCGGTAAATATCGCCTCGCAGCTCCTGCACCATCATGGGCAGGGTCTTGAGGTCCGGCTTGGTGAACAGCATCAAGGGCGTCAGGTAATTGTTCCAGGAACCGATCATGGCCATGATGCCCATGGTTGCCATCGCGGGCACCATGATCGGCAGGATGATGCTGTTGAAAGTGCGGAATTCGCCGCAGCCGTCGATGCGGGCGGCTTCCACCAGGGAGATCTGGAGGTTCGCTTCCAGATACTGCCGGAAGAAGAATACCGTGGACGCCGAGGCGATAGAGGGAATGATCAGGGCCAGGCGGTTATCCACCAACCCCAACTGGTACATGAACATGAAGAAGCCGGTGCCGGTGACCTGGCCGGGGATCATGATAATGGCCAGCACCACGGCATACAGGAACTTGTTGCCCTTAAAATCATACACCTTGAAGCCGTACGCCGTCATGGCGGAGAAGTACACGCTCAGGATGGTGGAGGCAAAGGCGATGATGGCGCTGTTCTTGAAACCGACGGCGACGTTGAAGTTCTTGGTCGCCAGCACGTTCCAGTTGTATTTCAGGTAGCTGCCGGGAATCAGGCTCACGCCCTGCTGGATGGCCTGGCTGGAACGGGTGGCATTCACGATCATGATCCAGAACGGCACGATCGCCAGCAGGCTCAGGAAGGAGCAGAACACATAGATCATGCTGCGCTTGCTGTTCTGAACGCCCGTGATATGGGTGGCGAACGCCACGATGGGGCAGAAGATCAGCATGGCCGCCGTCACCGTGTGGATGGTGGCATTGCCGTAAGGCAGCTTGATGGGGAATGCGGCCAGACGCAGGATGACGTAGCAGATCAGCCCGATGCCGATCAGATGCAGGAACGCGGAGAAAGTATACAGCTTGCTGATCAGCGCGTCTCCCGCCAGCAGCACCAGGCCAGCCGCCACCACGATGCAGCCGAGCGCCGCCCAGATGCAGATGTAGTAAGCGTCAAAGTTCCACTGGTAGGTCTTGTACTGGTTCACGACCTGCATGTCGATCTCCAATTCAGCGGGCAGCTTGCCGGGCAGCAGGGAATAGCTCAGGCCGCTGCCGGATTCGCTGCTGGCGGCCGCCTGCTGGGCGATCAATTCGTCCAGCTTATCCTGTTCCTTCTGCACCTTGTCGCGCTGCTTTTGAATATCGGCTTCGCTCTTTTTGCCGCCGTCGATCCAGCGCTGCAGCTGGGTCGCAGCGCTGTCCACCTTGCCCTGCTGCTTTTCAATATCGGCAGCCATGGAGGCAGAGGAGTTGTCATTGAACGTGGCCACAGGCAGGAACATGGCGATGATCGTGAGCGCCATGAACACCAGGAAGATGATTTTGCGCGTTTTTTTCATCTTACTTGCCTCCCTTCGCTGGCTTGGGGTCATGGTCGTTCAGCAGATACCGGATCAGCAGGGAGCCGATGATAATGATGCCAAACAGCACCACCGACGCGGCAGAAGCCATGTTGAAGTTCCGGGAGCCGGTGAAGCCCTGCAAATAAATGAAGCGGGCCACAGTGTTGGTGGTTTCGTTGGGATTGCCCTGGGTCATCATGTGCGGGATATCGAACATGGTCAGGCCACCCACCAGGGAGGTGGTCAGGTTGTAGACCAGGATGGGCTTGATGAGGGGCAGGGTAATTTTCCAAAAGATCTGGCGGCTGGTGCAGCCGTCCACCAGCGCGGCTTCAAACAGGCTGGGGTTGATGCCGCTGATGCCGGCGATCATGACGATCATCGTGTTGCCGCACCACATCCACCACTGGATGAAAGAGATCAGGCCCCGGCTCCACGCCACGGAACGGAAGTACTCCACTGGCATATTGGAGATACCGGAGGTCTGCACGAAGGTGTTCACCGGGCCGATGGGGAAAGCGAAGAAACTCATGAACAGCATACCGATGGTAGCGGCGGTGATGATGTTGGGCATGAAGATGGTCACCTTGAAGAAGCCCTGCATTTTCAAATGAAGGTGGGTATCGGTAAACCAAGAGGCCAGGATCAAGGCCAAGCCCAACTGGGGCACAAAGTTGAAGAACCAGATGATGACCGTGTTCCACAGCGCGCCCCAGAACTTGCCGAACACCAGGCTGTTGGAATCAAACAATTGATGGAAGTTTTCAAAGCCGATGATGCTGTTGTTCAGCACCTTTTCCCAGCCGACTGCGTCGGTGATGGAGGTTTTGAAGGTGAACAGGATCGGATAGAGGCCGAAGATCAGGAACGTGATGAAGAAGGGCGCGATGAAGAAATAACCGTAGCGGCTGTAGCTGACCGATTTGCCCTTGCGCTTGACCGCTGGCTGCGTTTGCATGGAACCACCCCTTTTTTGAATTGTGCATCCGTTTGGAAATACGGAGAAGAGTACAGAGTTCAGAGTACAGATGAAATGGAGAATACGCAAACCGGATGGTTATCGGAACAGCATTTCATCCGAACTCTGGGCTCTGAACTCTGTACTCTTTTTTTGACGTGCTTCGTTGTTCTCCGTCAAATCATACAGAAAACGGGGCTGCCTCAGCCGTCAGGCAGAGACAGCCCCGCGAGGCTACTTTGTCAGTAACACATGTACCGGGCTATGCGCCGATTATTCCACGGTGATGCCAGCGATACGGGAAGCAACTTCAGCCTTGAATTCTTCCAGGCAGGTGTCCAGATCCTTTTCACCCTTGGTGTAGGGAGTAGTCACAAAGTCGCTCCAGATGCTGTTGATGGTGTCGTCATATTCGCTCATCAGGGAGCCGTTGGCCAGAGCCGCGGCGGAAGCGAAGATGGCATAGTGATCCTGACCGCCCAGGAAGGGGTTGGGCGTGCCGCCGTTGGCCAGGATGGTTTCCACGGCCTTGGCAGAACCAACGAAGTCACCGCTGTCAGCAGCGTACTGGGTCAGGAAGTCATCGTCCAGGGTGAAGAACTTGATCAGGTCGTGCATGGCGGCCTTCTTGGCGTCGTCAGCCTGCGCAGCCTTGGCAGCGTTGATGCCCATCCAGGTGCCGCCCCAGCTGTAAGCCACGGGGCCGTCGGTGATGCGCCAGTCGCCATAGGTGCCGTTTTCGGTCGCGTTCTTGATGTTCTCTTCGGAATCGGGGTTCTCAGCATCCCAGCCAGCCACGCAGTTGGGCTTCAGGGTGTAATGCAGGCCCCAGGTGGGCAGGAAGTAGCACAGGGTTTCCAGTTCGCCGCGCATACCGGCAAACCAGACTTCGCTCCAGGCGCTGCCCTTGTGGGTCAGGTCGTCCTGTTCGAGGGTCTTGCACAGTTCTTCGAAGTCCAGCAGTTCGTCGTCGATGACCAGCTTGCCATCCACAACCCAGGGCTCGCTGCGCTGATACTGATAGGCGTTCCAGATGTCGCCGGAGCCGATGACCATCTTGCAGGCGCCTTCAGACTTTTCTTTCAGTTCTTCGGCGGTCTCCAGGAAGGCGTCCCAATCGGCAACCTTGGCCTGCATTTCTTCGGGAGAAGTGACGCCCAGGTACTTTTCAGCCAGGGAAGCGCGATACATCAGAACGCCGGGGGTGGACTGCCAGGACAGGCCCTTCTGGACGCCGGCAGAGTTCTGGCCGATCTGAGCCATCACGGGGAACGCGACGGACAGTTCGTCATCGGTGAAGCCGATGGACTTGAGGTCGCCGGTCCAATCCATTTCCACATAGTGCTTCACGAAGGCAGCTTCCAGGGTGAAGATGTCGGGAGCTTCTTCGCTGGTGGCATTGGCGCCCAGCAGGTTGTCCACCTTGGTGGTGTAGGCGTTGCCGTCAGTGGGATAAATCTGGAATTCGATTTCCAGTTCGGGATGGTTGGGCAGATAATACTTTTCGATCATGCCCTGCAGTTCGTTGGTGAAGGACCAAACGACCAGCTTGATCTTGTCTTCGGCGCTGGCAAAGCTGACGCAGCCGAGCATCATCATGAGAGCCAGAACCAGAGCGAGTGCCTTTTTCATGAGAGTTCCTCCTTTTTATTTTGCGGCGTGGCCGCATTTTCTCAAAACAGCGATTTCGCGCTGTTGCAGAGACACAAGGATGGCGTTTCAATTGCCCTGCCGCCCGAAGGCAACTCAGGCCGAGCGAAAAGAACATTTGCCCGCAAAAGCATTCTCCGTCCGCATTTTTACCGTTCTTTCCATGCTCTTCTTTTTTGCAACCACGAAAATTATACAACCTATACGATTATTTGTCAACTTTTTTCCGCTTATTTTCTTCTCATTTGTTGCGCTGTATCTGGCAAGAAATGCGAAACCTTTGCGGCAGGCAGCATGGGTCTCCGGGCGTCCGCTTATCCCTTTGCTTCCGCCTTTTTCTTGCCGCTGGTGCTGACGACCAGCTTCTGGATCATGATGAACAGAAGCAGCAGCAGGCCGGTGGCGATCTTGCCCCACCAGGAAAGCAGATTGCCGTTGAAGGTGATCAGCGCGGGGATGATGGATTTGAGCAGCACGCCGAACAGCGTGCCGATCATGTAGCCCACGCCGCCGGACAGCAGCGTGCCGCCGATGACCGCGCAGGTGATCACGTCCAGCTCCGCCCCTTGCAGGGACAGGTTCCAGCCGCTCTTCACATACAGCGCGTAGGCCACGCCGGCCAGCACGGAGCACAGGCCGTTGAAGCCGTATACCAGCACCTTCGTGCGCCCGACGGGCAGGCCCATCAGCTTGGCGCTCTGTTCGTTGCCGCCGATAGCGTAGATGTTGCGGCCAAAGCGCGTGCGCTGGAGCAGGTACATGCCGACGAGCAGCACGACGATGAACAGGAGCACGTTGAAATTGAAGTAAGCCGTCGGCTTCACCTTCACCCACTGGCCGTCCTTGAGCTGCATGAAATTCACCTTCCACCCGGCCAGGGCGTCGATCATTTCATGCTTGATCTCGATGGACTCGCGGCTGATGAGGGAGCACACGCCGCGGGCCAGGAACATGCCGGTCAGGGTGGTGATGAAGGGCGGCACGTTCAGGTAATGGATCACCCAGCCCATCAAAAGGCCCAGGCCCACGCCCACCACCAGGGAAAACGCGATGCAGATCAGCGGATGCAGCCCCAGCACGGACGTGCCGTAGGCAATGAACATGCCGGTCAGCGACGCGACCGCGCCGACAGACAGGTCGATGCCGCCGGTAATGAGCACCATGGTCATGCCCACGGCGGAGATGCCGTAATAGGCGTTGTCCACAAAGAGGTTCATGAAGGTGCGCAGGGTGGTGAAGCCCTTATCGCCATAGGCCAGCGCGCCGAACAGATAGATCAGCAGGAACAGGCCGATGGTGGCGTACACCATGATAAACTTGGGGTTCAGGATGCGGCTCATTAGGCTCTGGCGGCCAGCGTATTGCTTCTTGTTCATCCCCTCGCACCCCCACTCACCAGATTTTGCCGGGCTTTGCTATGCTTGGCGAAGTAATTGCGCACGGGCTCGGACTGCAGCACGATCACCACAGCGATGATAACGGCCTTGAACGCCATGGTGGCTTCGGAAGCGATGCCGAAGTAATAGACCAGGTTCACGATCGTGCGGATGATGATGGAGCCCAGCACCGTGCCCAGCAGGCTGAATTTGCCGCCCGTCATGCTGGTGCCGCCGATCACGACGGCCAGGATGGCGTCCATTTCAAAGTTCAGGCCCGCGTTGTTGGAGTCGTTGGACATGATGCGGCTGGAATAGATCATGCCGGAAATGCCGGAGAGGAAGCCGGTCAGCGCGTACACGATGAAGATGATCAGCTGGGCGTTGATGCCCGACAGCCTCGCCGCCTTGCGGTTGATGCCCACCGCCTCCACGAAGGTGCCGAACGCAGTCTTTCGCACGAACAGCGCCACCGCCGCCACCACAATGGCGGTGATGATGATGGGCATGGGCAGGAACAGGAAGCTGCCCTGGCCGATCACGCGGAAGGGGGAATACTGGGTGGTGAATTGCTTGCCGTTGGTGAGGATCTGGGCGATGCCGCGGCCGCACACCATCAGGATCAGCGTGGCGATGATGGGCTGGATATCCGCCTTGGCGATCAGGAAGCCGTTGAACAGGCCCATCAGCGTGCACACCGCCAGCGGCACCACCAGCACCAGGATGAAGGGATACACAGTGTAGTCGCCGGGGGTATTGTAGATGGTCACGTCCCAGCGCAGGAATTTCAGCGCGATGGCGCCGGACACGGCCACCAACGCGCCCACGGACAAATCCGTGCCGCCCAGGGCGATAACCAGCGTCATGCCCATGGCGATGATGGTGATTTCACTGGAGCGGTTCACAATGTCGATCAGGTTGCCGTACAGCATTTCGGTGGTGGGCTGATAGCTGATGCTGAAAAAGTCGGGCCGCACAAAGAGGCACACCAGCAGGATCAGCGCTTCCGCCACCACGGCCCACGTCACCTTGGAGCGGGCCAGAACGGAAAAATCAAATTTCTTTTTCATCAGGCTTCACCCCCTGCCGCCGCCGAGCCTTCGGCAATAATGGATAGGATCTTTTCCTGGGTGCAGGTATCGCCGTCCAGTTCCGCCACCTTTTCCCGGTCGCGCATCACGATCACCCGGTTGGAGCAGCGGATGATCTCGTCCAACTCAGAACTGATAAAGATGACGGATACCCCGTCGCCGCACATTTCCAGCATCAGGCGCTGGATTTCGGCCTTCGCGCCGATGTCGATGCCGCGGGTGGGCTCGTCCAGGATGAGCACCTTGGGGTCGGTGGCCATCCAACGGGCCAGGATCACCTTTTGCTGGTTGCCGCCCGACAACTCGCCGATCTTCTTTTCGGCGTCAGGGGTGGCGATGCCCAGCGCCTGGATGTACTTGTCGGCCAGTTTATTCTGTTCCTTCACGCTCAGCGGATGCAGGAACCCGCGCCGGGCCTGCACGGCCAGGGCGATGTTTTCCCGGATGCTCAAATCGCCGATGATGCCGTCGCGCTTGCGGTCCTCCGGGCAGAACGCCATGCCCTGCATGAGCGCGTCATAGGGCTTTTTGACTTCCGCTTTCTTTCCGTCCAGTTCCATTTCGCCGGAGGTGAAGCGGTTCGCCCCGAACAGCATTTCCGCCGTTTCGGTGCGGCCGCTGCCCAGCAGCCCGGCAAAGCCGATCAGCTCGCCTTTTTTCAGGGTGATGGAAATATCGTCCACCTGGCCCGGCGCGCCGATGTGCTTCGCGGTGAGCATGTAAGGCGCGTCCGGAGCGACGCTGGCGCGTTTCAGGTTAAAGATGGTGTCCATGTCCTTGCCCACCATCTGCGTGACCAGTTCCACCTTCGTAATATCATGGATGCCGAACGTGCCCACCAGATGGCCGTTTCGCAGGATGGTGAGCCGGTCGCTGACGGCGAACACCTGGTCGAGGAAGTGGGTGATAAAGATAATGCCCATGCCCTCCGCTTTCAGTTCGTTCATCACGTCGAACAGCAGCTGCACTTCGTTGTCGTCCAGGGAGGACGTAGGTTCGTCCAGGATAAGGATCTTGGCCTGCACGTCCACCGCGCGGGCGATGGCCACCATCTGCTGAATGGCCGTGGAATAATACGACAGCGGACGGGACACGTCAATGTCCAGATGGAACCGGGCCATGAGCTCCTTGGCCCGTCTGTTGATCGTCCGCCAGTCGATCTGGCCGCGGCGCATGGGCTGGCGGCCGACAAAAATATTCTCCGCCACCGTCAGGTTCGGGCAGAGATTGACCTCCTGGTACACCGTGGAGATGCCCAGTTCCATGGCGTTCTGGGGGCTTTGAGGCTGGATTTCCTTTCCCTCCAGGGTGATGGTGCCCGCGTCCTTGCGGTTGACGCCCGTGAGGCACTTGATCAGCGTAGATTTGCCCGCGCCGTTTTCACCCAGCAGAGAATGGATTTCTCCCGCGCGCAGGGAAAAATCCACCTTGTCCAGCGCCTTGACGCCCGGAAACTGGATTTCGATTTGCTTCATTTCAAGCAGGTTGTTTTCTGGCAAAGGAACCCCTCCTTCAGAAACTGAGGCGCAAACAGGTTTTCATGAAAGAAAGCAGGGCGGAAAGTCGCCCCTCCGCCCTGCCTGTGAACTTTTCGTTTAGGAAACAGCCCTGTGATAATCCGCGTTCAGATTAATACTGGCGCTCGTCGATCACGTCGGCAGCCTTCACAGACACCACGGTGCCCAGGTCGATGCCGCCGTCCATGTCGTACACGCCCTCTTCGGGATGCACCAGGGTCTTGGACATCGCTTCGCCGGCCTGCAGCTTTTCAACAGCGTTCACAACGAAGGGGCCGTACAGGGGAGTGCACTCGATGGTGGCATTCATTTCGCCCGCAACGATGGCGTCGAAAGCAGCCTTCACGGAGTCGCAGCCCACGATGATGATGTCCTTGCCGGGCACCTTGCCAGCGGCCTTGATGGCGTCGATGGCGCCCAGGGCCATGTCGTCGTTCTGAGCGATCAGCACGTCGATCTTGTCGATGGACTTGAGCCAGCTTTCCATCAGGGCCTGGCCTTCAGCGCGGGTGAAGTTGCCGCTCTGCTGGGCGACCACTTTCAGGTTCGGATAGGCTTCCAGGCCAGCCAGGTTGCCCTTGGTGCGGCCAACCTGCGCGTCGGCGCCGGTGGTGCCTTCCATGATGACCACGTTGATTTCTTCTTCGCCGCGGCCGATGGACTTGAGGTATTCGCCGGCCCAAGCGGTCTGGCGGCGGCCTTCCTCAACGAAGTCACCGCCGAAGGCAGCGGCGTATTCGATCTGATCCATGCAGTCAGGCATACGGTCGACCAGGATCAGGGGGATTTCTTCGTCATTGACTTCCTTGAGCACTTCTTCCCAGCCGGTGGACACAACACCGGTGAACAGGATCACGTCGACGCCCTGGGTGATGAAGTTGCGCAGCGCCTTGATCTGGTTTTCCTGCTTCTGCTGCGCGTCGTCATAGATCAGTTCCCAGCCTTCATGGCCTTCGATAGCGGCCTTGATGCTGTCGGTGTTCGCGGTGCGCCAGTCGGATTCCTGACCGATCTGGGAGAAAGCGACCTTGTACTCAGCCAGCGCGGAAGCGACGCTCATCAGCATCACAACAGCCAGAGCCAATGCCAACAGTTTCTTCATGAGTTTTCCCTCCGTTTTCATTCATTGCGGTTTCCCGCTCTGAGATTATTTTACTCCCAAACGGAAAAAATGAAAAGAGAGAATCCTCCCTCATTTTGGTGAAAAACCCGCTGAATTTTTCCATCCCCAAAAAGGAAGTTGAAAATTCCGCTATTTCAGTTAAAATTTATTTTATTCAGCGGAATTTTGACCGTTTCCCACAGGACGCGACTGTTTTCTGTACTCTGAGGGAGAGCAGCCGACGCTCTTGCGGAACAGGTAGCTGAAATAATGCGGGTCATTATACCCCACCGCCGTAGCCACTTCGGAGGAGCGCATGTCCGTGGCGGAGAGGTACTCCTTCGCCTTGTTGATGCGCAGGGCCGTCAGGTATTCGGTGAAGGTCATATCCATTTTCTGGCGGAACACGGCGGAGAAGCGGCTGTCCGACATGCCGATGAAATCACTCACGTCGTGGAGCATGAGGTTGGGGTTGTCGAACCGCTGAGCCAGGTACGCCCGCGCTTTTGCCAGGGCCCGGCTGCCGTGGCCCTCGGCGCTGGAATCCTGGTATTGCAGCACGGCCCGCAGCATCTCCACGCCTTCCGCGGTGGAAAGACCCTTTTTCCGGCCGGTCAGAATTGGGCCGTATTTTTTCAGTTCCGGCAAATCTTCCCATCCCGCGCCCATCTGCTTGAGCATCTGGATCACCGTCAGGATCAGCTGGGTCTGCCAGTAATCGTCCGCCATCACGCTGCGCAGTTCCATGCCGCTCAGGGAGGCGATGTATTTCCACAGGATGCTTTCCGCGTCCTCGGCAGAGGCGTATTGCAGCAGCTCGTACAGCGGGCGGATCTCTGTTTGCCCGGAATCCTGCGTTTCCTCCGTCAAGTCCTTGGCGCTGACCACGGTGGACTGTTTCAGCGGGCCGGAAGCGTTCGTGATGTGGCGGATGTGGCGGGCGGCATGGGTGGATTCCGGCAGGGCGGAAATGCTGGTCACGGCTTCCCCGATGCACGCCAGCACGGGCGAAAGCCCCGCCCGATCCATCGCCGCGAACACGGAACGGGCGAAGGAATAGGCACGCTCCTCCGCGTCCCGCTCATGGTCGCCCAGGATGAGGGCCAGCGTTCCGTGAGCGCCGGGGCAGGTGTAGATGGCGCCCCGGCTCGTTTCGGACAAGGCGAAGATGCAGTCCCGCCCCTCTGTCAGCGAGCCCTTGCCCTGCCAGGAAATATCCTCCACCACAAAGCAGCCCGCCACCAGGTTGATGCCCAGCGCGCGCAGCTGCTCGGCGATGCTCTGATCCTCCGGCGCGGCTTCGCTCAGGATGGCGGAGAGCATCTTTTCCTGCAAAAAGCGGCTGTCGCCCGAAAAGTGCTGCCGCCGTTCCGCCGCGCGGTTGAGCGCCGCCAGCAGTTCCTGGGAGGAGATGGGCTTGAGCAAATACTCCTGCACGCCCAGGCTCATGGCCTGGCGCGCGTAATTGAAATCGTCGTACCCCGACAGGATGATGATCTGAATCCACGGCATCCGCTGGGACACGGCGGCGGCCAGCGCCATTCCGTCCATGAAGGGCATTCGGATATCCGTAATCAGGATATCCGGCTGCTGATCCAGGATCATGGACAGGGCGATTTCCCCGTCCGGCGCTTCACCGACGAGCACGTATTCGCCGCCCTGCCAGATTTTTGAATTGCGCACGCCCTCGCGGATGGCGATTTCGTCGTCCGCCAGAAACACCTTGATCACGCAGTTTCCTCCCTTCTGTTCTGGGGGATTCGGAACGAGACGCAGGTGCCCTCCGGCCCGCTCTGGATGGCGAGCCCTTCGCTCTGCCCGTAATACAGGCGGATGCGCTGATCCACGTTCCGCAGGCCGAAGCCCGAAGTGCTGCCTTCCGGATAGCCGTACCGGTTGGAAATGGCCGTTTCCTCCGCCAGCGCTTTTCGCACTTCCTCCAGCCGCTCCGGCGTCATGCCGCGGCCGGAATCCCGCACCTGGAAGATGATCCGGCCGTTTTGCGGCTCGCCCGTGATGGTGATCTTTCCCCCGCCCCGCTGCTCCTTGATGCCGTGGTAAATGGCGTTTTCCACCAAGGGCTGCAGCAGCAGCTTGGGAATGGATTCCGTCATGATCTCCTCCGCCACCTGGATATCGTAGGAAAGCACGTCGCGGTAGCGGGTTTTCTGAATTTGCAGATAGCCCGTCAGGTGGCGGATTTCCTCGCGGACGGTGATCCAGTCGCGCCCGTCCGACAGCGAAATGCGAAAGAAATCGCTCAGCGCCTTGGTCAATTGAATGACCTCCTCGTTGTTTTCATCCTCCGCTTCCCACAGGATGGTATCGAGGGTATTGTACAGAAAGTGCGGGTTGATCTGGGCCTGCAAAGTTCGCAGTTCCGCTTTTTTCAGGTTTTGCTGTTCCAGCTTATTTTGCCGGATCAAATCCTGCAAATGATCCGCCATGATGTTGATGCTCTCGGCCAGTTCGGTCAATTCCGTCACGTCCACCGGCTCGGCCCGGGCGGTCAGTTCGCCGCTGGCGAGGCGGCCGGTCGTGTTTTCCAGGCGCTGGATCGGCTCCCGGATGCTGCGCACCATGCGGTTGCGAATGAGAACCGACGCCCAAATGGAGAAGCCCAGCAGCGCCAATTCCACCGCGCCCACTACGATGAGCAGGCGGGTCATTTCGGCATTCTTGCTTGCCTGCTGGATGGCCTCCGCGGCGATGCAGTCGCTGAGCATATCGTCGATCAGCCCGGCCACGGAGCGCACCTCGTTGAGCAGTTCCTCGCTCTGGGCGATGGGCAGTTCCTGCCGCATGTTTTCCTTGATGGCGGAAGCGTAAGTTTCCAAGGTGTCCATCGTGCGGCGGGCAACGGTGATTTCCAGTTGGTTCTCGTCCTCGTGGAGCAAATCCTCCAGCCGCTGATCCACGTCCCGAATCAGTTCGATGGCCCCGCATTCCTCAAAGGCGATCCTGCCGGACACCACGCTCCAGAGCCTTTCGGGAATCTGGCTGTTTACAAGCGGCTTCAATTCCGCCGCGACGATCATGCGGTGGCTGGAACGGACGAACGTGTTGGCGTAGGTGAGCACCAGCAAAAAGGAGGCCACCGACGTGAGCAGCACGATGGAGGTGACGACGGAAATGGCGCGGCTCACCTCATACGCCACGCTGTGCGGTTCGCGGCGCATGAATTAATACCCCCTCGGCGGCAGCGCGGAAAGGTCGTCGTCCTCGGTAAACAAGGTTTCCTCGGGATATGTGACGGGCGGCACGTCCTTTCCTGCGGCCAGGGCTTCGGCCAGATCCATCACCAAATCGCCCAGCATGGGCGTGCATTCCACCACGCAGTTGATCTTGCCAGCCCGAAGCAGGTCGATGGCCTCCTGCTCCCCGTCCACGGAGATGATGAGGATGTCCTGGCCGGGCCTGAGGCCCGCTTCCTCCATGGCTTCAATCGCGCCGTAGGCCATGGCGTCGTTGTGGGAGAACAGCACGTCGATCTCACCCTCGTGGCGGCGCAGCAGCTCCTTCATGCCTTCCTTGCCCTTGGATTTCAGGAAGTCCCCCGAAACGCTGTCCAGCAGCACGAAGCGGCTGTCCCGCTCCAGCGTTTCCAGGAAGCCCTGCTCCCGCTGCAAGGCGGGGGAGGAAAACTCCGTGCCGGTCAGCTGCACGATGCGGACGGGCGTATCCGGCGGCAGCTCCGCGGTTTTGCGCAGCAGGAACTCGGCCGCCAGCACGCCCTCCCGGTGAAAGTCCGCCCCGACGTAAGCGCTGTAAAGCGAAGGGTCGAGGGTGTCGGCCACCTGGCGGTCGGACAGAATGACGGGGATGCCCGCCTTCTTCGCCTCCTGGAGCACGTTTTCCCAGCCGTCCTCCACGATGGGCACGAACACGATCACGTCCACGTTATAGGCGATAAAGGAGCGGATGGCGCTGATTTCCTTTTCCTGCATCTGGTTCGCGTCCGCCGTCATCAGGCGGATGCCCCGGCGCTCCGCCGCCTCCTGGATGCTGCGCGTGTTCCCGATGCGCCAGCCGCTTTCCGACCCGATCTGCGCAAACCCGACCAGCAGGCCCGTTTCCTGCGCGGGCTGTTTCTTTTCACATCCGCTTAAAAACAGCAGCGCGACGAAAAGCAGCAGCGCCGCCGTTCTTCGCAATCCCGTCTTTCCCATGGCAGTTTCCTCCCGCTGAAAGGTTTATGAAAGGAATCCCGCAGTCCATCCGTGGGGAGCAAGTTTTTATCATCTTTCCGCTTTTCCATTATAGCGCTTGCAAAGCGGAATGGCAAGCCCTCGGGCCGTTCACGCCAGGGCAATCGCTTACAGATTGTATACAACAAGAAATCCCAGACATGTAGGGGCGGATATCATCCGCCCGCACTAAGCAATGTCTTACAAGCCATGGAAATGCTTATAGCTGCTATCGGATTCTTTCGGGCGGATGATATCCGCCCCTACAATTACCGCAATTCCCGCTTGATTTCGTAACTATTTTGTCACAGAATTACAATAAACGATTGTCCTGCCGTTCACGCCCATCCTGTTCAGGAGCAAAAGAAAACCCACCGGGCAAAACACCCGATGGATTGCTTTGGGAAAGAGCGCCGGGTTCAGAACGTGACGCCGTCAAAGCCCTGCCAGACGTTTTTCCCGCTGTACTTCATAGCCGTTGCCTGACCGCGCAGCACCTTCAGCACCGGGAAAGCCATGGCTTCCTGCTCCATCTCCCCCGGATACACATGGATCGGCGCGATCCAGCCGCAGCGTTCCCGGACGCCCGCGGTGATGTCGTCAAAGCGCATCAGGCCGCCGGTCAGCAGAATGGCGTCCACCTTGCCGGAAAGCACGGCGCTCATGGCGCCGATGGACTTGCAGATTTGGTAAATCATCGTATTCCAAACCAGCGTCGCCTTTTTGTCCCCCTGGACGACCAACTCATGGATGGTGTCGGAATTGGACGTGCCAAACAGGCTGACGAACCCGCCGGAACGGGAGCACATCCTGCGCACATCCTCGATCGGGTGCGTTTCGAGATAGTCCAGCAGGGCCAGCACCGGCACGCTGCCGATCCGGGTGGGGGCGAAGGGGCCTTCGCCGTCCGCGCCCATGGTGCCGTCGATCATGCGGCCATGGTCGTGCGCGCTGACGGTGACGCCGCCGTCGATGTGACCCACGATGAAATTGCAGTCCTCGTACTGCTTGCCCATGGATTCAGCATGGAAAGTGGCGACCGCCTTGGGATTCAGCACGTGGGAGTGGCCCTGGCGATAAAGGCCGCGAATGCCGGTCAGGCGCGCGTAATCACAGTATTCATCCACGTTGGTGGGGTTCAGCGTGTAGGCGGGCTTGTGATAGGCCAGGGAAAACTTCCAGGCCAGCATCACGCCCAGCTTGGCCGCGTGTTCGCTGCCGCCGACCGCCGCTTCCGTGTCGTCGTACAATTTCTGGTCGATGATCGTCACGCCGCTGGGCTGGGTGCACGCGCTGCCGCCGCGGCCCACAAACACGTCGATATCCGAGGGGTCGACCCCCTCCTCCGCCAGCATGTCCAAAATCACCTGATAGCGGAAGGGCACCTGGCCGTTCACATGGGAGAATTGCAGCAAGACCGGCGCGTCGTGGAATTGGCTTTTCTGGAACAGTTCTTTTTCATTTTCAAAGAGGCTGATTTTGGTGGAGGTCGAACCGGGATTGATGATTAACAGTTTATAATCTTTCCGCATAAAACCTTCCTATTATCTGAGTGTAATTTCCAAATCATAAAGACACAAACATCTGGCAACAGGGCTTTCTCAGGGCGTCACTTCCTTTCGCGCCAGGCCGCATCATGCTTTGGCCGCATCATTATACATCTTTTACCAGTTAATATCAAGGCCCTATTCTTTTCCTGCCAGGGCAATCACTCGTTGCAATTCTGTGCCAAAATAGTTACGAGGGCAAGAACAATTGCGATCATTGTAGGGGCGGATATCATCCGCCCGAAAGAAACGGATGGCGGCAATCAGCATTTTCATGGCTTGTATGACATTGTTTAGCCTACATACCCGGGATTTCTTGTTGTATGCCATCTTTAAGCGATTGTCCTTGTTTTCCCGCTCTGCCATTGATCGGGCCGTTTGCTACCTGTTTTTTTCCTTTGCGCGGTACATGGCCTCGTCGCCGCGCTTGAGGCACTGCTCGATGGTCGTGGCCGCGTCCACCACCACGGAAATGCCCCCGGCGCTGGCTGTAACCGCAAAGGAATGCCGCTCCTGCTGATTCAGGACAGCCAGCCTTTCCCGGAACGAATCAATATACTTTTCCGGATAGCCGCCGAACAGGAACACCACGTATTCATCCCCGCCGACCCGCGCCGCCACGCCGTTGTCCGTCACGGTGTCCAGAATCGCCCGGCCCACCAGGCGGATGGCATAGTCCCCGGCGTCGTGGCCATAATGGTCGTTGATGGCTTTTAAGCGGTCCAAATCAATATAGACCACGGAGATTTGCTTTCCCATAAATTCCGGCCAAAGGGGAAGCAGGTATTCTTCAAAGCCCCGGCGGTTCAGCAGCCCCGTCATCAGATCGGTGATGCTGCTGCGGCGCCTTTCCTCATACAGTGCCTGCAGTTCTTCCCGCTTGTGGATGTTATGCAGCGCGCTGGACACCAGCACATTCCACTGCACATAGAATTTGGAGGGCGTTTCCCCCGTTTCATACTGAAACACCGCGTAGCCGAACACATTGCCCTGCTGGTGGAGCAGCTTCACAAAAAACATCTGCGCCTCTTCCGCGCGCTCGTACTGCGGAGGCAGCAGGGTTTTCCGGTCAAAGGAAATCATGGGCGTTCCGCCGTCCCGGTGATCCCGAATGACGTGCACCAGGCAGGTTTGATCCTGGATTTTCAGGGCCCATTGCTCGGCGGTTCCAAACAGGCAAAGATAGCAGTCCCGCAGGATGCGCGTGTTGTTCCGTCTGAGCGCCAGCGTCCGGTGCAGTTCTTCCAGATGGTCGCAGGCGCTCAGGTCGATGCTCATATTGTTCATCCGCATCACCTGCACGCTCTGCTGGTTTTGCTCCTCCATCAATTCCTGGCTCACGGTGCGGAAATAGTCCGCCGCGCGGCGGCGGCAGCCGCAGCTTTCCCCCAGCACCAGCTTTCCGGGAATAAGAAGCCGCTTCCAGCCCTGGGCGCCCCTGATTTTCTCATCCAGCCGGTGAATGGCCTCCATCACCATGGCGTGGTAATCGGGCTGGATGGTGGTGAGGCTGGGCACGTCCAGCCCGCACTGGGGCATATTGTCAAACCCGGTCACGATCACATCCTCCGGCACGCGGAGGCCGTGCGCCCGCAGCGCCCGCATCATGCCCACCGCCATATAATCATTGCCGCAAACCACGGCCTGCGGCGGGTTTTCCGGGTCGGAGAAAAAGACCTGGTAGGCTTCCTCGCCGCAATTGGTGTACATGGTGCCGGGGCACACCGCGTTTTCCGGCACGGGCAGGCCATTCTCTTCCATTTCCTGCCGGAACGCCGCCAGCCGCAGCTCGCATTCCGTATGGCCGGGAAAGCCGGTCTGGAAGCAGATTCTTTTCAAGCCGTGATCCCGGATCAGGTGCCGCACGATCTGGCGGATGGATTCGCCTTCGTCGGTGGTGGTGCAATCGTAATCCTCTCCGTCATGACGAATCGCCGCGACGGGACACGAAGCGCGCTTCCGCAGCATGTCGTACAGCCGTCCGCGAAAATCGCCCTTCTCGAAGCTGTCCGGCACGATCAGAATGCCGTCCAGGTTTTCCACCGGCGCAAAATCAAAAATATTCTTTTCCAGCAGGTCATACTGGCTTTCGCTCATCTGGTATCCCACCGTGGCGAACACCACGATGTCGTAGTTGAGCCGCTTTCCTTCCCGCTCCAAAATCCGAAAACAGGCGTTGTCGAAATAATCAAACGCTTTGCTGATAAATAAACCGATCGTCTTTCTTGAAGAAAAAATCATGCTTTCACTTCCCGCGCTGTCTGAATTTCACGTTTCTCTTTCATTCCTCGACGCAATAATCCCCTCTCCCGATTCATCCGAAATTGCGCTGCTTACCCGCATGGTATTGTACTTTTTCTTTCGGTTTTTGTAAAGCGCGGATTCGCGCTGTACCAAGGCAATCATTTATTGCAATTCTGTGACAAAATTGTTACGAAGTCGAGAACAAGTGCGATCAATGTAGGGGCGGATATCATCCGCCCGAAAGAAACGGATGGCAGCAATCAGCATTTTCATGGCTTGCATGTCATTGCTTAGCGCGGGCGGATGATATCCGCCCCTACATATCTGGGATTTCTTGTTGTATACAATCTGTAAGCGATTGCCCTGCGCGCTGTACGCTTCCCCGCCCTTTTCAGTCGGCGCTTGCTTCGCCATCGCCCGCCATCATCATCATCCGCCGATAGTTTTCCGGGTCGGTGTCCCCCTCGGTGTTGATGAGCAGGATCACAGCGTCAGGCCCAAGCCGCAGTTGCTTTCTTATTCCTTCATAATCGGAGTTTTGCAAAAGCAAATCAACCAAACCCGCCGTCACCGCGCCGGACTCCCCCGCCGTGATTCCCGCCTTGCTGAGCAGCCGCATCCCGTGGCAGGTCACTTCATCCGCGCAGGCAAAACCGCCCGCGGCACAGCCGCCGAGGATATCCCAGGCCAGCGTACAGGGCACAGCGCAGTTCAGCCCCGCCATCATTGTTCCCCCCGACCCGGCAGCCATATGCGGCATACCATCCGCGCGCTCAAAGGATTCATAAAAGCAGGCCGCCTCTGTGGGTTCCACCGTCGCTATGATGGGCGGACGATCGGGACAGGTTTCCAAAGCGGCCGCGGCGATTGCGCCCGCCATGGCGCCTACGCCCGCCTGAAGGAAGATATGCGTGGGCCGTTCCTTCATCTGGGAGACCGCTTCGTAAAACAGCGTGGTATATCCCTGCATAATCCACAGCGGCACTTGTTCATAGCCGGGCCAGGACGTATCCTGAATCAGAAGCCAGCCCTTCGCCTCCGCCAGCTCCCGCGTCCAGGCCACGCAATCATCATAGCGCATATTGGTAATGGCCGCGTCGGCGTTCCCCGCGCCACGGATTGCCTGGGCCCGCGCCTCCACCGTTCCCTTCGGCATATAGACGTGCGCCTTGCAGCCCAGGATGCCTGCCGCCCAGGAGACGCCTTTTCCGTGGTTGCCGTCCGTGGTGGTGATAAATTCCATCCGGCGGATGCGGTCAGGGTAAGGAGATTCCCGTAAGGTATCAAGGGTTGTTTCCGCCGGATTCAGATGAAGTTCCCGGCAGATGATCCGAAACATGGCATAGATGCCGCCCAGTCCCTTAAACGCTTTGATGCCGAATCGCTTCGATTCGTCCTTCACATAGATTCCCCGGTCAAGGCGCACCAGCGGCGTTTCCGCATATGCCGACAGCATATAATGGAGCCGCCGCACGTCGGCCGTGCGGTCAAAAGAAAAATCCGATGCGGAAATCTGGCGCTGACGTTGGTTCGCTGCAAATTCTATCATGGAGGGCAACCACCTTTCGCGGTTATTCTACCATTGTTCGCTGACGAAATAAAGCCAAAAATAAAAAGATCCCGCCATGCCGCCGCGGCCCGGCGTCCGGGAAAAGGTCATTTTGAGAATATTTTGAACAGAAAACATTCTGTTGTTTTCTTTCCAAAAGAACTGTTGGCCGCTTCTTGTGGATTTCCATTATTTTTGTTATACTGGGAACCGGGAGAGGAGAGAATCGTCTTTCTCTGCCATCAAACAAAACGGCGCAAGGAGGGGATACCTATGACCTGGACGCTGAGAGCGTATCACGCGCCGGACTTTTCAAAGGAAGCCCTGGCAAACGCGCCGGACGCGGCGCTTCGGGAAGCGCCCGCGGACGGCATCGCGCCGGAGCAGTTTCACGCCATGAGCATTTTCCCGGAGTATTTCAAGATCAACGGCCAATGGCTGCTGGCGGAGGAAAGCCGCATGGACTGCGTGCCGGTTTATAAAGACGGGCGGATTCACGTGCGGGAATTTCGGCTGCTCAAGAAGGGCGACCGGGTGGTCGTCGGGCGAACGGAGGACGGGAGCGAAGGCATCTATGTGCATCCTGACGGCTTCCGGGAAGAAACGGCCCAGCGGGACACCTTTGCTTTCCGGCAGAACCGGTCGCGGGAAACGGCCTTCTCCAGGGATTACGACGAACTGTATCCGCTGCTCCGTCATGACCGGGACCATGGGAAGATCGTATGGGTCTTAGGCCCGGCCTTCGCTTTCGATTATGACGCGCGGCTGGCGTTCTCCCGCTTGATTGAAGCGGGGTATGTGCACGCTGTGCTGGCGGGCAACGCGCTGGCGACCCACGATCTGGAAGCCGCTTTTCTGAACACCGCGCTGGGCCAGAATATCTACACCCAGAAGCCTCAGCCCAACGGGCATTACAACCACCTGGACACCATCAACCGGGTAAAAGCCCGGGGCGGGATTCCAACGTTTATCCAGGCGGAGAACATCGACAACGGCATCATATACAGCTGTGAAAAGCACCATGTTCCTTACGTCCTGGCGGGTTCCATCCGGGACGACGGGCCGCTGCCGCCGGTGTACGCCAATGTGTACGAAGCGCAGGATCGTATGCGGGATCAGATCCGGAGCGCCACCACGGTGCTCTGCATGGCGACCATGCTGCATACCATCGCCGTGGGCAACATGACGCCCTCCTACCGGGTGATGCCGGACGGAACGGTCCGCCAGGTATATTTCTACTGCGTGGATATTTCCGAATTCACCGTCAATAAGCTCAGCGACCGGGGCAGCCTGTCCGCCCGCGGGATTGTAACCAACGTGCAGGACTTCATCGTCACCCTCAGCAAAGGGCTGGGACTGTGATCAGCACCTCCGTCCTCCATTTCCTGGGAGTGATAAAATACCTCTCATACAGCAGGAGATAGTCCGTTATCCGTTCACCGCCTTCTCTCCTGTATAAACGCGTATATCAAATTCACGAAAACGCCAACGCGCAATAAAACAGTCAAAGAACAGAAAGCGTCTTGACACTTTTCCTTTTCTGTAATATTATTCATTTTGTATTATGAATCTGCATTTCAAGGAGGCGTCCCCTATGAAAAAAATGACAGCGCTGCTTCTTGCCCTGTGCCTGATGGCATCCTTCACCGCCGCCCTTGCGGAAAGCGAGCTTCCCCTGGCGGGCCGCAATTTGAAAATTGCCCTGTCCCCTGACTTCATGTATTTTGAAACCGTGTCCGAAACCGACGAAACCGGCTATGAAGGCCTGGACATCGACATCATCAAGCTGCTGAGCCAGAAGCTCGGCTTCACCTTTGAAATCGTGCCCATGAGCTTTTCTTCCCTCATCGGCTCCCTGCAAACGAACGACGCCGATTTCGTCATCTCCGGCATGAGCTACACCGATGAGCGCGCGCAGGTGGTAGACTTCTCCATCACCTATTGCATCACCGACGTTGGCTGCGTAGTCCCCGTTGATTCCCAGATTGCCAGCTACGACGATCTGAAAAACCAGATCGTGGCCTGCTCTCAGGGAACCACTTACGAAATGCTGATCGAGGCGATTCCCGGCGCTACGCTGAAAACCTTCCAGGGCCAGGCCGCCGTGGGCAACGCCGTGGCCGAAGGGCTGGACGGCGTGGTCGCTGGCCTGACCTCCATCAACGGCTCCAAGAAGCTGAGCAATACCGTGCTGGCCGCCGACGGTTCGCCCCTGCTCAAATACTTCCTGCTGGAAGGCGAAGGCACCGCCGATCAGTATAACATCGCGTTCCCCAAGGGCAGCGAACTGGTAGAGCTGGTAAATGGGGCGCTGGAAGAACTCCAGGCCGACGGCACGCTGGACACCCTGATTAAGCAGTGGCTCTATTAATCAAATCCCCTTTGATTTTAATTCCCCCTCCTTTGCCGGAGGGGGTCATTTCGCTTTATAACCGTCCATCAAAAGGCCGCTGCATTTTCAGGCGGTGAGGAGGAGCCGGCCCATGCAATTAGATTTTTCGATTATCCTGAATTGGCTGCCGCAATTCGGTTCCGCATTGCTGGTCACGCTGGAAACCACGGTGTGTTCTCTGCTGCTTGGCCTGCTGCTGTCCATTCCGCTTTCCCTGTGCAAGATTTCAAATGTGAAACCGCTGCAATGGTTCGCCGCGTTGTACACCTCCATCTTCCGGGGCGTTCCGCTGCTGGTTCAGGTGTTCATGATGTACTTTGGCATTCCCCTGGTGCTGCCGGTGAAATTCACAGCGTTTCAGGCCGGGACGCTTGTTTTCGCCATGAACTCGGCGGCGTATATTTCGGAAAGTATGCGCGGCGGCATCAAAGCCATCGACCGGGGACAGTATGAAGCGGCCATGGCCCTGGGCGTCCATTATCCCAGTATGATGAAGGACATTATCCTGCCGCAGGCGATCAAAAGCGTGCTGCCCAGCCTGGTGAATGAGTTTATCAGCCTGTTGAAGAATACGACCCTGATCGCCTCCATCGGCCTGGTGGACATCCTGCGGGTGGGCCAGCTGATTCAAAGCCGTACCTACCGAGCGTTCGAGCCATTCTTCGCCATTTCGGTTTTTTACTATGTGCTGGTGATGGGGCTGTCCTTCCTGGGCAAGCTGCTGGAAAGGTGGGTGAATAAGAGTGATCGACGTTAAAGGGCTGTTCAAGGATTTCGGCGCGCTGCATGTGCTTCGCGGCGTGAACCTGCATGTGGACGAGGGCGAAATTATCTCCATCATCGGCCCCTCCGGCAGCGGGAAATCCACCCTGCTGCGGTCCATTAACCTGCTGGAGAAGCCCACCTTCGGAGAAATCTGGGTGGAGGATAAGCTGATTACGCCCCCTGACCCGTACCTTCATTTCGACGTGATCCGCGCGTCCAATACCTACCGCTCCATGCTTGCCGCCGGGGGGAAGGACGAGGAAATCATCCGGGAGATCAAAAAGAAGAATCTATTGAAAGAAAAATCCAGGCTGCTGAAAAAGGAAGGGGCGCAGTATTATTCTCTGCTGAAAAAAATCACCGCCGAACATTTTGAGGATACCTACTCTGTCCGGCGGCGCGTGGGCATGGTGTTCCAGCATTTTAACCTGTTTCCCCATAAAACCGTGATGGAGAACATGATCTACGCCCCGATCAAGGTAAACAAGCTGGAAAAGGAGCAGGCCATCGAAAAAGCCAAAGGCCTGCTGCAAAGCGTGGGGATGCTGGAAAAGCAGGACGTGTACCCCGACACGCTGTCCGGCGGGCAGAAGCAGCGGGTGGCCATCGCCCGCACCCTGGCCATGGACCCGGATATTGTTCTGTTCGATGAACCCACTTCGGCGCTCGATCCGGAAATGGTGAAGGAAGTGCTCGATGTGATTCAGCGGCTGGCTGGCACAGGCATGACGATGCTGCTGGTCACCCATGAAATGGGCTTTGCCCGCAAGGTGTCCGATCGTATTTGCTTCCTGGACGAGGGCGTGCTGATCGAGGACGCGCCGCCGGATGTGTTTTTCTCTACCCCAAAGAGCGACCGGGCGAAAGCGTTCCTGGATAAGGTGCTGTAAAGCGTGCCTCCCGTGCTCGGCAGCGATTCGATCAGCACGGGCGCGTCCCGGTCACGATCAGCCCCACAAGGAACAGGGTCTATCCCCCGCTTTCATTGTTCTTCTGATACCGTGACGGCCTGGGCCTCCGCCTGGAGGCACAGTTCCGCCGCCTTGAAGGCGTGGGCCTGGGTCATGGCGTTTTCGGTGCGGTTCAGGCAATCCAGAATCAATTGACCGAAGAAGGGATAGCCCGTCACACCGGTGGCGTTCACATATTGTTCTCCCTTGCCGTTGACCAGGAACACATGGTTGCCATCCACGGTGTCGGCGGCCAGGTTGATGTATTTGCGGATTTCGATGAAGCCCTCGGTGCCCAGGATGAAGGTGCGCCCGTCGCCCCAGGTGCGCAGGCCGTCGGGATTGAACCAGTCCACCCGGAAATAGTTGGTGCTGCCGTTTTTGCCCAGAATGGAGCAGTCGCCAAAGTCTTCCAATTCGGGATACTCGGGATGGGCGTAATTGCCGACGCGGGCAAGCTGCACCGTCGCGTCCTCTTCCCCGGCAAAATGCAAATATTGTTCGATTTGGTGGCTCCCAATGTCGCAGAGGATGCCGCCGTACTTTTCTTTTTCAAAGAACCATTTAGGCCGTCCCGCCGCGCCCAGGCGGTGGGGGCCAAAGCCGGTGACGCTGATTACCTTGCCAATTTCGCCCTGGTCAATCATGTAGCCCGCCAGAATGGCCCCTTCCACGTGGAGCCGCTCGGAGTAGTACACCATGTATTTTTTCCCGGTTTGGGCCACGGTTTTTTTCGCGTCCTCCAATTGCGCCAACGTGGTGAAGGGTGCTTTATCACAGAAATAATCCTTGCCCGCCTGCATCGCCTTCACGCCCAGGGGCCCGCGTTCGCTGGTCACGTTGGAGGAACAGACCATCTGCGTTTCCTGATCTTCCAGGATTTGCTCCAAGCTCTTTGCAGGCTTGGCCTGCGGATAGGCTTTCAGGAAGTTTTCCACCTTCTTCGGGTCGGGGTCGTAGACATATTTGATCGTTCCGCCCGCTTCGGTCAGGCCGTTGCACATGCCGTAGATGTGGCCGTGGTCGATATGCGCCGCGGAGAAAACAAATTCGCCGGGCTTCACCACGGGCCGGGGCTTGCCCTGGGGCGCGTAATTCATGCCGTCGGATACGTTCATTTTACTTTTTCTCCTTTTCTCCAAAATCGCCGCCGAAGGTCAGCGTTCCCGCCTGCTCCATCACGTAGGCGTTTTTCTCATAGAAGTGGGGCACGTGGGAACGGATGCCCTCCACGGTGTAGAAGGGGTCGTCCTTTTGCAGAGGCAGGGATACGGCGGTATGCTCCGCGCCCGCCTTGTAAATCGCGGTAATCAATTCGATGGTGTGCCGCCCGTCCTCGCCGGTGATGGCAACGGGGCCGTCGGTTTCGATGGCGGTGAGTACACGTCCATCAGGTCAATGTCCTGCCGGGACAGAATGTCCTCGTGGTTTTCGCAGGTGTCTCAGGAGATAACAAATTCCTCCATAAACCGCCTGGCTTTTCCGGGAATACTGTCCACCAGCGCCGCCACCTGGCAGCGCTCCTTCAAGGTCAGATAGGCTTCCATGTGCGCGTGAGCGATGCCGCCCGTGCCAACGATTGCGACCCGGATCATTCGTATGCCTCCTTTTGTTGGATTTTCCTCTGCCATCACTATAGCACAGATCAATTTCGCAGTAAATATATAAAATTGCGTGTTCTATTGCAAAAATTGGATATCATGACGCGCAAAGGGGGAACGGAGTCGAAAGATCCAATAGCAGGATATTATATTGCTTGACTTATAGCATCACGCTTTAACTTGCTAAAGGCT
>CADAKE010000072.1 GCA_902788445.1 uncultured Eubacteriales bacterium
TAGAAGAGAGGAGATAGGAGATTTATAAAGACGGATGAAAAGGGGAAGCCGCAGTACTCCGTAAAATGCAGAATCATGATATATCTCCTATCTTCTCTCCTATCTCCTATCTGATTTAAAGTACCCTTTCATCCTAATCAACCACTGGAGGAATGACCATGTCCCGTTTTCATCTTGCGTCCCTGTTCACTGATGGGGCGGTATTGTGCAGAAGAAAAGAAATCCGCGTGTTTGGCGTGGGCGAGGACGGCGCGCATTTGTCCTGCCGCTTGCTGGATGAAGGGGGAAACACTCTGGCCCAGGACGAAACGGAGATAAAAGACGGGCGGTTCTGCTTCCTCCTGCCGCCGCAGGAAGCGCAGATGGGCTGCGTGCTCACCGTGACGGACGGCCAGGACAAGGCCATCTGCTGCGACATTGCCATCGGCGAAGTGTACCTCGCCGGGGGCCAGAGCAACATGGAACTGGAACTGCAAAACGCCGATGAAGGCCCCGCGCTCATCCCGGCCCACCGGAATCCGCAGGTGCGGTATTTCAATGTGCCCAAGTTCGCCCGGTTCACGGAGGAAGCGGAGGAAGCCAACAAAAACGCCCGCTGGGTGGCGGTGGCTCCCGGCACGGCCAAGGACATGAGCGCGGTTGGATACTTCTTCGCCATGAAGCTGAACGCCCATCTGCGCGTGCCCGTCGGCATCATCGACTGCTATTGGGGCGGCACGTCCGTCACCTGCTGGATGAGCGAAGAAACGCTGAACTTAACGGCGGAAGGCCAGCGCTACCTGAAAGAGTATGAAGATAGCTGGGCCGGCAAGAGCATGGAGCAGTACCTCGAGGAAGAAGGCGCGTTTTTCGGCGGGCTGGACGCCTGGGCCAAGCAGGCCGACGCGCTGAAAAAAGAGCATCCCGAATACACCACCAAGGAAATCAACGCCGCCATCGGCCCCTGCCCGCCCTGGAACCCGCCGGTGGGCGAGGGTTCGCCCTTCCGTCCTGCCGGGCTGTACCACACGATGCTGGAACGGGTCGTGCCCGCCACGCTGACGGGCGTGCTGTTCTATCAGGGCGAGGAGGATTCCTGGCGCACGAAGCGGTATGATATTTTGCTGACCAGCTTCATTTTCCAACTGCGGGAATTGTTTATAGACGGGGAGCTTCCCTTTCTGAACGTGCAGTTGCCCATGTGGATTGACGGCGCGGCGACGGAGGACAGCAAGCTGTGGCCCGTGCTGCGCATGGCGCAGGAAAAGGTACGGCGCAACGTGCGGAACACCGGTCTGGCCGTACTGATCGACCAGGGCGAGTTTGACAACATCCACCCGACCAACAAGCGCGTGGTGGGCGAACGGCTGTACGAATGCGCTTTGGACGTGATCTACCATGAGCCCGCGCGCCTCTCCCCCATCGCTGTAGGAAAATGCCAGCGGGAGGGAAAGCTGATCGTCTCGCTCTCCGCGCCGGTCACGGACTGCGGCAACGGCGCGTACCTTCTGGAAATCGCCGGAGAGGACGGCGTGTTCCATCCCGCTGACGTGCGCATCGAAGGGCAGACCTTGATTCTCTCCTCCCCCGCCTTGTCACGCCCTGTCGCCGCGCGCTATGCCTGGACGGACTATGCCACTGTGCGCCTGTTCGGGGAAAACGGCCTGCCGCTGGCTCCGTTCGCTTTCCCGGTTGCCTGAAACGGGAGGGATCGCCTTGTTCCTGTCCGCGTTCTATTTCCCGGGAGAGGACGCCGAGTTTGATTTCCGGCTGAGCCTGAAAACGACCTACGATCAATCCGTATATCCCTACGGCGTGCTGCCGAAGATCGGCCTGAACGAAATGTTTTTCCGCCCCATCACCATTCTCTACGGCGGCAACGGCAGCGGAAAAAGCACTGTGCTGAACGTGATCGCGGAAAAGCTGCGCCTCCTGCGCACCAGCGCCTACAACCGTTCCCGCTTCTTTGAGAGCTTTGTGGATCAATGCAAAGCGTCCCTGGACGAGGCGGTGCCCATGAACAGCCGCATCCTCACCAGCGACGACGTGTTCGACATGATGCTGGACATTCGCGCCGTGAACGGGGGCATTGACCGCAAGCGCGAGGAATTGGTGGACGATTATTACGCGCTGAAACGCGAAAAATTTCAGGTCAAATCCCTGGACGATTTCGAGCATCTCCACCGCGTCAACCAGGCGCGGAGCAAAACCCAGAGTCGCTTTGTGGAAAGCGAATCCGGGCAAAGTCTGCGGGAGCGGTCCAACGGCGAAAGCGCGCTCATGTACTTTCAGGGCAAAATCGAGATGGACACGCTGTGTCTGCTGGACGAGCCGGAAAACAGCCTGAGCCCCGAAAACCAGCTCATTCTGGCGGATTTCCTTTCGGAGTCCGTCCGCTACTGCGGGAATCAACTGGTGATCAGCACCCATTCCCCGTTCCTGCTGGCTCTGCCCGGCGCGAAGATCATCGACCTGGATAATCATTCGCGGGTGGCCGAACGCTGGACAGATTTAAAAAACCCCAGGGTGTATTACGACTTTTTTAAAAAGCACGCGGATGAATTTGAAAACTAAGTCAACGCTGATTGATTCATCGCAGGTAGATATTATACATTTGTTGGAATCATGCCGTGTAGGGGCGGATATCATCCGCCCGTTAAGCAATTCTTTACGTTCTCTGCATTCCCATGCCTTGACGAAATTTTACAAAGCGGGCGGATAATATCCGCCCCTACAATCAATTTGTATAGATATTTACATAAAATGTCATCCCGAGCGAAGCGGAGTGAGAACGGAGCGGAGTCGAGGGATCTGAAAGATTTATCGGAAAACCAGCTTTCAGGTTCCTCGACTCCATTTCGCCTCCGGCTCCATTTCGCTCGGGATGACATTACATATTCACTTGAAGAAAAATGATATTTTGATTTGGAAGTTACATTGATTCACCGATGATCACAGGTTGAATCCGATAGGTTTCTCCCCTGGGCAGGCCCGCGCCGATGCGCCACAAATCGTCGGCACGGCAGTCCAGCAGGGCGGTTTCTTCCTTCGCGGGGCGGGCGTAGAGGGAGAAGCCGTTTTCCTTAGCCTGTTTTTGCATCGTCCGCAGCAGGGGCCGGGCGCTTTCCCGGAAGCCCAGGACGCGGGCGGATACAGGAAATTCGGGCAGATCGGCCTTGTTCACGCCCATCATGCCGTGACACAAGGCGCGGCTGATCCGGCCCCGGGTGTAGCGCCGGGTTTTTATTGCGTCAATGAGCGCTTCCCGGCTGACGGCGCTTTCCGCCGCTTTCAGGACGCGCATTTCCAACCCTTCTCCCATGCCAGGCCATTGGGCGATTTCCTCCGGCGCGGACATAAGCAGTTTATACCGCAGCATCCCGTCCAGTCCATCCGGCGGGCAGACACCCTCCCGTACAGCCTTTTGCAGAACAGGGAAGGCTTTTTCCGGAACCGCGCTCCGCATTCCCGCCCAGTCGCCCCGCAGGATGGCGCTCCGCACGGCGGAAGCGGAGGGCAGCACGTCCAGTTCCCCCGCGTGGTAGTCTGAATTTCTCAGCACAGGCGCGGGTTCCATCGGGCTGTCCAGCCGGATCAGCGCCCGCAGATAAGCAAGCGCCAGGGCGGTATTCGGCGCGTCCAGAGACGAAGCAGGAACGTTCAGCCGTTTCGCCACGGCCCGGCCCTGGGCGGCGGCAAAGGACAAGCCTTTTTCTAAACCCGTCTGAATCGCGGCTTCAAGCGCCGTATCGGGATTTTCCAGTAACTCGGCGGCACCTTGCAGCAATCCCAAATCATCCGTCTCGCTGCCAAAGGACAGGCGCGTCACACAGCCAAGCGCGTTCAGCACGCCCACCCCGCCCAGCGCGAAGGAATCCGCCTCCCGCACGGAAAAAGCATAGGGCAGCTGCAGCACCACGTCCGCCCCGCACAGCAGCGCCATTTCCGCCCGCGCGTGGGCAGGCAGCAGCGCGGGCAGGCCCCGCTGGGTGAAGCTGCCGCTCATGACGCAGACGATGTAATCCGCGCCTGTCCTTTCCCGCGCCAGGCGGAGGTGCCGTTCATGCCCCCGGTGAAACGGGTCGTATTCCGCAATCACGCCGCACACGCGCATAGCCATTACCTCCGGATGAAACACAGCGGCGGCATTCAAACGAACGCGTTTTGTTCCGCGTCGTAATGATAGCCGATTTGCGCAAGGCGCTCCTCGAGCTCCGCCTTGCTCTCGTCCAGGTCGTCGCAGAGCGCGCCGAGGCTTGCGTACTGGTCCCGCAGTTTCATATTCACCACGCTCAGCAGCATGATCGGGTCTTTGGGCAGCATCTGTTCCTTCCCCCTTGATCTGTCGTTTCGGTCAACGCCGCTTCTGATTATACCACTGGCGCGGCAATCTGTCATGAACAAAGACATATTTTTCCCTTTCGCGCCCGTTTCCGGCTTGACAGATTGCGGCGCGCATGGTATGATAACGGCGTTAGTTATAGCTAACGCTTCTGCTCTTTCCAACACTTGTTTCAGGGAGGAGCATATTTTATGGCATCCGGTTAGTATTTCCTAACGCCAGGCTGTCATATCCCCTGAGAAAAGGACGGCGTTACGCGGCACGCCGCTTCGCGTCCTTTCCCGGAAAACGGAGGTTACGATGAAGAAGGTCTCGATTCCAGCTTGTTTTATTCTTGTCTTATCCTTGCTGCTGGCGGTTGGCTGCGCCACTTTCCTGGGGCCCTGCGCTCATGAGGACGGCAGCGTTGGCGCCTGCTTCTGGGCAGGCCGCGCTTTGACGGGGATTGGCGCTGTGCTGGCTGTTCAGGCGGTCATGGCGCTGGCCGTCCGCAGCGGAAGGATTCGGCTGGGGGTGTATCTGTCCATGCTGCCCGCCGCCCTGTTCGGCCTGCTCACGCCGGGCACGCTGTTTTCTCTGTGCGGCATGGCCTCTATGCGCTGCCGGGCGATTACGCAGCCCGCCGGAATGGTGCTGTCCGGAATCATTTTTGTTCTGGCGTGCGCGGGCGCTGTGCTGGATTTGAAAAAAAACAGAAAGGAAAATCCATGAAAACAGCTTCCCTTTCCCTGCGGAATCTGACCCGCAGGCCCGGGCGAACCTGGGCGCTCGTGCTGCTGACCGGGTTTTTGTCCCTGTCGCTGTTCGCCGGATCCGTGGTGGTGATGAGCCTGCAAAGCGGCCTGAACAGCCTGGAAGCCCGGCTGGGCGCGGACCTCATTGTCGTGCCCAAAGCCGCCCAGTCCAAAGCCTCCTTCCAGAACATTTTCCTGCAAGGCACCGTCGGCGCGTTTTACATGGACGCCGAGCTGCTGGATGAGATCGCGGCCACCGAGGGCGTGGCAAAGGCCGCGCCTCAGACCTTTCTGGCGACGCTGAAGGCGGATTGCTGTTCCTCCAGGCTGCAGGTGATCGGCTTTGACCAGCAGGCGGATTTCACCGTCCAGCCCTGGATTGTTCAGAGCAGCAGCCGGGAGCTGGGGCCGATGGAAGTGGCGGTCGGCAGCAGCATTTCCGCCGGGGTGGGAGAAAGCATCCGCATTTACCAGAAAAGCTGTCCCGTCGTCGCCCGCCTGTCCGCGACCGGCACAGGGCTGGATACGGCGGTTTACTGCTCCATGGAAACGATGAAAACGCTGCTGGCGGCCGCGGAGGAAATGGGCGTCAGCCACAAAGTCACGGCGGACAATTCGGACGGCGTGATCTCCGCTGTGTACGTCAAGGTGGCGGAGGGGGCCGATATTGATCAGGTCGCTTCGTCACTGGCAAGCCATCCAAGCTGGAAAACGGCAGTGGTGCAGACCCGCAGCATGATCACCGGCGTTTCGGACGGCCTGGCGGGCGTATCCTCCGCCGTCAAGGTCTTGATCGGCGCGGTGTGGGCGCTGGCGTTCGTGATTCTGCTGGTCGTTTTTGCGCTGCTGATGAACGAGCGGCGGCGGGAATTTGCCGTTCTGCGGCTGATCGGCGCGAGCCGCCGGAAGCTGGCCCGGGTGATCCTGACGGAAACCGGCCTGGTATGTTTGCTGGGCGGCTGTCTTGGCGTCGCGGTCGGCGCGGCGCTGGTGTTTCCCTTCACCGCCCTCATCGAATCCACGCTGAATCTGCCTTTCCTGACGCCTTCCTGGGGGCGTATCCTGCTGATCGCGGCGCTGTCCCTGGCGGGCACGGTATTGATGGGAATGCTGTCCTCCGCCCGAACGGCCTGGAAACTGAGCCGGGTGGACACCGGCAGCATTCTGAGGGAGGGCAACTGAATGATCCTGAAAGCAGATTCCATCAGCAAGCGCTACTTTCGTCCCACGGGCCAGGCTAATTATTTTGAGGCGGTGAAGCCGCTGTCCCTCACGCTTGCGTCCGGCGCGGTGACGGTGCTCATGGGCCGGAGCGGAAGCGGAAAAACCACGCTGCTGCATATGCTGTCCGGCCTGCTGACGCCGACCTCGGGCAAGGTGCTTCTGGATGAAACCGACCTGTACAGCCTGAAGGACGGCGCGCTTTCCTGCCTGCGGAATGAAAAAATCGCCGTGGTGCCCCAAGGCCGGAGCGCTGTGGACACCCTGACGGCGCTGGAAAACATCCTGCTGCCCTGGCAATTGTGCCGCAAAAACGCCCCCGTGGAGCGCGCGGAGCATTGGATGGAAGCGCTGGGCATTGCCGCGCTGCGGGATGTTCCGGCGAAAGAGCTGTCCGGCGGCGAGCTGCGCCGCGCGGCCATCGCCCGGGCGCTGTGCCAGGAAACCCCGGTGCTGATGGCGGACGAGCCCACCGGCGACCTGGATGATGAAAACACCCGCCTGGCGCTGTCCATTTTGAAGGACGCCGCCAAGCGGGAGAATAAGACCGTATTGATCGTCACGCACGAGTCCGAGGCGCGGGCGTTCGCCGACGAAATATGGAAAATGGACGGCGGAACCCTGCATCCCGAACAATAGAAGCTCCTTGGGAGGGCTCACCGGACGAGGGGGATGGAGGACTGAAAAGGCCAGGAGGGCGGGTCGGTGGAATCGACGCCGTTATAGCATTCGGGGAACAGGCCGGCCAGGGAGGGCGCTTCGTTTCCCGCCAGCAAATGGCTGACGTCGCCCAAGGCGACACAGCGGAATTCGACCTCGCCCTTTTCCCGCTCCTGCGTCACCACAGTGGTCACGGCGCTGGGCAGGCACAGGAAGCCCTGCCACAGGGGAACGGGCGGAACGTTGATCAGATAGGCCACGATGGCCATGCCGATCGCGTAATGGCAGAACAACACGATGGTTTCATCCGTGTTACGCTCGCAGCGGTAAACGCCGCCGCTGCGTGTATAGCCATGCTTTCTTAGCAGCGCGTCCACGCCGTTCTTGGTTTCTTCCCAGATTTGCTCCACATTCCCGCCGCGCACCAGCGAATCCTCCAGCCAGCGGTCGCGGTCGAGGAGCAGGGCGTGGTCATGCCATTCCTTTTCATGGTAATCCCAGGGAATGCGTTTCTTCCCGGTTTTTTCATTCACCGTGTATCCGCGGAACTCCGCCAGCCACGGCAGCGTTTCCGCCTGTCTGCCATTCAGGCGCAGGGTGTAGGAAGCGGTTTCCTGGGCCCGGCCCAGGGGGGACACATAATAAGCCGCCGCTTCGATCCGGGCCAGGCGTTCGCCCAGCAGGGCGGCTTCCCGTTTTCCTTTTTCCGTCAGTGAATCATGGACATAGTCCGGTTCCGCGTGACGCACGATCAATAGCCGCATCGTATCACCTCAAGTACAGAAATGGACCGGAAGGAGGGCTTCTCCTCCCGGCCGAAAAAATGTGTTACCGGTTCTGGACATAGCCCAGGGTTTTCAAATCCTCGGCGGAATCGCGCCAGCCGGGCCGCACCTTCACCCACAATTGCAGATTCACGTGCATCCCCAGCAGGTTTTCAATGTCGGCGCGGGCTTCCGCGCCGATTTTTTGCAGCATCACGCCTTTTTTGCCGATGATGATGCCCTTGTGGGAATCCCGCTCGCAATAGATGGTGGCGTCGATTTCCATGAAGTGGTCGTTCATTTTCTTCATCGCCATCATTTCCACGCCGATGCCGTGGGGCACCTCGTCGCGTAAATTCCGCAGCGCTTTTTCCCGGATGAGTTCCGCGCAGATGTCGCGCTCGGGCTGGTCGGTGAGCATATCGTCGGGGAAGTATTTGGGGCCGACGGGCAGATGGGCGGCCAGGTCGCTTTTCAGCGCGTCCACGCCGTCGCCGGTTTTGGCGCTGATGGGCAGGATGCCGTCGTACTTCGCGTCCTTAAAGGAGTCGATGATGGTGAGCAGGTTCTTGGGCTCCACCAGGTCGATCTTGTTGAGCACCAGCAGCTTGTACACCTTTTTGTGGCCCATTTCCTCCACGATGCTGCGGTCGTGGGGGCCGATGGCGGTCACATCCACCAGCACCAGCAGGGCGTCGATGCCCTCCATGGCTTCCTCGATGGACTGCACCATGAACTCGCCCAGCTTCGTGCGCGGGCGATGGATGCCCGGCGTGTCCACAAACACGATCTGGCAGTTGTCCCCGCCCATCACGCCCATCACCCGGTTGCGGGTGGTCTGGGGGCGGCTGGACACGATGGCGACCTTTTCCCCCACCAGCGTGTTCAGCAGCGTGGACTTGCCCACGTTGGGCCGCCCGACGATCGTAGCGAAGCCGGAACGGAAAGCTTTATCAGTTGTTGTCATGTAATCATAATCCTTTCCCATTGCATTCATTGATTGGACACTATAAAGCATCAAGATAGGAGTTAGAAGAGAGGAGATAGGAGATTGATATAGATGAATCAAAGGGCGGAGTCCAGCTTGTATTTATTAAAAACAAAATACAGCTCCTATCCCCTCTCTCCTAACTCCTATCTGCTTTACAATGCCCTTGAAAACAGCCCCAAATGTCTAATTACTCTTTCCCGAGGATGTCCAGCATCCCGCTGTTGGGGCCGAAGCTGTGGGGCAGCAGTTCGGGCAGCGCCGCTTCGTCCCGGTTGTCGCCCCAGGCGACAATGACCCGCAGGTTCGGCGCAAACTCGTTCAGCGCCTGGCGGCAGATGCCGCAGGGCCAGGCTATGGACTTTTCGGCGGCGATGGCGATGGCGGTGAATTCCCTGACTCCCTCGCTGACCGCTTTAAACAAGGCGGTGCGTTCGGCGCAGTTGGTAGCGCCGTAAGAAGCGTTTTCGATGTTGCAGCCCGTGAACACCCGGCCGTTCTTCGCCAGCAGGGCCGCGCCCACCCGGTAATGGGAATAGGGCGAATAGGAAAACTGCATGGCTTCCTTCGCCAGGGCGATCAGTTCCTCATCCGTGACCCTTCCGATGCCAGCTTTGTTCAGCGCCTTTTCTTCCATGGCCCGCATCCTTTCTTTGTCCTCGTCCCGCATGTGATCATAGCCCATCAGATGAAACAGGGCGTGCGCCGTGAGATAGGCGAATTCCCGTTCCAGCGGATGGCCGTATTCCCGGGCCTGCTCTGCCGCGCGGGGCAGGGAAATGATGATATCGCCCAGGAAGCAGCGGCCCGTTTCATCCCGCTCCCGGAGCAGCTTTTTTTCGCAGTGGCCCAGGGTTTTCTGGGGCTTGCAGTCGGTGGAGGGGAAGGACAGCACGTCCGTCGCCCGGTCGATGTTCCGGTATTCCCGGTTGATTTGGCGGATTTCCTCGTCCCCGGTCACGCGCAGTTGGGCGTAAACCGGCAGCGAAATGCCCTCCGCCTCCACGCAGGCGTCCGCCGTTTTTTGCAGCAGCGCTTCCGCGCCCGTTGGCATGGGCACGTCCCAGGCAATTTCCAGCAGCACGCTCATGGCTCGTCCTCTTCCTGTTCAGGCGGCAGGCTGCTTTGCTCGGGCGAAGCCTCCGCTTCTTCTTTGTCCAGCAACGCCTGTTCCATGTCCTTGGTGGGCAGGGGTTCAATGTTCACCAGCTTTTCCACGGACACCGGCTTGGCCGCGGGAATGGGCTCCACCGTCACCAGCCTGGACGGCCCGACGGGCGTCACGCGGGGCACGGTATATTCTTCCTTGTTCGCGCCGGCGGGGATGCCCTCCTTTTCCTGCATGACCTCGGCGGTGGTTTTCTCCGCCTGCCGCTGTACCTTGATTTCATCCATGTCGGGATACTCGATGCGCTCGTGGAACACGCCCACCAGCACCTGGCTGGCCGCGGCGCAGATTTTTTCAATATCCCGCAGGGTGAGCGGGCTGTCGCTGAGCTGGCCGTCCTCCAGCTTGCCGCGCACGAGCTTCACAATAAATTCCTCGATGCCCTCGGGCGTGGGGTTCTTCATTGTGCGCACGGCGGCCTCGATGGTGTCGGACAGCATCACGATGGCGGCTTCCCTGGTGGTCGGCGGATGGCCGTCGTAGCGGAAGATATTAATGTCCACCGGGCTGCCGTTCGCCTGCTGCAAGGCTTTATGGTAGAAGAACATGACGGGGGTGTTGCCGTGATGCTGGGCGATGATCTGCTGCACCGCCTCGGGCAGCCGGTACGCCTTCGCCAGGGCCACGCCGTCGCGGGTATGGGCGGTGATGATGGCGGCGGACACGTAGGGGTCCACGTGGTCGTGGGCGTTCACGCCGCCCATCTGGTTTTCGGTAAAATAGGAAGGGCGCTTCAGCTTGCCGATGTCGTGGTAATAGCCGCCCACCCGCGCCAGCAGCGGATTGGCCCCGATGGCCTCCGCGGCGGCTTCGGCGATATTCGCCACAATGGTGCAATGGTGGTAGGTGCCCGGCGCTTCCAGGAGCAATCGGCGCAGCAGCGGCTGGTTGGGGTTGGACAGCTCCATCAGCTTCATGGGCGTGGGCAGGTTGAAAATCATTTCCAGCAGCGGCTGGAAGCCGATGCACAGCAGCGCGCCGATCAGCGCGCCGCCGCCCATCCAGGCCGCGTGCGCCATATCGCCGGACAGTTCGCTGTTGGTCATAAGGCTGATCGCCAGGATGGCCAGGAAATCCACCCCGCCCGCCGCCGCGCCGGACAAGAGCACCCACAGCCTGCTGGTTTTCCGGTGCATGAGCATCGCCGCGACGGTGCCGGAGAGCAGGCCGGTGACGATCATCACGACCATCTTATCCGCGTATTCCTCGCTGCCGCCCGCCGCGACCGCCGCGACCAGGATCGTCAGCGCGGCGTTGCAGATCACGGCGGGGCGCAGGCCCAGCAACGCGGTCATGAGCAGCGCGCACAGCACCGTGGGGGCCAGGTAGGTGTTGGCGATCCGCGCCACCAGGCTCACGGCCAGCGTGATCACGAACACGGTGAACATGAGCAGGATTTTGCTGGTATCATCCTCCGGCACATTGCTGTCCTGGATGTGCTTGAGCACAAACAGCATGACCGTCATCACCAGGATCACCAGCAGCGCCGCGCCCAGGTAGATGGTCATGTCCACTTCGCCGCTGCTGAGCAGGCCCAGGGTGGACAGCATGGCCAATTGGTTGGCGGTGATCCTGCCCTGGCCGCGGACGACGATGTTCTGCCCCTGCTTGTAAATCACAGGCTCCACCGCCTCGCGGGCGGCTTCCCGGGCCGCGTCGGTCACTTCCTGGTCGATCACCATGTTCGCCTGGATGCAGGCGTTCAGCACGGCGGGCACGATGTTCTGGCCCAGGGTGATGGAGATGCGGAAATTCACGATCTGGCGGATATTATAGACCGCCGTGCTTTCCTGGCCCTGGGTCACGTGGCCCTGCATGGTGCTTTGCAGCACGGCGTAGAGCAGCGTGTAGGCTTCCTCCAGTTCCTCCGTTTTGCAGCGCATGAGGCTGGTGAGCTGATAATCCGAAAGATTAATCAGGGTGAGCAAATCGCGGGCGTACTGCAATTCTTCCTTGGTGTACACCCGGGTGGAGGCGTCGTCGCTGAGCATTCCGGCGTATTGGCGCACGGCGCGAAGCTGGGTAAAAATCCGGTCAAAATCGCTCATCACCTGCTCGGTGATGCCTTCCTGAAAGCGGTATGTCGGCGTCACGAGGGCGGCGGCTTCCTTGCGGCGCTGCTCGGTGCTCACCTCGTCCACCACGTCCTTGGTGGCGGAGATGGTGGTGGTGGGCACCATGCCGACCTGCAGGTTGTAGCGCATCGGCACGATGGCCACCTCAAACAGGCCGATGATCACCGCCGTGCCCAGCACGCAGATCAGCAGCCGCAGGGTTTCAGCGGAGCGGAAGGCTTCCCGAAGGGAGAGCTTCCCGCCGTTCTGTTTCTTCTGGGTCATACTTCGTCCCCTTCTTTCGCCTCATACGCTTCATAGGCGCGGACGATCTTCTGTACCAGCTCATGGCGCACCACGTCGCGGGCGGTGAGCTCCACCACGCTGATGCCCTCCACGCCGCTCAGCACTTCCATCGCCTCCACCAGGCCGCTCTTGCGCCCCTTGGGCAGGTCGATCTGGGACACGTCGCCCGTCACGATGCAGCGGGAGGACGCGCCCAGGCGGGTCAGAAACATCTTCATCTGCTCGGGCGTGGTGTTCTGCGCTTCGTCCAGGATGATAAAGGCGTCGCCCAGCGTGCGTCCGCGCATGAAGGCCAGCGGGGCCACCTCCAGGGTGCCGCGCTCCGCCAACCGCTGATAGCTTTCCACGCCCATGATTTCATACAGCGCGTCGTACAGCGGCCGCAGGTAGGGGTCCACCTTCTGCGTCATGTCGCCGGGCAGGAAGCCCAGCCTCTCCCCCGCTTCCACGGCGGGCCGGGTGAGCACGATGCGCTCCACCTCTTTGTTTTTCAGGGCGACCACGGCCATCGCCATGGCGAGGTAGGTTTTGCCCGTGCCCGCGGGGCCGACGCAGAGGGTCAGTTCACCATTGCGCACCGCGTTCACGTATTCCCTTTGCCCCAGGGTCTTGCACTGGATGCGGCGGCCCCGGTGGGTGATCGCTACCACGTCGCTTAAGATTTCCTCGATTTCGTCCAGCCGTCCCTCCCGGGCGAGGGCTACGGCGTAGCGGATGCGGGAGGCGTCCACGATCTCGCCCTTGCGAAGCATATCGAGCAGCTTGCGGATCACCCGCTCCGCCAGCTCCACGTCGGCGGGCTCGCCCTGCAAAGCCAATTCCTGGCCCCGCAGGGACGCGCTCACGTTCAATTCCTGTTCCAACGCGGCCATGTTGCGGTCGTTCATGCCGAACAGCGATAAATAGGATTCCATGTTTTCAAGCGTCAACTGCAAAAAACTGCGCATCTCCTTCGGGTCTGTGGATTACGGACGGCAGCCGATGTCGCGTATGATTTCGGCGGTCGCCGTCACTGTAATAGTATCCCCTTCTATCATACTGAAATTAATCCATTTGTCAACAGTTTCGTCATTCATCAACGCTTGATTCAAGGCAAAAATTGCCGCTTTTGCTCCTTCCCGCTTCGCCTCCTCCAAATCGCGGCTTTCCTTTCGCAGCGACACCTCCGCATACGTTTCCCGCAGCAGCCCCACCGGCCACCACGCGCCGCCAATGGGCACGGCTTCCCGGCTCTTTTCGCTGGTCAGATAATCCGGCGCGTCCTCCCGGGCCCATGTAAAGACAGGCGTTTCGATCACACGCCGGGTCGTTTCGCGTCCGGTCGGCTCGGAGACAAAGCCTGTGACGGGCGTGCGCACCTGCACGCTGACCCACTGCCGGGCCAGCGCCTCGCCCCGCGCCTGGACAGGACGCGCCGCGCCATCCTTGTCCCGTTCCTCCCCGCGGATGAGCGTCTGCCCCGCCTTCACGAAATCGCCCGCCTTGACCAGCGGCGTGCCTGCGTAGGTGGTGACGCGCCGGATGATACCGTCCGACGCGGCGACCACGTCGCCCGCGCCTTCGTTGCTGACTGCTTCGGGCGGCGGTACGCCCTCCTCCAGCCGCACCACCAGGCTGACGCCCTGCCACTCCGTGCGAACCCACTTGACTTTCGGCAGCCGCCATTCCAGTTTGTCCCGCAGGTCGGACAGACTGACGCTGGCGCGCCGGATGCCCGGCCGGATGCCCTGTTCTTCCAAATAGGAGCGCACTTCGCCCAGGTACGCCCCGGCGTTTTCCACCCGCACTTCCCACACGTAGCCCAGCGCCCAGATGAGCAGGCCGATCGCTGCCAGCCCGCCGATCAGCAAGCCGATGCGTTTGCCCGCCTGTTTTTCCAGCCGCAGGACGCCTACCGGCTGGGCTTCACTGACCTCAAAGCCTTTTTCTTTCGCCAATTCGCTGAACGCTTCATAGTCTTTGGACGAACAGCGCAGCAGCAGGGAGCGGCTCTTCTCCCGCTTCACCCGGCTGAATGAAATACCCTGCTTCCGCGCCGCGTTCAGCAGCTTTTCCACGCCCAGGCCCTTCACCCGGAACTGTACCTGCCCCGTCCCCTTCATGTCGTTTCTCCGTCCACCGCCACGTCCTCCACCTTGCCGTGAATCAGCAAGTCCTGCACGCCCAGGTGGTCGATGATCAAATCCTGCCCCGACACCGTGACCAGCCCGCTCTTCGACCGGATGCGGATGCATTTGGTTTCATACGAAAACAGGCCGTTGTGCCCCTCGATCACCACTTCCTCCCGGCCCGTCCAGATAATCCGCGCCGCGCCTTTGCCCACCTCCGGCGGGGCGATTTCGCTCATTTTCATGCGCTTTCACCTCGGGGGAGTATATGCGTTTGAGGCGCAAAAAAAGAACGGGAAAGCGGCGAGGCTTTCCCGGTGGATTTTCAAGGGATTAGGGAGGAGGGAGTAGGGAGGAATGAGGAATGAGGTAAAGCTACTGTTCCAAAAGACTTCCTTTGAGGGGCAGTATTGTCATCTGAAGGCGTATCTGTTCAGTCGCGCTTCAAAAGAGCGCGCTCAATCAGATAGGAGAAAGGAATGATGAGATAGAAGATTGACAGCGTCGGATACAAAAAACGCAATGCAAAGCAGCCAATAAAAGCATGGTCATTCTTTCATTTCCTCTCTCTTAACTCCTCTCTGGCATGAGGTTCTTCTACGGTATGCGACTGAACAATTCCCCCGTTTTTATGTATTTGAGCACACCGTTTCTTTCCAAAGAGCATAGGATGTCGGCAGAGACCGCTTTAGAAACGGAGGGAATCGTATGGGAAAATGGCCCCATTGCACTGACCCATGCAATACGAATAAACAGCGAATAACAAAATACATTCAAGATCAGCCCTGCTGTCAAACTTGTTCCATTCCCGGCCCCACCGGTCCTCGGGGACCAAGGGGATATACAGGAGGAAGGGGATTCCCCGGTGCTCCCGGTCCTATGGGACCCACTGGCTCGCAAGGGGAAACTGGCACCACCGGTCCTGCCGGGCCGCAAGGCGAAATTGGCGCTACTGGCCCTACCGGTCCACAGGGAGAAACCGGCGCGACCGGTCCCACTGGACCGCAAGGGGAAATTGGCGCTACTGGCCCTACCGGTCCACAGGGAGAAACCGGCGCGACCGGCCCCACTGGTCCACAAGGAGAAACCGGCGCGACCGGTCCCACCGGACCGCAGGGAGAAACTGGCGCGACCGGTCCCACTGGACCGCAAGGGGAAATTGGCGCGACCGGTCCTGTCGGTCCACAGGGAGAAACGGGCGAGACCGGGCCCACCGGACCGCAGGGAGAAACGGGCGAGACCGGGCCCACCGGACCGCAGGGAGAAACGGGCGAGACCGGGCCTGCCGGTCCACAAGGGGAAACTGGCGCGACCGGGCCCACTGGTCCGCAAGGCGAAATTGGCGCTACAGGCCCTACCGGTCCACAGGGAGTAATTGGCGCGACCGGCCCCACTGGTCCGCAAGGGGAAACCGGTACCACCGGCCCTACCGGGCCGCAAGGGGAAACCGGCGCTACAGGCCCTACCGGTCCACAAGGGGAAACCGGCGCTACAGGCCCTACCGGTCCACAAGGGGAAACCGGCGCGACCGGTCCTACCGGACCTTCCGGTTTTGCCAGTTATGCGGATTTTTACGCTTTGATGCCACCGGATAACGCGACAACCGTTGCGCCTGGGGCGGACGTGAGTTTTCCCCAGGATGGGCCTAATAGTGGAACGGGAATCACAAGGGCAGGTCCAAGCAGCTTTTTTCTCAGCGAGATTGGCGTTTATTCCGTGCTGTTTGAGGTAACTGCAACCCAATCCGGTCAGTTGATGCTCACACTGAACGGCGCCGATTTGCCCTATACGGTGGTTGGCCGGAATACCGGCACCACTCAAATCGTCGGCATGGCCATCGTGGAAACCACATCCGTCAATTCTCTTTTGACGGTACGCAATCCCGCCGGGAATTTTACCGCCCTGATCATCACGCCTCTGTCTGGCGGAACAAGGCCCGTTTCAGCGCATTTGTTGATCACGCGAATCGGCTGAACGGGCATATTTCAAAACGATTTTTGTTCTTTGCGTATTGCTTTACTACGAATGCTTCGCCTTTTCTGGTACAATGCGTTTGCCGGCAAATCAGTTTTTAAAACGACAGCCGCTGGTATGGTCTGTACGATCATATCAGCGGCTGCTTCGTTTACAGGTTATTGATAACTTTTTCCATGACAATTTCTTCGGCTCGGCTGCGAATACCGTTCATCCTGACCATCTGCGCCATCAGGCTTTCAAACATCTCTGCTGCTCTTTCGTTTGCGTCGGCGAGGATGCCGCTCTTTTCGGTATTCCCTGCTCCTCCGTCCCCATTTTCCAATGGGGCTCCGATCGGCTTCCTCCACCATTCAGTATTGCCAATCCTACATTGGAGGCCATTTGTTCTGCATGATGTTTTATGAACAATTAGCCAATCCCTCTGAGATTTTGGAAAGAGTATCAACGCCTATCTCCACTCTCCAAACTTCTATCCCCTTTGAAGCGATTTTTTACTTCCCGCTTCTTGCTTTACCGAGATACGCTTCCTTCACCTGCGGGTTGTCCAGCAGTTCTTTCCCGGTGCCGTGCATGGTGATGGAGCCGGTTTCCAGCACATAGGCGGAGTCGGCAATGCGCAGGGCGGCGTTGGCGTTCTGCTCCACCAGCAGGATGGTGATGCCCTCCTCGTGGAGGCGCTCGATGATCTTGAAAATATCCCGAATCACCAGCGGGGCCAAGCCGAGGGAGGGTTCGTCCATCATGAGCAGCTTGGGCCGCATCATCATGGCGCGGCCCACGGCCAGCATCTGCTGCTCGCCGCCGGACAGGGTGCCCGCCAGCTGCCAGGAACGCTCCTCCAGGCGGGGGAACATCTGGTACACGTGTTCAATGTCCGGGGTCAGGTCGTCCTTTCTCAGGTACGCGCCGATTTTCAGGTTCTCCAGCACCGTCAGGTTGGGGAACACGCGCCGTCCCTCCGGCACCATGCCGATGCCCTCGGACACGATCTTCTGCGGCGTCTGGCCGCTGATGACCTGGCCGTCGTAGGTGATGGTGCCCTCCTTCAGCGGCACCAGCCCGGAGATGGCGCGCAGCGTGGTGCTCTTGCCTGCGCCGTTCGCCCCGATCAGGGTGACGATCTCGCCCTTTTCCACGTTCATGGAAATGCCCTTGATGGCCTCGATGCCGCCATAGCTGACCTTCAAATCCTTGATATATAGCAGGCTCATTCGTCATTCCCTCCCAGATAGGCGTCGATGACCGCCTGGTTATTTTGGATCTCCTCCGGCGTGCCCTCAGCGATCTGCTTGCCAAACTCGATCACGTAGATGCGGTCGGAAATGCCCATGACCAAATCCATGTGGTGCTCGATGACGAACACGGTCAGGTTAAAGTCCTTCTTGATCTGCTGGATGAACTGGCCCAGTTCGATGGTTTCCTGGGGGTTCATGCCCGCCGCGGGCTCGTCCAGCAGGAGCAGCGTCGGTTCCGTCGCCAGCGCGCGAGCGATTTCCAGGCGGCGCTGCTTGCCGTAGGGAAGCGAAGTCGCCTTTTCGTCGGCCACGTCGTCCAGGCCCACGATGCGCAAAAGCTCCATGGCCTTTTCCCGGTTGCGTTTTTCCTCTTTATAATTCAGGCCGAACATGGCGGTGAAGATGTTGCTGGTGCGGCGCAGGTGGGTGGCGATCAGCACGTTTTCAAAGGCCGTCTGGCTCTTGAACAGGCGGATGTTCTGGAACGTGCGGGCGATGCCCATTTTGGTGATGCGGTCAGGGCTGATCTGTACGTGCATGTCCTTGAACTTTTCCGGATCGTTCCCCGCGTACATGCGCTTCATTTTGCCGGTGGGGTGAGCGGCGGCAATGACCTTATCATGGAAATACACCGCGCCATTGGTGGGCTCATACACGCCGGTGATGCAGTTGAACGCCGTGGTCTTGCCCGCGCCGTTGGGGCCGATGAGGGCGACGATTTCGCCTTCGTCAATGCGCATGGACAGGTCGTTGATGGCCACCACGCCGCCAAACTGCATCGTGATGTTTTCCAGGCGCAATACATTCTTACTCATTTCATCGCCCTCCTTTCACGCTTTTTTGCTGCTTTTCCGATATCCCACAGTTCCCGGTCGCCCATGATGCCGCGGCGGAAGAACAGCACCACGATCATGATCACGACGGAGAACACCACCATGCGGAAGCCGGAACGCAGGAGGGGCACCTGGAACGTGCCGATTACCATTTCATTGTCCAGGAAGCGCAGCCACCATTCGCTGCACGCGATATACAGGAACGAGGCAATCACGCTGCCGCTGATGGAGCCCATGCCGCCGATAACCACCATCAGCAAAATATCGTAGGTCATGGCGGACTTGAAGGAGTTCGCCTGCACCGTGCCCTGGAACATCGCCAGCAGCGCGCCGCCGATACCCGCAAAGAAGCAGGAAATCACGAAGGCCAGTTCCTTGTGGTGGAACAGGTTGATGCCCATGGCCTCCGCCGCCACCTCGTCGTCCCGAATGGCCTTGAACGCGCGGCCGTATGTGGAATTGATAATTAACAAGATCAGTCCGATACAGACCCCCGACACAATGAACGGGAACAGGACAGTGGTGCCTAAGATTTTCGTGTTGGTAAAGGTCGGGTAGGTTTTCAGCAGGTTGGAGCCATTGGTGATGGGGCCCAGGGAATCCCACTGCACCACCGCGCGGATGATTTCGGCAAAGCCCAGGGTGGCAATCGCCAGATAGTCGCTCTTTAAGCGCAGCACGGGCAGGCCCACCAGCGCGGCCAGAATCGCCGCTACCACGCCCGCTAAAATCAGCGCCACGATCAGGGGCAGTTCAAACTGGATGATGCCGCCGTTGTAATACTGGTACACCGCCGCGTGGCGCTTGAGCGGGATGGTGAACACCGCGTAGACATACGCGCCCACCAGCATGAAGCCCGCCTGGCCCAGGGAGAACAGGCCGGTGAAGCCGTTCAGCAGGTTCATGGACACGGCAATCAGAGCGTACACCGCGCCCTTTTTCAGCACGGTAATGAGCATGGAGTTGGTACCCATGGCGGTCTCCGCGTACCACGCGCCAACATACAGCAGGGCGACCACGAGTAGGCTGACGATCAGCCGGTTTTTTGACATTTTCTTCATCTCGGCCACCTCACACCTTCTCGGCGGTCTTTTCGCCGAACAGTCCCGTGGGCTTAAACAGCAGCACCACGATCAGCAGCGCGAAGGTAAAGGCGTCCGAAAACGCGGTGTACCCCGCCGCTTTGATCAGGTTTTCCGAAATGCCGATCACGAACGCGCCAATCACCGCGCCGGGAATGGAGCCGATGCCGCCGAACACCGCCGCCACGAACGCCTTGAGGCCCGGCATGGCGCCGACCGTGGGCGTGACGGTGGAATAGTTCGTAAAGTACAGCATGGAGCCCACCGCCGCCAGGCCCGAGCCGATCACGAACGTCATGGAAATGACGGAGTTGATGCGGATGCCCATGAGCTGGCTGGTTTCAAAATCGTGGGATACGGCGCGCATGGCCATGCCGATCTTGGTGTGCTTAATCAGCATCACCAGCGCGATCACCAGGCCGATGGTCAGGATGGGCGTCACGATGGTGACCACCTTGGTGGAGGCGGTAAAAATCTGCACGTTGTCGCTCAGCCACGGCAGCACGGGATACTGCTTCGCCAGGCCGCCGGTGACGTACCACATGAGGTTTTGCAGCAGGTACGACGCGCCGATGGCCGAAATCATGACGGACATGCGCGGGGCCGTGCGCAGGGGCTTATAAGCCACCCGCTCCAGGGTGAACCCCAGCGCCACTGTCAGCACGATCACCAGCGGAATGGATACCTGCATAGGCAGCGACGCGGTGAGATACACCATAAAAAAGCCTGCTGCCGTAAAAATGTCGCCATGGGCAAAGTTGATCAGGCGCAGGATGCCGTACACCATCGTGTACCCCACGGCAATCAGCGCGTATTGCCCGCCCACTGAGATACCGGCCAGGATGTAGGGCAGGATTCTGTCAAACATGGGTCGATCCGCCTTTCGTAGAACTTGGAATGATGATGATCAATTGCTGGAAGAAGAGGAGGAAGAAGAACTGAAGGAAGAAGACGCCGCTCTGTCGCGCATCATATGCTGCAGGGTGACCAGGATCGCCACGACCGTATGCTCGTGCTCAGGCTTATAGATATCGATGCAGTATTTATCATGCATGGAGAAGAGCTTCTGGCCGATCACGGCGATCACGCTGTCGTCGGTGTCGTACAGCTCAAAATTCAGCCCCGCGATGTTGCCGCGCAGCTGCCAGCCCAGGCCTTCAATATTGGTGATATCCTTCACAATATGCCACAGCTCGTTGGAAATTTCAAACTGGCTGCCGTCGGCCATGGTCACGAAATGGCGCTCATGCAGCGTCCAGAACTTGCGCTCGATATGCGCTACCTGGCGTCCTTCCGCGTCGGTCACGTCCGTCTTGTCATGGAGCGACGGGAATTTCGTATTTGCCTGATACACAATGTTTTCATTGGCGTCCGTGATGTCGATGTGATGATGCAGGGTAAACACTTTCGTGGTGGTAAACAGGGAATGCGCCGGTTCGCCGAAGCGTTCCACGTTGTTCACATTGGCCTGCTCGCCCACTTCCCGGTAGCGGGTATACTTGGAAAAAACGCCCATAATGACCCCTCCATTTTTTCAATCTTCCAAAATGCGGAAACGAACCCGCGTTTTTGGCGCGGGTTCGCTTTCCCGATAGATTGGCTTGAATTACAGGCCGGCAACGCTCTGGGTCTTCACGAAGTCGAAAGCGCCGGTTTCGGTGTTGGCCTGCTTGACGTAAGCCATGTCCTTATTGGCGTCGCCGATCTCGTCGAAGGAGATGGAGCCGGTCACAGCGCCGTCATACACCAGGGCGGGCAGCGCTTCGGCAATCGCCTTGGCGTCGATGGAGCCAGCGGCCTCGATCGCGGCCAGGGCCACGTTGTAGCCGTCAAAGCCCAGGGCAGACACAGCAGCCACGATGTCGTTGCCGCCGTTGTTGGTCTTCTTGTCGGCGTTGTCGTTCAGCCAGGCCTTGAAGCCGGAAACGAATTCAGCAGCGGCCGCGCCGTCGTCGTTCTCGTCAAAGAAGGTGGACACGTACACGTTGATGTTCTTGCCCTTGGCAGCGTCCAGGATAACAGAGGATTCCCAGGTGTCACCCGCCAGCAGGGGGAAAGTGACGTTCAGGGAAGCGGCCTGGTCGATAATCAGGGAAGCGTAGGTGGTGGCGCAGGGAGCGAACACGGCGTCGCAGCCCGCGTTGATGGCGTTGTTGATGTACGCGGTGAAATCGCTGGTGCCTTCGGGGAAGGTTTCAGCGATCACTTCGCCGCCTAGGCCCTTGAAGGCGTCGGTGAAGAAGTGGCCCAGGCCGTTGCCGTAGTCTTCGCCCAGCATGGTGAGCACGTAGGCTTTCTTGGCGCCCAGGTCATTGGCGAAGTTCGCCATCACGCTGCCCTGGAAGGG
>CADAKE010000073.1:0-17002 GCA_902788445.1 uncultured Eubacteriales bacterium
GAGCACGCCTATGACGGCGGCGCGGCCAACGATGTCCTGTGCCTGCTGGACGAGGCCCTGCGCCGGTATCCCCAATTGGACAAAAATGCCGTCAGCGTTTTAGGCGGCAGCTACGGCGGTTATATGGCGGCCTGGATGGCGGGCAGCACCGCCCGGTTCCGCAGCGCCGTGGTGATCAAAGGGGTCACCAACTGGCTGTTCATCCATTTCTGCTCCTCCCAGGCGGGCCAGTCCATTTTCAACGACTACCGGGATTTCCAGGATTTCCTGGTGGACACGGTGAAAATGTCGCCCATCTACCATGCGGGGGAAGTAAACATTCCCACCCTCATCATCCACGGTGAAAAAGATCAGCAGGTGCCCCCTGAAAACGCGCATCAATTCTATACAGCTTTAAAGGACTGCCATCCTGATCTGCCAGTCAAATTGATGCTGCTGCCGGACTGCTGCCATGGGTACAGCCGGGACGCCCTGCCGGATTACATCGCCATCCAGAAGGAAACCCTGGACTGGCTGAACCAATACGGAAAGGAACAAAGCCCGTGAAGATGGATCATTATTTTCTGTACGACGAAGTGGCGGAAGCCCTGCGGGATTTTGTCCGGAAATATCCCGCGCTGTGCTCCCTGTCCAGTATCGGGAAAACCTATGAGGGCAGGGACATTTTCTGTCTCACCGTTTGCAATCCCGCCACCGGCGCAGCCGAAGAAAAAGCCGCGTTTTACATGGACGGCAACCTGCATTCCGGGGAGGTGGCCTCCTCCATGGCGGTGCTGTACGTCCTCGATCAATGGCTGTCCGCCTACGGGCACGATGCAACCATCACCGGTTTGCTGGATCGGTACACGGTGTACGCCATCCCCCGCATCAACGCTGACGCGGCGGAGGTATATTTGACCACGCCTTGGGTGCTGCGGGGCTCCACGGAAAAGTACTATCCCGAGGATACCGGCATCCAGCCCCGCGACATGGACGGGGACGGGGAAATCCGCCAAATGCGCGTTTCAGACCCCGCCGGAAAATGGAAGGCTTACGAAAAAGACCCGCGCATCATGATGCAGCGGGGCCCGGAGGACACAGAGGGCCCATTTTACACCCTGGTGCCGGAGGGCTGTTTCAAAGGCACGCCGGAGGAGTTCGTAAACCTGCGGGCCGCGAACATACAGGAGGACTTGGACCCCAACCGCCAGTTTCCCTTTGAATGGAACAAGGAGTATCCCGACCCCGCCCGGCCCACCAGCGGCCCGGAACCTTTGCACGACAAGGAAGTAAAGGCGCTGTATAATTTTGTATGCACGCATCCCAACATCGCCTTTCACATGAATTTCCATACTTACGGCGGCCTGCACATTTCCCCCGCCGCTTTCTGCCCCCATCTGGACGCGCCGGACGGGGAAGCCATGCGCCAATTGGGCCTGGCCATGCGAAAGAAAACGGGCTACAAATGCGAGGGCATTTTCCCGGAAGGAGCCAAGGATATCGCCCCCGGCAGCTATACCACCTGGGAATATTTTGAAAAAGGCGTCATGGCCTTTGTGACCGAATTGTGGGATTTCCATTTTCAAGCCGACCCGGACCGGCCGGAAAGCTGGAGCATGTTTTTCGCGGAATCGGAGGAGCAGTTCCTCCGGGAGGCCGAAACCGCCCTGCAATGGGATGAACAGCATAACGGCGGCAGGGGCTTCAAAAACTGGACGGCCTTCGATCATCCTGATTTCAGCGGCCCGGAGAGCGGCACTACGGTGGAAATCGGCGGCTGGAGCGAAAAGTTTTCCAGGCAGAACCCGCCCGTTCATCTGCTGAAAGGCGTATGCCAAAAAGCCTGCGACGCCGCGCTGGTGGGCTTCAAATCCCTGCCGCGTATTCAGATATTGAAAACTGACAGGGCATGGGATGAAAAGCAGTGGCGGGAAGATCAGACTGAAACCTTATTCGTCACCGTCGCCAACACCGGCTTCCTGCCCGCCAGCGGCACGGAACAGGCCGAAAAAATAGGCGTCGGAAATGATTTGACCGTGTCCATCGGCGGGTGCGAAGTGATCGGGGACAGCGCGGTGAACCTTGGAAATTTGGCGGGCTTCTCCAAAAAGCTGGCACGCTTCCGGGTGCGCATCTCCCAACCCTGTGAGATCACCGTAACCGTCCAGGGCAGCCGGTGCGGTAAAATTGTTTCCGTCTGCCATCATGAACCCCGGGTGATTGCGCGAAAGGAGGAAACCCCATGATTCCTTCCCTGCCGGAACCGTTCAGCCTGGAAAGCTTCCAGCCGGGCTGTTTTGAAGCGTGCCATCAAATTACGCTGCAAGGGAAAAATGTACATTTCCGCAGCGTTTCCGAGGATTTTTTGTTCCGTTCCCCGGACGGCGCGCCGGAAGCGTCCCTGTTCGCCATTTCCTACATCGCGGAAACCGAAGAAAAGAATCGCCCTGTCATGTTCCTGTGGAACGGGGGCCCCGGCTCCGCCACCTCCACCCTGCACCTGGAATGCTTCGGCCCCTGGCTCATTGAAACAGACGAAGCGGGCAGGCCGGTATATGGGCTTAAAGAAAACCCGGACTGTCTGCTGGACGCGTGCGATTTGGTATTTGTGGACCCGGTGGGCGTGGGTCTGTCCCGGCTGCTGAACCCCGAAAAGGCAGGCAAGTATTATTCCGTGGATGGGGACGCCCGCAGCGTGGCTTTCCTCATCATCGAATGGCTGCGCCGCCGCGGGCGCTGGAACAGCCCAATTTATATCACCGGGGAAAGCTACGGCACGGTGCGGGCCTGCCGGGTGATCGCGGAATTGGGCCGCAGCCCCTATTCCGAAAGCCGCATGGTGCCGGGCATTCCCGTGCAGGGCGTGGCCCTCATCGGCTGGGCCGCCGGGGAAAGCGGCCAGCCTTTGGCGCTCTCCATGATGCCCGCCATGGCGGCCACCCATTGGTATCATCTGGAGGAAAAGCCCTGCGGCCAGGAGGATTTCGTACATGCCGCCTGTGATTTCGCCCGGAAGGAATTGCTTCCCGCCCTCTACGAAGGGGACGATTTGCCGGAGGGTACCAAAGCGCACTGCGCGGAAAAATTGCAGGAATTCACCGGCGTCGGCCAGGGTTATTTCCTGAACAGCGGACTGCAAATGCGTTCCGCAGAAGATTTCCAGCGCCAGGCCCTGCCGGGGTATGTGCTGGATTTGTACGACGCGAGGCTGAAAACCCCCGTAAACGAAACCTACCGCATCTTGGGCGGCGACAACGTGCCGATTCAGGTCATGAACGGCTTGCTGCTGCCCCGGCTGAACGTGAAAACCGACCGGCTGTATTATACCGGCAACATCAACGTGAACATACTCTTTAACACGGACACCGAGGATGTGGGCGAATACAAGCGCTCCCATATAGAATGCCTGAAGGACGGCATGGAGCGCACACCGGGGATGCGGCTGCTGTTCGCCAGCGGGCTGTACGATCTTTGCACCCACGCGGGCAACACCCGGTATATGGTATCCCACGCGGGACTTCCGAAAGAACGGGTGACAGTTCGGGAGTATCCCGGCGGGCATGGTGTGTATTCCACGGAGAAAGGAAAGAAAGCGTTCCTTGCCGATATGCGGAAGCTGCTTGAACAATAAGGAGAAGGATCACATGAGCGAAACAAAGGTTTTATTGGGCCGCGTCATTGACGCCGTGGGCGACGAAGCGCTGGAAAACGGCGCGGTGGTCGTGGCAGGGGAAAGAATCGTTTACGCGGGGCCGAAGGAGCAGGCCCCCATTCCCGAAAACGCCGACATCCTCACCTGCGAAAACGCCACCATCCTGCCGGGCTTTATCGACGCGCATATTCATTTGGTGGGCTCGGAGAGCGTACACAAAACGGGCGACACGCCTTATGACCTGCTGCTGACCACCGTGAAGGATTTGAGCGACCTGGTGGACGCGGGCGTGACCGGCGTGCGGGACATGAGCGCTTTTGGCCGGGCACTCAAGGACGCCATCAACGCGGGAAACATCAAGGGCCCCCGCATCATGGTGGGCGGACGGGTGCTGAGCATGTCCTCCGGCCATTGCGATTTTGACGTGTCCAAGCCCGTGGCCCAGTGCAACGAGGAAGATTTGACGGGCTTCATGATGGACGGGCCGGAGGAGTGCTACAAGGGCGTTCGCCGGCAGTTCCGGGAGGGCGCGGAGTTTATCAAAATCTGCGCCACCGGCGGCGTATCCTCCGCCATCGACGATTACAACGATCAGGAGTTTTCCCCGGAAGAATTGAAAGTAATCATTGATGAAACCCACCGGCACAACACCTATGTGACCGCCCACTGCACCGGCACGGCGGGCACCAAGGCGGCGCTGAAGGCGGGCATCGACTGCGTGGAGCACGGGGTGATGCTGGACGAGGAATGCGTGCAGATCATGAAAAAGAACAACGTGCCACTGGTGACTACCCTGAGCGTGGCCCTGGGATTGGCGGACATGAAAAACCTGCCGCCCCACATGATGCGCAAGGCCCAGGGCGTGAAGGAAGCCTCCATGCGTTCCTTCCATCTGGCCCATGAATACGGCATCATGGTGGCGCTGGGCACCGATTATTCCAACAGTCCCAATACCCCGTTCAGCGAAATCGGCCGGGAGTTTTACAGCCTCACCCGATGCGGTTATACCCCCATGGAAGCCATCAAGGCGGGCACCATCAACGGGGCCAAATTAATGAAGCGGGCGCACGAAATCGGCACGATCGAAGCGGGCAAGCTGGCCGACCTGGTGCTGGTGCAGGGGAATCCGCTGGACGACATTCAAGTGTTGGCCCACGCGGACAACGTGAAGCTGGTGCTGATCGGCGGCAAAGAACAAAAACGGATGGACGGCGTAAAACATGGAATTTGATTTTGAAACGGTGGTGCGGCGCAGGCCCGCCAACCTAAAGCGCATGTTCACCCCGCAGGCGGTGCTGGATCATGGGAACGTCAGCTTCGACGGCGCGGAGCCGGATTATCCCACCGCCCCGGTGATTCGGGAGGCGGTGAAGCGACTGGCGGAAAACGGCCTGTATGGCTTTACGATCATGGACGCGGCCTATCAGGATGCCGTGCGCTGGTGGATGAAACACAGCCGGGGTGTGGAAATCAGCCCCGATTGGATTGTTCCGACGCTGGGCACCATCCACGGCTTGTCCTCCGCTATCCGGTTATTTTTACCCAAAGAGGACGACGCGCTGCTGGTGATGCCCCCGGTCTACAACCGCTTCGCCCAGGCGGCGGACAGGCTGAACCGGCCCGTGGTTTCCTGCCCGCTGATTCAGCGGGACAGCCGCTATGAAATGGATTTTGAAAGGCTGGAAAGCCTGCTGCAAAAGGGCAATATCCAGTTGATCGTGCTCTGCAATCCCCACAACCCCATCGGGCAGATTTGGACAAGGGAAGAACTTGCTCACCTCGCGGCGCTGGCGAAGCAATATGAGGCCGTTATCTTCTCCGATGAAATATTTGCGGACAACTGCTATGGCGGCATTCGCTGCCCGTCCTTCCTGGAAATGAAGGAAGCCTGGCCTCAATTGATCGTGTCCACCTCCCTGGGGAAATCCTTCGGGCTGACGGGCCTCAACCATGCCAATCTATTCATTTCCGACCCCGCTCTGCGGGAAGCCTTTGCCGACCGCCGCACCCGCGACCATTACGGCAGCATGGACCCGCTGGCTTACGAATGCGTGCTGGCGGGGTACAGCGAGGCGGGCCTCGCCTGGGTCAGGGCCTCCAATCAGGTGTGCGAAGAAAACATCCGCCTGGTCAGGGAAACATTTCTGCGCCTCTTTCCCGAAAGCCGGGTGTACGGCGGCGAAGGAGCCTATGTGCTGTGGATTGACCTGCGGCCTTATTTCAAAGACGAAGAAAGTATGCTGGACTTTTTGTATAGCAAAGCGTTTTTCCATGTGGACGGCGGCGGCGCATACGGCGCGCCGGGCTTCATCCGCATGTGCGTGGCGTCGCCGACTTGGTGCGTCAAAAAAGCGTTAACAGATTTGGAAACAGCGTGGAAGGAGAGGAAATAGTATGCTGCTCTTGGAAGAAAAACAGGTGCGGGAGATTCTGACCCCTGAAAAGTGCATGGCCGCCATGCAGGAAGCCCTTTCCGATCTGGAAAGCGGAAAATGCGATATGCCCCAGCGGCTCATTTGCAAAATGCCAAACACCGCGGCGTTCGGCTTCATGCCCGCCTACGTGGGGGATTTCTTCGGGGCCAAGGTGATTGCCGCCTATGCCCCCAATATGGGCACGGAATATCCCTCCCATATCGGCTATGTGATGCTGTTCGAAAGCGAGCACTGCACGGTGTCCGGCCTTATCGAAGCGGGCTCCATTACCGAAATCCGCACCGGCTGCGTGTCCGCCGTGGCGACGGATTTGCTGGCACGGAAGGACGCCCATTCCCTGGCGCTGATCGGCGCGGGGGCCCAGGCCCGGTCCCATCTGGCAGCCATCCGATTGATTCGGGAGATTCAATCCGTGCGGGTGTACGACCTGAACCCCGCCGCCGCGGAGAAATTCAAAAAAGAGACGGAAGAAAAATATGGCCTGCCTGTAACGATTTGCGACAGTGTGGAAAGCGCCGTGCGGGACGCGGACATCATCTGCACCCTGACGCCCGCCAAGGAAGCCTATCTGACGAAAGCCATGGTGAAGCCCGGTGCCCACGTCAACGCGGTGGGCACCTTCTCCCCCATCACCCGTGAAGCGGCGTCCGATCTGGTGGCGGCGTCCCGGCTGTACGCCGACCACACGCCCGCCTGCAAAAAGGAAAGCGGGGAATATTTGGTTCCTCTGCGGGAGGGCCTGATTAAAGAAAACCACGTCGTCGGTTCCGTGGGCGAACTGCTGCTGGGCAAGGTTCCGGGACGGCAGAGCGAAAAAGACATTACCCTGTTCGACGCCCTGGGCCTGGCGGTGGAGGACATTGCCGCGGCCAGGCTGGTTTACCTGGAGGCGCGGAAATGAGCGCGTGCAGCATCACCCTGACTCCCTTTGCGGAAGCGGACGAAATCAGCCGGGTGGAAATTGCCTATCAATTTGATGAACTGAACATTCCCACGGGGCAGGAAATCTTCCGCGCCCAGCTGAACACCGTGTCCGTGCCCGGCGCGGAGCCCATGGATATTTCCGTCCGGGACGAAGCGGGAGAAGTTCCCTTTACCCTTCGGGAAACCAATCCCTATCCCATTCTGTACCGCCACTTTGACGCGGCGCGGGATACCCAGGGAGCGGTCGTAATCCGCTATACCGTTCAGCCCTGCGAACGCCTGTCCCAAGGCCGCCACGGCCCTTATTTCCAGTTTGCCAAAGAAAATGGCGGCGTCAGCGGGCCGGGGCTGGCGTTCCTGGTGGATGCGCCATCCTGGCAGGGAGACGTTTCCCTGCACTGGGATCTGTCCCATCTGCCCGCTGGCAGCAAAGGGGTTTGCACCTGGGGCGAAGGCGATGTATCCTATCAGGGCGAACTGGATCACTTGCGCCAGGCTTATTTTGCCTTTGGCCCCGTCCGCAGCGTCACGGAGGGGGAATTCGGCTTTTACTGGCTGACGGAACCACCATTTGACGTAAACGAACTGGCGGTGTTTACCCGGAACCTGTTCGGCGTCATGCAGCGCTTTTTCCGGGACAGCCAGCCCGTGTACCGCATTTTCATGCGGCACGACCTGACGGAATCCAGCGGCGGCACCGCGCTGGAACGGTCCTATATGTTCGGGTGGAACAGTCGGCAAACGGTTACTGTGGCGGAAAAGCAAAACCTACTGGCCCATGAAATGGTGCACAACTGGCCCCATTTGAACGATAACCCCTACGGCGTCACCACCTGGTACGCCGAGGGTACGGCGGAATACTATTCCATCATGATCCCCCTGCGGAACGGCCTGATTACAAAGGAGCAGGCCCTTTCGGAAATCCAGAAGCGTACCGACGCTTATTACACCAATCCCACCCGGCATTTATCCAATCTGGAAGCGGCGAAAATCTGCTGGCAAGATCGCCGGGCCCAGCGGCTTTCCTATGGGCGGGGCGTTTTCTTCCTGGCGAATACCGACGCGAAAATCCGCCGCGCCACGAAGGGTAAGGCATCTGTTGACGACGTGGTGCTGGATATTTTGGAGCAGGGCAGAAACGGCGCAACGCTGGGCAACGAAGTGTTTTTGGAGGCGGTAAAGCGCATTGGCGGCATAGATGTGTCAGGCGATTGGCGCGCCATGCACGAAGGGGAAGACTTCGCCCCCGACCCGGACAGCTTCGGCAGCCTGTTTACCGTTTCGGAAGAAAAGGCCCGGGAGGCCGATACCGGCAAGGAGACCCTTTCCTACCGCTGGGCCCTCCGATGAAAGGATGAATTCATGAAAAAGCAGTTTACGCCCGATGATCTTTGGCGCTTTTCCTACCTTTCCTGGCCCCAGGTATCTCCGGACGGAAGCCTTGCCGCGGTGGTCATCAAGCGCCCGGACGGGCAGGGGGTATGCCAGCCCATCGTGCGGGTGATTAACGCGGAATCAGGCGAGACTGTGTATGAATCCCCGGCGGGGGTTCATGAAACGCAGCCCCGGTTCCTGCCAGACGGCACGCTGTATCTGCTTTCCGACGCCTCCGGCGAATACCAGGTGTGGGAAATCGCAGAAGAACGGCGGCAGAAAACCACCCTGCGCCACGGGGTTACCCATTACGATGTGGTCAATGGCGTGATTGCCTTCGAAACCATCCTATGGTCAGAGGAAATCGAAAACAGCCTGTGCTTCACCGAAATGACGGCCGAGGAAAAAGCGGCCTGGGAAGCGGAGCTGGCTCTGCGCCCCTATGTGGCTGAGGATTTGACCTACAAAATGGACGAATGGTTCGGGATGCGGAAAGGGGAAATGCCCCGTCTTGGCCTGGTCAGGAACGGGAAACAGCGCTTGCTGCCGCAGATGAAGCAGACTGAATGCGTCTATCCCGCCCTATCACCGGACGGGGAAACGATTGCGTTCTTTGCGTATCCCTACGGCGGGCCCAAGGGCCGCACGGCGGAATTGATGGTCTGCCGGGATGACGGCCGGTCTGCGGTCAAAATGGGAACGGACATGATGTACACCCCCTCCCAGGCTCCGGTGTTTTCCGCCGACGGGCAATTTGTGTATGCCCTGGCTTTCCAGAAATTTGATAACGGCTATTCCCAGGCGGTGGCCCGATTCATGGTTGAAGGTGGCGGCGACCCAGTATTCCTGCCGGATTTAACGGACGAATCTCTCTGCGAGGGCGTGGATGAAATGATCGCCGGGCGCACGGAAAACGGAGAGAACCGCTCCTGCTTCGCTGTGCTGCCGGACAGGCTCTTGTTCCTGGGGGGCTTTCACGGCAAAACGAAGCTGTTCTCCGTGCCGTTCAGCGACCCAAAAGCGATTGAAACCGTTTCTGAAAATTACTCCGATCTGACCGGCTTTGCCGTGAATGGACAGGGCGATTTGGCTGTGCTGGCAGGCAGTGAAACCGCTCCCGCCGACCTGTATGTGAATCACAAACGGCTCACGAACGAACAAACCTGGCTTGCGGAATACGAATTGCCCGTCACCGAGGAAATCCATATCCCTTCCCGTGACGGGAAAGCGGAACTGACCTATTTCTTCACCCATCCCATCGGCGCGGCGGAACCCGCGCCCGCTGTGCTGGACATCAAAGGGGGCCCGGAAACCATGTACGCCCCCGCCTACTGGCACGAATTCCACGCCCTGGCGGCGACGGGCTTTGGAGTCATTCACGGCAATCCCCGGGGCAGCGCAGGCTTTGGCCGGGATTTCCGGGCGGGCGGCGTGTGCTGGAAGGATGAACCGCTGAACGATCTCATCGACATGTGCGAGGACGCGGCGAAGCGGGGCTGGATTGAAAAAAATCACTTGGGCGTGACCGGCGGCAGCTACGGCGGCTACATGACCCTCAAGCTCATCGGCAAAACCAAATACTTTGCCGCCGCCGCGGGCCAGCGGGTGTTTGCCAATCCCGGCACCTCCTACGGCACCGGGGACGTGGGCTGGGTGTCAGCCTCTGGGGAAGTGCCGCCCCATTTTTTCATGCTGGATTATTTGATCGACCGGGCCCGGGGCAGCAACGTGAGCCGGGTGGATCAAATCAGCACGCCGCTGCTGCTTTTGCACGGCTACAAGGATTACCGCTGCACCTTCGAGCAGGCGGAGCAAATGTTCATCGCCATGAAGGAGCGCAGGCCGGAAGTCCCCCTGCGGCTGGTGATGTTCCCCCAGGAAAACCATGCCCTCACCCGCACCGGGAATATGAACAATCAGGTGCGGCATCTCAAGGAGATCGTGGACTGGATGAAAACCTATCTGCAAGGAAAGGAGGCGGCTCATGAATAAGCGATTGATGACCCTGGACGACTGCATCGGCATCGAGCGGCTGAACGGCGGCGACTGGCACGCGGGGCAGGCGCTGGTGTGCTGGGCCTCCAACCATACCGGCGGCGTGATGGTGAAAAACCTGAACACAAACGAAACGAAAAAATACACCGCCGGGGGCGGTGGGGAAGCCTATCCCCGGTTTTCNNNNCTGCCCGGAAAGGGCCGCCAGGTCTGCGTGGCTGATTTGGTTTCCGGCGAAGTGAAGGTGGTTACGTCCATTTCCGGCGCGGCGATGGAACCCATCTGGAGCCCGGATGGGAAGCATATTCTATTCTCCTCCTCCCAGGAAACGGAGGATCATGAAGAAGCCCCTTCCGACGAGCCCGTGGTGATCGAGGATTTCCATTACAAGGTGGACGGCGCGGGCTTCATCCGGCCCGACGGCCACGTGCAATTGTTCCTGACGGACGCGGAAACGGGCGAAACGACACAATTGACCCAGGGGGAAAGCGACTGGATGCACCATTGCTTTTCCCCGGACGGGCGGTATATCGCCGCCGCGGGCAACATGAACCGGCCCAAGGAAGAGAGCATCGGCTTTGACCTGTTCGTGATGGATTTGCGGGAGGAGCATCCCCAATTCCGGCAAATATCCAAAGATCTGGTCATGGTATCCTATCCAAATCCCATCCGTCCCGTATTCACGCCGGACGGGCAAAGCATCGTGATGGGCGTGCTGGACCCCCAGGCCGATCCCACCTTCGGCTATCCCACCGCCGCGCTGTACTCCTTCCCCATCGGCGGCGGAGAACCCGCCCGCTTGTTCCAGGCGGATGAAGGCTGCTATCAGTGCGTGCAGTTTCCCTACAACGGTTTCTGCGGGAACGGGCTGGACAAGGTACAGATTGATCCCGCCACCGGCGACATTTATTTCGTTTCCGGCTGGCAAGGCCAGGCAAATCTGTACCGCCTGCAAGTCAGCGACCTTCACGCTCATCCCGTGCGCGCGGGCAAGCGGGTCGTTCACGGACTGAGCCGCGTTCAGCAGGGCAAAATGATGATCGCGGAGGGCCGGACGGATCGGCCCGAGGCATACATCCTGATCGACTTAAAGCACCCAGAAGCGGGCGAAACCCTGGTTCAGTCCGCCGAGGGCGTCCTTTCCGACTGCGAAATCGCCCCCACGGAGGATTTCTTTTTCACCACCCTGGACGGGGAAAGCCGGGTGCATGGGTTCGTTACCCATCCGGCCCGGCAGGAAAACGGCAAAAAATATCCCGCCGTTGTGTACATTCACGGCGGGCCCCACCCCTTCTATACCTATGGCTTTACCGCGGAATTTCAGGCCTGGGCCGCCCGGGGCTATGCCGTGCTGTGGTGCAATCCCCGGGGCAGCAGCGGCTACGGAAGTCGCCATCAAAACTATGTCCGCTCCATGGACGGCAGCGCCTACACCGACATCCTGCAATTCGTGGATGAAGCCCTGCGGCGCTTTGACTGGATCGACGAAAACCGCCTGGGGGTGACCGGCGGCAGCTACGGCGGCTACATGACCAACTGGATTGCCGCCCACGCCAAGCGGTTCCGGGCTTATATCACCCAGCGCAGCGTGGCCAGCAATCTGATCGGTTACGCTTCCTCCGACATGCAGGGAGACAGCAAAGGTTTCCCGACTTTCGAGGAATTTATGGCGGACGCCCTGCGCAAGTCTCCCGTTTCCTACGCGGAGAATATTGATAAGCCCTTCCTCATCCTGCACGGGGAGGACGACCTGCGCTGTCCCGTGGAGGGGGCCCATCAGCTGTTCACCGCCATCAAGGACACCCATCCGGATTTGCCCGTGCGCATGGTCATTTTCCCGCAAACGCCCCACGACCAGCCCCGGAATCCTCTGCTGCTTCGGCGCTACTACCAGGAAATGTATGATTGGTTTGACAAATACTTGTAAAAGCCTGCCCTTCGTGCTTTTTCTGGCGGGGATCAGCACGCGGACAGCGGGCGGATACACGCCGTTTACATCCACCCCGTGTTGGTTTCCTTATAGTCCCTTGCCGCTTCGTCCGCTTCCCTGATCAGGGCTTGCATTTCCGCCCGACTGTACACCGTGGCGCCGCTGGCGTTGGCATGGCCGCCGCCGTGGTGGAGATTGGCAATTTTGTCTACCGTCATAAACCGGGAGCGCAGCCGCACCCGGATGCCCTCCTCGGGCGGGTCGGTTTCGATAAAGGCCAGCCAGCACAGGCAGCCCCGGATGTTTTCCAGATAAGAAATCACGTTGCTGGCCGCCTCAAAGTTCAGCCCGAACGTCCGCTGCATTTCGCGTGAAACATAGATGTAGGCCACGCCGTGCTCCGTGCGTTCCATGCGCTCATACACGCAGGCCCGGAATTTCAGCGTTTCATAGCTGTGCAGGTACAGGTTGGCGTAGAGCGTTTCCGTGTCGATGCCCTGATCCAGCAGCATCCCGGCCAGGCGCAGGGTGTCGCCGTTGACGCCGCCGTAGCGGAAACGGCCCGAGTCCGTCACCATGCCCAGATAGATATAGGTGGCGGCCTCGCGGGTCATGACCAGCCTGTCCCGGTTTTCCCAATACAGCTCCGCGATCATTTCGCACACGGCGGAGCGTTCCGGCTCCACCCAGTTCAGATCACCGTAAACGTCCATCTCAATGTGGTGGTCAATTTTGATTATTTCCCGGCACAGGGCGTATTTCTGGTTGGAAATGCGCTCCCGGTCGGCGGTGTCCACCACGATAGCCAGGGCGTCCTGGTACGCTTCGTCAGGCACGGGATCGTCGTCCGGGCCAAGAAAGGCCAGGAAATCCGATTGCTGCGCGTCCACCAGCAGCACGGTTTTGTCGGGGTAGGAGGCCCGAAGCATCTCCTTGAGCCCCTTGGACGCGCCCGCGCAGTCCCCATCCATCCTGGCGTGACGGAAAAGAAAGATGGTCGGGTACGCTTCGATGGTATCCAGAATGGCGCGCATCATCTCTTTGTTCATAGCGTTTCCTCCAGCATAGCGTCCAGTTCCCCAAGAAGCGCCATGGCTTCCTCCCGATTGCGCAGCGTGGCCCCGCAGGCTTTCGCGTGTCCCCCGCCGCCGTGCCGCATGGCGACAGGGCAGATGTTCAGCCGACTGGAGCGCAGTTCCGCCACCACGCCCCGATCCGTTTCCGTAAAGTTCGCCCAAATGTCCACGCCCCTCAGGTCGGCCATCACGCCGACCATCCCCCGGGAAATGGAAAACCAATCGGCGTCCAGCCCGGCGAGTTCCTCCCGGGTGGTGTAGATATAGGCGGCCCCGCGCTCCGTCCGCTGAATCTTCATCACATACTGCGCGCGCAGCCGCGCCTGGGCAAGATCGGTGGTATACAGGTTCCGGTACAGCTTTTCCGTGTCGATGGGCTGCTCCATCAGAAACGCCGCCAGGCGGAAGGTGCGCGCGCTGGTGGCGTCGTAGCGGAAGCGGCCGGAATCCGTCACCATGCCGGTGAACAGGGAGGACGCGGCGACCGCGTCCAGCTGCCAGCCGTTTTCCATCGCCATCTGCGTCACCAGCCCGCAGCAGCTTTCAAAGGTCGTGTCCACCACTTCCGTCTGGGCAATCGGTTCCAGAAACAGGTGATGGTCGATCCGGGCGGTAAAAGGCGCGAGCGAAAACCGGCTGTCGCTGATCAGGGATTTCCCGGAGGTGTCCAGGATGATGGCCAGCGCGGTGGCGTATGCCGCGTCCGGCACCTCGTCCATGACCGAATCCTCCATGAAGGCGTAGCGTCCCGCCGCGTCGCCCACGGCGTACACGGTTTTCCCCGGATAGTTTTTCTGAATCAGATGCTTCAGCCCAATCTGGCAGCCCAGCGCGTCCCCGTCCGGGCTGGCGTGGCGGTGCAGGATGATCGGATCGTGGGCCTGTATGGCTTCCGTGATTTTTTCAAACATAGCGTCCCCCATCACACATATTCGCTTTTCCTCTATTGTATCGTATTCGCGGCGATTTGGCAAACCCCTGGCCGAAAGTTTTCGCGGCAACAATTATTTCTAACAATTTTGTAATATTGTAGATTTTTGTGACGTTTTTTTGTATAATGGAATAGAAACAGAGATACACCCGTACTGCCGCCGTGAATGATGAAAGAGGGGGAAGCGCCGATGGCTTATGATCTTCAGAAGGCCAGCATGTGGAAACGCATCTCCGCCTTTCTGTTTGACGGGATTTTGCTGATCGTGATCGCCGTGCTGATCGCCTGGGGCCTGTCCGCGCTGACAGGATACGACGGATACAGCCGCACGGTGAACGAAAGCTACGAGCGCTACGGCCAGGAGTACCAGGTCGACCTGCGCATGACGCTAACCGAATACGAAGCCCTGACCCCCGAAGAAACCCAACGAGTGGATGAAGCCTTTGCCGCCCTGAACGCCGACGCGAAAGCCCTGCGCGCCCACCAGATGATGCTGCAACTGTCCGTGCTGATCCTTTCCCTGGGTTTCTTTTTTGCTTATCTGATCTGGGAATTTCTGATTCCCCTGAAGCTGGGCGACGGGCAGACGGTGGGCAAGAAAATTTTCGGGCTGGGCCTGATGAAAACAGACGGCACCCGAGTGCACGGCCCGACGCTGTTTATCCGCGCCATCCTGGGCAAATACACCATTGAAACCATGATTCCGGTATTGATCCTCCTGATGATCTACTGGGGCACCATCGGCGTGGTCGGCCCGGCGGTGATTGGCTTAATTCTCATCACCGAAATCGTCGTCATGATCGCCACCCACACCAATTCCCTCATTCACGATTTGCTGGCGAATACAGTCGCCATCGACGAGGCCAGCCAGAGAATCTTTGAAACCCCGGAAGAGGTGGCCGCGTTTAAGGCGCAAATCGCCGCGGAAGCGGCAATGCGGGAGAAAGACACATATTCAGTGAGGAGTTAGGAGAGAGGAGAGAGGAGGCGGATATCATCCGCCCGCATCCCCGCATACATCATCCAGTTGGGTCAATGAATCATCGCTTGTGATTATCTGCAAATACGGGCGGATGATATCCGCCCCTACAATGATAAGGTATTGTTGCTTCATGTGTTTTTAAAAGAACGACTGAATAGTTACGGAAACGATATAGCTGTTCGGATGCATGAATTCAGCAATCTGTCATTAAAAACTCCTATCTCCTATCTTCTAACTTCACTCTCGTTCCTGTTCCTTGCCGCCGCCCTGCATGGGGCGCGCGTGAAGCATATATGCTCCATCACCCCGTTTGCAAAGGAGGAAGGGATACCGTATGAAAATCGTCCTGCAAAACCTGACCAAAGTCTTTCCCAGCCGCAACAAGAAGTCCAACGAGGAAGTGGTGGCCGTCAACAATTTCAATTTTGAAATTCCCGACGGCAAGCTGATCGGCCTGCTGGGCCCCTCCGGCTGCGGCAAGAGCACCACGCTGTACATGATCAGCGGATTGCAGAAGCCCTCCAGCGGAAAAATCTTCTTCGGGGACGATGACGTGACCGAACTGTCCACCGAGAACCGCGGCATCGGCCTGGTGTTTCAGAACTACGCCCTCTATCCCCATCTGACGGTGAAGCAGAACATCCTGTTTCCCCTGCAAAACCTGAAGGGCAAAGATAAGCTGGACAAGGACACCATGCTCAAGCGCGCGGAGGAAGCCGCCCGTCTGGTGCAGATCGACCAGCTGCTCGACCGCAAGCCCAGCGAACTCTCCGGCGGCCAGCAGCAGCGCGTGGCGATCGCCCGGGCGCTGGTGAAAATGCCCAGGGTGCTGCTCCTGGACGAGCCGCTTTCCAACCTGGATGCCCGTCTGCGCCTGCAAACCCGCGAGGAAATCCGCCGCATCCAGAAGGAAACGGGCATCACCACCGTGTTCGTCACCCACGACCAGGAAGAAGCCATGAGCATTTCCGACATGATCGTGGTGATGAAATCCGGCGTCGTGCAGCAGATTGGCAAGCCCCAGGACGTGTACGACGATCCGGCCAACCTGTTCGTGGCTAAGTTCCTGGGCACGCCGCCCATCAATGTGTTCTCCGGCCTGGTGAAGGACGGCACCCTGTACATCGGCTCCGACGCGGTGATGGAGATTCCCGACGTGGCCGACCAGGACGTGATCGTGGGCATCCGGCCCGAGGGCTTCATCCTCAGCGACACCGGCGCGCTGATTTGCAAGCCGGTCAACGTGGAGGTCATGGGCCGCGACGTGAGCATCGTCACCACCCACGAGGCCAGCCTGAATCCCCTCGTCCGCTCCATCGTCAACGCCGATAACCGGCTGGCTGTGACCGGGGAGCACGTGCGCTATGACATCAAACCCCATAAGATCTTCATTTTCAATAAGAAAACCGAAGAGCGGATTCATTTTATGAGGTGAGACAGATGGTTGAAAGCAAACAGCAATGGAAAGCCTGGCTGTACCTGGCGCCGGCGATTGTGCTGCTGCTGGTGTTCACGGTGTGGCCTATCATCAATACCGTGGCAATGGCCTTCATGGAGAATTACAGCGGCCTGGCCAATATCGGCGGCGAAGCCTCGTTCCAGTTCGGCATCGGAAACTTTACCAAGGTCGTCGAGAACGTTGAATTTCAGCAAGCCCTGACCAACACCATCCTGCTGTGCCTCATCACGGTGCCCGTGTCCACCGTGCTGGCGCTGCTCATCGC
>CADAKE010000073.1:17014-18226 GCA_902788445.1 uncultured Eubacteriales bacterium
CCCTACGTGACCAACTCCATCGCCATCGGCATGGTGTTCGCCGCCATGTTCAACGTGATCGGCAGCGTGGGCACCCGCCGCCCGCTCATCAGCAGCTACGGCATCGTGAACGATATCATCCGCTTCTTCGGCGGAAACTGGGTGAACTGGATCAACTCCGGCTCGGAATACTGGGCGAACATGTTCGTGCTGATCGTGTACATCGTGTGGAACGCCCTGCCCTTTAAAATCCTCATTCTGCTGGGCGGCCTGACCAGCATCAACAAGCAGTACTATGAAGCCGCGAAGGTGGACTCCACCCCCCGCTGGCGGGTGCTGACCAAGATCACGGTGCCCCTCCTCTCCCCCATGCTGGCCTACGTGGTCATTACCGGCTTCATCGGTGGGTTCAAGGAGTACACCTCCATCGTGGGTATCTTCGGCGAATCCATGGGCCCGGTGCATGACGCCCACCGCCTGAACACCATGGTCGGCCTGATTTACGACTCCCTGGCCAGCAACAACCAGGGCCGCGCCAGCGCCGCCGCGCTGATCCTGTTCGGCATCATTCTTGTGGTCACCCTCATCAACCTGTGGGTGAGCAAGAAGCGCGTGCACTATTAAGAAAGGAGGGTTCGGTATGTCGCAGAATACCATGCAGGTGATGCATGTCCGGGATATGCAGAAAACCTCCGGCAGGCAGAAAATCGGCAAAGTCCTGTCCCAAACGGGCATTTACCTGTTTCTGCTCCTCATGGCGGCCATCGTGCTGTTCCCGTTCTACTGGATGATCATTTCCTCCCTCAAGTCCCTGGCGGAATACCGCCTGAGCCCGCCTACCTTCTGGCCCGCCCAGGTGCTGATTACCAACTACGCCGACGCTTTCACCACGGCCAGCCTGGGCGTGCTGTTCAAGAACACGATGATCGTGGGCATCGTGAGCACGCTGCTCTCCCTGGTCATCACGATCTTCACGGCGTTCGCGTTTGCCCGGCTGGAATTCAAGGGCAAGGAATTGCTCTTCGCCGCGCTGCTGGCGACCATGATGATCCCCGGCGAACTGTTCACCATCACCAACTTCGCCACCGTCACCAACCTGGGCTGGCGCAACACGTATACCGTGCTGATCGTGCCCTTCCTGGTGAGCGTGTTCTACATTTACCTGCTGCGGCAGAACTTCCTGCAAATCCCCAATGAACTGTACCTGGCCGCGAAAGTGGACGGCACCAGCGA